>NZ_CP051680.1:3000000-3310000 GCF_012849095.1 Cohnella herbarum
CGTAGGTTTGCGCTAGCGCGCTCTCCAACGCCACAGGAAGATAAGGATCGTTATAGAAGGGTACGACAACGGTCACGGTCGGCTGCTGTTTTACGCCATACGATCGGATGGCGATCCTCCCCTTTCCCGCTGTCTGCGTTTGCGCTCGTCCTCTAATGCATCGCGAATCGATTGCCGGAACGAATAGACCGGCTTCCAACCAAGTTCGCGAATGTACGAGGTATCCCTTGCCGCCGGGGACGCTCTTGAAGAGTCGTTGCCGATCACCCACGGGAGCACGATGCTCGATGCCTCGTCGAAGGTTTGCCGTACTTCCCCTAACGTGCGGAAAGCACCCGATTCCAAAGCATAATTACTTCCGGGAACCCCATCCTCCAAGACGATCTCATACGCGGAGACGGCGTCCCTTACGTCCAAGAAATCCCTCGCTTCGTGCAAGGAGGAGAGCTGGAATGGCGGCAATTGTCCTCCCGCCTCTTCCGCGGCGATCGTCCACCTTGCGATCTTGCCGCATAATCCCGCGCTGCCGCCGGGACCGATTAAATTCGAGGGCTCTGCGACCATAACAGGTAATCCGTACAGATGATGCCATGCCTTTGCGACCTCAGCTTGCAATGTTTTGCTGAAGCCATAGGGATGGGCGGGAACAGAGATTCCCTCTTGTTCCGAACGGAGCATGGAACCGATAATAAGCACTTTACACGGCCCCATGGCTCGAACGGCTTCCAAAATGTAGACAGTGGACATGAAGTTGACCGCAATCGTCGAGGTTGGATCTTTCCATGAGTAATCCACCGCATTTCTCCCGGCCGCATGCAGCACCGCGGTCGGCTCCATTCGCTTTAGCAATCTCATGACGGCAGCCCCGTCGGTAAGGTCGCATTTTTCCACATGCGACGCCTCGATGCCGTCTCCTGCCGGAGAACGCGGAGAAACGATACCTATCACGTTCCATCCGGCGTTCATGAACTGACGGCAAGCGTGCCTTCCCGTAAAACCTCCTGCTCCCGTGATAAGTATGGTGCGGGCAGTCATGGTTCAGCCATCCACTGCTGAAGCTCAACCAGCATTTCCGCATATTTGGGTGCCTTGTAGCCGAAGTCCTCCCTAGTCGCGATGAGCGTTCGATCGATGATCGGTTCATCGGTAGGCACAATGGAGACGTTTCTCTTGTCGAAGGTTTCCTGCATCAACAGCAGCAGATCGTGCTTGGATACCGTTTCTGCGGCGGTCAGATGGACTAACCCTCCCGTTTCCGGGTGATCGATCAACCATTTGGTCGCTTTTGCAAGCTCGAGAGTCGTGACTCCGTTCCACAACACCTTTCGATACCCGCTCACTTCCCCTTGCTGAGCAAGAAACCACTTCATCAATCCGATTCCTTCAGGCTTATGATCGGGGCCGATGATGGAAGTGCGAATCGTCACGTGTTTGGAGTCGCGAAATTCGCCTAGCGCCTTGGACCGAGCATAAACCGATGTTCCGTCCGGAGCGTCACTTTCGCGGTACTGCCCCCTTGAACCGGAGAACACGCAATCGGAGCTGATATGAACGAGCCTTGCGCCAATCTGTTCTCCCCAATAGCGAAGCCAATGCGGAAGCAGACCGTTCACCTTATAAGCGTCCTGAGGAAAATCCTCCGCTTGATGGTTCAATATGCCGACCGCATTGATAATGAGGTCGGGAGCCGAATGTTCGATGAATCGCCTCACTTCCTCGAGAGAACGAACATCCAGCTCCCGAACTTGAAGGCCGCGAAGCGCCTCCGAAGTTCGGTTCGAACCAGAATGCGGCCTTACCGTAACGATGATGTCGTAATCCGTGCTTCGCTTCAAATATGTCGCCAATAGATGACCGGCCATTCCATTGCCGCCAAGCAGGGCGATTTTCATTGAAGAAACCCTCCGCGTTCAAGCATTTCTCGAATCTCGTCTTTATTCATAAGCGATTGACTAGAGGAGAAACTTTCGAAATCCACGGGAATATAAGAGCCATAATGATTCCGCAAGCCCGGAATGTCCACCGTAGGAAGAATAACGAGATATTGATCGTCATAGACGATCGTATTCAAGCTTTCATATTCGGTTAGCAGAATCTCGTGGATTTTCTCTCCGGGTCTAATGCCTGTCTCTACCATGTCTACTCGTTTCCCCATCGCGTCCATCAATACATCGGCCAGATCGATGATCCGGCAAGTAGGCATCGTCATGACGAAGATTTCTCCGCCGATGCTCTGCGCCGTCGCTTTGAACAGAAGTCGAATGGCTTCCTCCAGCGTCATGAAAAACCGAGTCATTCCGCGATCCGTTAAGCTGATTTGATTCTTATGCTTAATCTGGTTCATGAATAGATGCACGACGCTGCCGTTCGTTCCAAGCACGTTACCGCCGCGTACGCAAACAAATTTCGTGTCGCTTCGCAGAAGGTTGGCGTAGACGATTAATTTTTCTCCTATCGCCTTGGTCATCCCATAGAAGTTCGACGGGTTAGCCGCTTTATCGGTCGAAATATTAATTACGTGCTTTACTTTATTCTCAATGGCCGCTTCGATGACGTTCTGCGTGCCGATTACATTCGTTTTCAAAGCTTCGTAGGGCTGATCCTCGCACACCGGAACATGTTTAAGCGCCGCCAGATGGAAGAGGATATCCACGTCTTTGCATGCTTTGGACAGCGCCTCCCGATCCCGGACATCGCCGATGCAGAAGCTAAGCCGCGGGTCTTCGAACGCGCGGTTCATCGCTACCTGGCTAGACTCGTTCCGGGAGTACACGATCACTTCGGCAGGACCGAACGGCAACAGCTGTTTTATCAATTCATAGCCCCATGAACCGGTCCCTCCGGTGACCAGGATACGCCGATCTTTAAACATCCCTTTTCCCTCCAAGCACAAATTTAGCCACTTTATCGGATACGTTATCCACCAGATATCCTTCCGGGCATTCCCAAGCA
The DNA here is from genome assembly GCF_012849095.1 of Cohnella herbarum. Taxonomy (NCBI): domain Bacteria; kingdom Bacillati; phylum Bacillota; class Bacilli; order Caryophanales; family Paenibacillaceae; genus Cohnella; species Cohnella herbarum. Next base: position 3,002,953 of record NZ_CP051680.1, read on the forward strand.
TCGTTTAAAGACATCATGATTCTAACCGCGTTCTTAATGTCCTCGGGACGGAGTCCCGCTACGACGTTACTTCCGCAATCCACCGTTTCCGGCCTCTCCGTCGTCCGCCGGATCGTTACCGTCGGCACTCCGAAGATGCAGCACTCCTCCTGAACGGTGCCGCTATCCGTTAAGGCAAGGCGGGCATGCTTCTCCAACCGAACGAAATCGAAGAAGGAGAAAGGCTCATGAAACGTGACTAACGGATGAATAGACGCTCTGTTTTCTTCCGTTAGTCTCGATTTCGTTCGCGGATGCAAGCTGCAAACGAGCGGCAGCCGGTGCTCCTCGGCTGTTTGGCTTAAGCCTTCCATGATATCACTGAGCGTCCCCGGATCATCGACGTTCTCCGCGCGGTGAATGGTCGCCAGCAAATATTGGCCGGATGTCACGCCAAGGCGTTCAAGCACGTTGCTATGATCAACTTGTTTCTCATAGTGCCTTAGCACCTCGTAGATCGGATTGCCGGACTTGAATATCCTTTGAACGGGAAATCCTTCGCGCAATAGGTTGTTCTTGCTATTCTCGGTGTAGGGGAGATTATAAGTCGAGACCGAATCGATGATCCGCCTGTTCTTCTCCTCCGGCACTCTCAAGTCGAAGCACCGATTGCCAGCTTCCATATGAACGACCGGAATTCCCATCCTTTCCGCGACCATGGCGCACAGGGCGCTGTTCGTATCGCCTAGAACAAGAACTTTGTCCGGCTGCTCCTTCAGCAACAAGCGTTCCACGGAAGCGAACATGACGGAGAGCTGTCCGCCGATCGTCTCTTTGCGGTCATCCAGCAACAGATCGGGCGCGCGCAATCCAAGCTGCTCGAAGAAGACCGCGCTTAAGCTAGGGGAGAAATTCTGGCCCGTGTGAACGAGTACATGCCGGTCTGCTAAGCGATCAAGCTTGCCGATAATTAAACTTAGGCGAATAATCTCCGGCCGGGTTCCCAATATCGTAACGACGCGCATGAATTCACCTTCTTCTGCGATGTGCTTTTTTGCCCGCTTTTCTCCCTCGTACCGGACGCGTGCGACGCTTCCTCGATCCTCGTTTCGTCCGAGATCTCGAATGACTCCTTTTCTTCCTTCCGGCTCGAACGGAATTTTGCTGCACCGCATCCTTGATCGGGTGTCCCGAAGGCAACACGTTCAAATCGTGGTCGGGAACTTCCGTTACCTCTTCGAATCGATAACCTCTGTGCAGAAAGGCACTTTCCGAGGCAAACGGGCGTTTCGTGCCGTGTTCGACTAAATAAACGGTTGGCGCGCTCCCTCGCCATAAGGAGCTTCGTTGATATCCGGGCGAATGAGGCAATTGCTCGATTAATGCATCCAGTCGGGAACGGAAAGCTTCTACGCCGAACACCTGCTGGGACGACTGCGTGTTCCGATCTCCGACGGCCTTCAACAATCCTTCGTTGCTGAGCAACATATTCACTCGTTCGGTTATCCCGTTAACGTCGCCCGTGTTGACCAGAAACTCCTCATTGCCCGTCGCGGTCAAGATTTCCGAAAGGCCTCCCGACGCGAAGGCAACGACGCCCTTGCCGAACATAAGTCCCTCCAGCGCCGTCATGCCGAAACCTTCCGCTACGAGACTAGGGACAACCAACACGTCCATAACCGGAAAAGCATGTTGGATCTGTTCCGCGAAGGGCAAGAAGAGGAATCTGTCCCCGTAACCGGATTGCTGCGCAATCTTCTGGCAATTGCGGTAATACGTATCGTCGGCCGAGTTTCCGATGATAAGAAAACGTGCTCTGACATCGCTGAACGCAATCGGCAGCATCGCATTCACGAACTGCTCCAAGCCTTTGCTCGTATAGATCGTCGCAGCCAGATAACCCGCAACGCGGTGATACTCGCCCCAGCCGTACTGTTGCCGTAACCGAAGGCGGTGATATGCCCAGCTATTCGGAAGCAGCTCATCGCGGACCAAATACGGCGGCAACATGAACGTTTGCGCGGTCGGAGCAAGTTTCTGGATAGGTTGAAGCGTCGAATGGGAAATTCCGACGACCATGTCGCTATTCGCGGCTATGAGAGGGACGGAGACGTTGCGACCGGGCCTATCCATAATCGTCTCCATCATCGCCCAGATCGTCGGAATGCCCATCGATTTCGCCGCTAACGCGGGTAAAGGATGAACGCTTGTGTTCACTAACACGTAATCGGGCCGTTCTTCGGCTAGCAATGCATGTATCCGTCCCCATGACGAATGTCTCTTCATCGCTTCTAATTCCTCTAAGATCGTCGGGGCGGCCGTGTAAATGGAAATACATAGCGGAATATCCAGTACGATCGTTCTTACTCCAAGCGCTCTGACTTTCTCGGCGATCGCCCCCTGTTGGGGAACGACCATTACGCATTCAAACCGTCGGACCATCTCCCGAGTGAATAGGAATAACAGTTTTTCCGCTCCTGTGACGAACACCGGACTGCATATGTGGGAAAATAGTAGGAGTTTCGGTTTCGCCCCGTTCATGCCGCCGCATACCCATATCTGCTCATCGGTATGTTCGTCACCTCCTTTTGCCGAGTTGTACAATGTATGGAACTGCCGACTTTCACGGAGCGGCTATTAACCATTCATTGTCAAATCCATGAGCTGATTTAGTCGGGAAACATACGTGTGGTCCCGCAATGTCCGATAGAGGCCTCTTAACGCGATTTCTTGCCTTTCTTCCTCATGCTCCAAGTAGTAATCGACTTTGGCTGCCATGTCCTCCGGGGAGTCGTAAGTCACGATTTCAACTCCGGGAACATAGAATTGGGCGATATCTTCGCGCCAATCGGTTAATTGCAACGTTCCGGAAGCCGAAATCTCGAATGTTCGCGGGTTCGGAGAGACGGCGGTAATCCGGGCGCTGTTCTGATTAAAAGTTTCGTCGTCATGAGCCCGATGGGAATTGATGACGATTCGGTTCGCGTTGTATTTCTCCGAGGTTTCATCCGGCTCCATCCACTTGTCTAAGTCGATTAACCCTTTCCAACGCTCGTATTCGGCGAGTCGATCCCACCACATTCCGGAAATCCGCAAGCGCCTATGAGCCAGCAAGGGGATAGCTCGATTAAATAGCTCCACCCGATTCCAATAGGCGGTGCCTATGAAGCTGATCTCTCCGCGCATGGAGTGCGGCGTATTGCGCGGCCGGTAAGAACCCGGAAATACGCCAAGCGGCAAGTAGGAGACGCGGGCGCAACCGGAATTCGCGTAGTAGGGGAGACAATTGCGTTCCAACGTAAAGACGTGTTGATAGTGAACGGCAATGCCTGCGGTTATGTCCGTGTAATACGGATCGTCCGTAAACCATATCGCCGTTCGGATTCCCAGCGCGTTAATCGCTTGAACCTTCTCGTGCGAGAGATGCATGCCGTCCAAAGCAAGCATCATATCCGGTCTAACAGCAGCCGCGACAGATACGATGTCGTCATCCGGAACGACCAAGGTTACCTGCTGCGCGATCAGCTTAAGCGTTTCGACGATTCCGTTATCTAACGGGGTATAAGGGTAACCTTTGCCCGATGTCACGTAGAGAACATGGATCGGCCTTTTGACGGGTACGGGAGAAGCCTTACGAGCAACGGCTTCGCAACGGCCGAACCAATGTCCGTCCGTCCATCCCAGAGAATACCCGGCTGAGCGACCTTTACGATACTCCGGGTCTACTTTGCTTTCGGTCAAACGTCTTTTCGTTTTACTCAACCTTCATCCCTCCCGCGCTGATTCTTGCCGTAATGCATTAGGATTGAAGTCCGATTACGTTCAGCATCCTCCGAATCCGCTCGTTAAACGTATGATCCCGCTTCGTCCGCCGATAGCCTCTCATGGCGACGCGAAGACGTTCCTCCTCGTTCTTTAAATAGAAGTCCATCTGTTGAATCAGATGCTGAGCATTATCGAAGACGGCGATTTCCGATCCGATCGCGAAATGCTCGGGAAGCTCGCTCCGCATATCCGTCAATTGCAACGTTCCGCATGCCGCCATTTCGAACGTTCTAGGGTTAATCGATTCCGCCGGCCAATTGATTCCGTTCAGATTATCTTTGCCCGCTTCGGTCGTACGATGAAGATTAATGACGATTTTGGCTCCGTTGTAATACTTAGCGGTTTCCGGAACCTCGATCCACCCATCGTGAACGAACTTCGATAAAATCGGATACTGCTCCATCCTATCCCACAACTTGCCTCCGATAAGTACCCTCTTGTCTTGCAAATAAGGAGCGATCTGATCGAATAGCTCCACCCGGTTCCAGAACGCGATTCCGATGAAACAAATATCCGTTCGATATTGCTGGGGAACCGCCATAGGTTTGAATAGATCGAAATGAGCCGCGAGCGGCAAATGATAAACCTTCGAACAACCCAGAGATTGGTACAATCTGATGCATGATTTTTCATGGGTAAAAACATATTCGTAGCGCGGGGCGATCGTCATCGTATTGTCGGTTACGTAAGGGTCGTCGACAAACCAGATCACCGTCGGAATTCCCAAGCCTCGAATTGCATCGATCTGCTCCAGATGATCGGGAGGGAACACATGCAATCCATTCATTACGAGTACGGCATCCGGCCGATATTGCGCCGCTTGCAGCCGCATCTCCGCGGCCGACGCGATGCGGACTTCGGCTACCTCGGCTTGCAATGCGGCGATCACGCCTTGATCAATCGCTTCGAAGCCTTGCGGGACATAGAGAATACGCGCTTTGCTTGGCGTATGAACGACCTGCTGGATCCCTTCGTCGATCCCTTTGCTGGCTCCTAATCTCCAACCTTCCAACCAACCGCTCCGAAAGCCGTCATTGCGGCCTCGTTCCCTGTTTTTCACAATCGAATGGCTCCGCATCCTCATCACCCGCAATCAATATATGCGTTAGCGCAGGGTTGGACTTGGATACTTACCCGTCCAAGGGACGAATTTAGGCGGGCAAAAAGCGCCCGTTCTCTCGACAATGCGGGAGAACGGGCGCTTGACCAATCCAATATGCGTTTATTGAACGCGATGAACCTGAACGTACTCATCCACCCGATTACGTATTTCGATCGGGACGACCGTCGATTTCATCACGCCGTTACTGTAGTTCACCGTAAATTCGAATTCGTAAGGCCCGTTCGGAAGCTCTTCGAAAATCAGAACGGTATCTCGCTCGCGCAAAATTTCATTCCATAATGTAGAGATCGGAGAAGCGGGCTTTAAGCTTTTTTTCAGTTCGGCCGTGGCAGCCGCTTTTACGGCGATCGCCCGCGTTCCTGAAGCCCCCGTATCCGTTACGATGGCTTCAAGCACGAAAGCCTCTCCCGCCCAGAATACGTCCTCTCCGCGATATTTGCCAGGATACTTGGTATTCCAGTTCCATCGGTTCGCTTCCCATTCCGGCGTATGACTGACTTTACCGGAGATCGTGAGTTCTCCGATCGGAATCGGCTTGGTTACGCTATCCGTTGCTCCATGAATATCCGTAACCAGCAATGTAACCAAATAAACTCCCGCCCGATTTATCGTCTCTCCGCCTACGATATTCGTATCTTTGGTCGATCCCGTTTTCCTTTCGGCATCCGGTGCGACTATTGTCCATAAGTAGCTTAACGGATCGCCGTCCGGGTCCGTCGAACGATTTGCGATGTTTACGTTATCTCCTTCAAACACCGGTTTCGGCAACCAATCGAAATCGGCGATCGGTCCTCTGTTGATAATCGATATTCGTTGCGTAATCTGCGCGGACTGGCCTTTGGAATCCGTAACGACTTGCCTGACCTCGATAACGCCGAGCGAAGAGAAGCTAGTCGTCCATGTCCCGCGGTCGGTTGAGCGAATCGTCTCCAGACTGTTTTCCGTTACGTTGCGTACATAATACGCGTGCTTCAGATTCGCTGCTGGACCATCCTCCTTATCGTGAGCCGTGGAAGTAACGGAGAACGGTAAATTCATGTAACTTGATCCCGGCGTTATGGTGAAGCCGGCGATCGGAGGATCGTCCGGAACGACCGGCGTATCGATCTCGATCGTTTGTTCCGTCCAGTAGCTCCATGCGCTATACTCGTCTTTCACCTGCATCCCTACGCGATACTCCCCGACTTCCTGAGGCGTGACGAGCTTTTGATTCACCATCGTTCCGTTCGGCGTAACATAGTAGTGTCTCCATTCGAGAACGCCGCGCGTCGCTCTGTAGTCGATTCCCGTCGCTTCGGTGCTGTATTTCGTCGCGCTAAGCCATCGATCCGGGTCGTAGCTTTCGTCGCTCCACACGACCGATTTATTAACCGGATGGACCGAAACCGTGAATTGGGATACCGGGCGACGATGAACGGTGATGATTTGCCAGAATTCGTTCGACCACTTGCGATAATTGCCGAACTCCGTTGCCGGGAATAAGTAATTCGGGTGCGGGTCGTCCTGCGCTTTTAAGGTCACCCGATAATTACCGACTTTATCGAAGATCAGCGCGGGGCTCGCTAAAGTTTGCCCGTGTAACGCTGACAGGCCTTGGTTGTTTAGGAATTTCGGCGTATGCGAGATCGTCCATAGGTTATTTTGCGCGGCGGGATCGTTCTCGGGATCCGTATACACGATATTGCTATAGCGTACATTCGCCGTAGCGGAACCTTCATCCCAGATCGCATAGCTGGACAGCCATTCCACATCCGGATTGGATAGATCCTTCTGGCTAATACCCGAGAAGCTTACATAGGACTTGTCCGAGAAAGGTCCGAATTTGCCCGATTGGTAAGTCGCATCCGTTACTTCAAAATACGGAACGCCGTCCATGAACACCGCGATCTCATCGCCTTGCGTCAAGATCTTGAAGCCGTAGTCCGTATGGGATTGGAACGGGAAGTCGTTGCTGTCTAGTACGGTCCTATTGCCGTTAACATATTTGGATAGAAAGATTTTGCTACCGTCCATTTCAACCGCGTAGCGATATTTCGGATTCGTCATGCGAAACGATAGACCGGCTAATGTTGCATCCTCTTGCGGCGCATCCATATTTACGGTAAACGTATACTCCGCATCCTCATAAGCGTCCGGCGATACGAATTGACCGAGCTGGAATCCTTTGTACACTTCGGCATTAACCGGAGTTCCCACATCCAAAAACATGTGCGCTGAAGAAGATGGTCCGCCCCCTCCGCCTCCCGGCGCGTTCATCCAATAATCCGTATCGTACATCGACAAATACACGCCATCGCCAACATACTCACCGAACCGAATATATTTTGTAGTTTCTCCGCTGACGACCATCGGATAAGCTCTCTTCATATACTCGAAAGAACTGAAGTTATCATGCTTAACAAAAGCATTATCGATGGTGTTCGTCGCCCATCCGTAGCCGAAACTTCCATTGTGACCAATCGTAAAGCCTCCGCCGTTTCTTTGTACGGAAGAAGACGGACGTGCCATTCCCCAATCGCTTACGGCTCCGGTCGTTAAATCGACCAAGTTGCTAAAATAATCGCTGCCCCACATGCTGTTCCATATTGGTTTTGTTGATCTTGTGATCGCTTGTTTGGTAATCGGGTTAATGGCTAATACGGGTATAGTCTCCAAGTTCAGATCATACGGACCCGGTCTGGTTTCGGTTAACGTTGTACCTTTAATGCGAGCTTTAATGCCGATCGAATAATTCGGTTTGACTTGGACTAGGTAGAGTCCGGCTGGCGATTCCGGATTAAAATCCGGATCGAGATTAATCGTGTCGTTTTGGGCGGGTCTTGAGCAAGTGTTAATCATATACAGATATCGATTGCCGTCCGTGTCTTTCCAGTCCATCTTAGACATTGCACTCCACGAACACGTATAGAGCATTGGATCTTCGGTAAAAGGAATGCCTAATCCGTTTCTTCCCTTCCTAGCGTATGTATCTTGCGTCGCAGGTAGGGAAAGATCCTTTTGAACCGCCAGTTTCCCTTGTCGATCAAATTCTTGGATCGTATGACTACCCCAGTTTGGGGTGAGAACCAAGTTGTCACCGTGTACCGAAGATACGACGCTGCCACCCGCCAGTTTTACGCGTTCGCCTTTATCGTACGAACTGGCTAGAAATTCTCCGGTGTACGCATCGAACGTATGAATATCCAAGTAATTTTTCGAACCGGGATAGTAGCTGGTGCTTGATCCTTTCCCCTCGCTATAATAGTAAGCGGCAAACATCATCCGCTGATAAACAACATAAATTCGGCTACCCGTAATTTCGTATGTCAGGGGTTTCAATTGAACCTGTGCGCTTGAAGAAGCCTTTGAGAAATCACCCGAATCGGCTTGCGAATACCAATTACTCGCATTTTTTTTATCGTCTTCGGAATAATACGGAACACTGTATTTGGGGGCAGTCGAATTGGATAAATTCAAAATAAAGTCGTATGGATTCGGGCCATTCCATTTATGCACGAGATTTTGTTCCCAGTTATACCCGTTGCACAAACTCATGTCGGTCGATCCACCGCAGGTCAACCTATATTCCGTTGAATATGCGGGAATCTTCTTTTTGTTTAGCGCAAAAATATAAATGTTATCACCTTGGGTGTCGCCTTGGTCAAAATACATATAAGTCTTGTTGGTTCGTACTTTATTGTAAAATCTCGCAACACTTAAGTTCGTATAATCATCCCCGGCTGTATAGCCAGACCATTTCGTAGGGACAAGTAACGGCTGCGAACGACTTGAATCTCTCCAAGCCATAGATTTATACGGAGATAGATTATTCGGCCCGAATCCATTATCGGTTAACGAAGGGAATCCGCTTTGCGAGTCCCACCCCCCGCCGCCAAACCCGACCGATGCCATTGTTCTGAACTGCCTCTCCATGCCCTTTCCTAGCCCGGCAAGTAGAGTTTTTCCATCCTTGGACCACTTATAGGGACTATTCGTGGTCTTCGATGTCGTGTTCACATCATACAAGTCCCATTTCAGAATTTCACTGGCGGGGATCGAATCGTCCGTTGGCGGTTTCGGGATTTCATTTTCTCCTTCAATGAGGAACGAAACGCTTGGCGCTAAATTAACCGCATCGATAATCCTTGTGCTTTCCGGCTGCGTATCCGATACCCACGCGCATTTCCCCCAATCCTCGCACACCCTTGCATCGATCAGGTATTTGCCTACCTTTGCCGGGCGTAAAATGACCTTCGTAAGGTTGCCTCCCGTTAACGTCGTCCATGCCTCGTCGTATATCCCATCATTGTTCGCATCATACTTATATCGATAACTAATGCTTACGATTTTATCGCCGTCGGGACTATACGATTTATTGAAAATGTTATAGTCATTCACGCGAATCCCTAGCGGTGGAACATCCAGCTTTCCGATCGGCGGATCGTCGGGGATAACCAATAGCGTCGCTTGTGCGGGGTACAGTGATTTTAATCCTGCGCTGTCCACGACATCGAGCTTAATCGTTTCCGTACCGGGTGTCGCGTAGACGTCCCGTTTATTGTCCCATAGATATTGCGAGATCGCCCTTCCGATGGGACTATAGCTCCGTTCGCCCGTAAAAGGCTGCGGAAGCGGCCGATTCTCTTTGACCTTCGTCGGCCCGTCGATCTTCGCGATCGGATTTTCGGGGATGACGTTGATATAAGCCGTCCGTCTAGATTCCGCTCCGAACGTATCGCGGGCGATAACCGTAACGCTGTGAGAACCTAGCTCCGTCGCTTTAAGGTTATAATGACCTTCGTCATGCTCCCAAGCCCCGTACTCGTCCGGAAAACTCCGCACCCAAGCGCTAGAGCTATTGCCGAATAGCCAAGTGTAAGTAATCGCGTCGCCGTCAGGATCGTTAGGCAATGGCGGATTTTTCGTATTGTCTTGAATGACCCGTACGTTCACGCGCTGATTGATGACCACCTCTTGATCCGGAAAAATCCCGCTCCGATTATTTTCCCGGAAAAACCCGACCGAAAAATCCGGTGGACGATTGCTTGCCGGACTTTCGATAGTAAGCGGCTTAATATTTACCCAGCCTGAATTCGCGCAATCCGCGGTAACTTTAATTGAAATAAAATTCGTTCCAACGCCCAAATTGCTCGGATAGTTGGAGTAGGCGAATGGAGAGTCGGTCGTCTGCCCTCTAACTTTAGAGCTCGTCCAGGTGAAGCCATCCTTCTCAATTAAATACTCATGGTATAAATACGTACACGTCGCAGGGATCACAAAATCTTTCGGCTTCAGCGTGAAGCTATCCCTCCATTTGATATTTTGCGAGGGAAGGATATCGAAATTTCCGGTAATGTTCAAACTGTTTTCATAGAAAAAAGTAACATTTCCCGTCTTCTGAGAGGACGACAAATTCACCGTTGCAACTTTAACCGATAACACTTGATCAGAAAATCCGGTGTAACTAACATTACCTCCAATAACCTTCCCATAGGACGACTTTGGGTTTACGGTTTGGGTCGCCGGCAGTTTATCTGCCGTGATCGTTTCGGTTCCCTTCTGGGTATAAGTCCCGGTCGGTCCCGCCTTGACCATGTGCCTGACGTTAATTGTCCCTCCATCCTGTTGATAGTATAGATTTAGATAATATGTATCGTAGGTGCCGTTATATAAAAAGGATGGCGGAACCTCATCGATTCGGGTCCCTCCAGTCGGTACGCCTACCGTACTCTTCTTATATCCGACATAACTGTATGCTGGATTTGTTGCTGGCACGATTGAATAGGTTTGACCGCTGATCATGTTCGTAGATTGATCCGGAAACTGCGAATCAATGTTTTGGCCGCTTGTCGTGTAATGATGAACTTCTAGCTGACCCTGAAGCTCGATTTCAAACACTACCGGAACGAAAACTCGGAGAACCTTCATAGGATCTTTAACATCTGGGTAAGGATTAGCATCTTGATCGATTACATTGTACTCCTCAGGCGACTCAAGATCAGCACGTAGATTCACATGAAAGCGAATCGTATCAGTTCCCACTCCGGATTCATTCGATTTAACCGGATTGCTAGAGTTTGAACTTATATATCTGCTATAAGCATCAAAATCTTCAGTCGTCGTGCGTGATATATTAAAATAACGAATGTCTGCAAGACTTCCATTAAACTTACGAACTTTTATGCTTTTTACCTTACGGTTTGGGAATGAAAATGTGTAACCATGTTCCATCGGCATGTTCGGTTGACCCCAATAGTGATCTTTTGAAGTATCCCAAGAACCATTGTTCTTACTCCACAATTCAGTGTACATGAATCCTACCGCATACCGCATAGTCGAATTGGGGTTTTCAGGATCTGCAGTAGGTTGAATCCATCCATTACTCCCGAGTACAGCGGCATCAAGCTTTTCGGAATAAACTGGAAGGATCGAAAAGATGAAGGAAAGTATAAGTGAATAGGCAAGTAATCTTCTTTTCATCTAACTACTCTCCTATTTGAAAGGATTTTCAACAAAAATTAAGCCCGGATATTCAGCTGTAATAACTAAATAATCTGCATTTTCAATCTTGTAATTCTTCGACTCAGTATTAGGCGTAGAAACGCGATAATAATGGAATCTAAAATCACCGACATTTTCTTCAGTGAAATAACTGGCCGCTTTATAAATTGCAATTGAGTCTGGATTTAAGTAGCTGAGAGGTCTTCCCATTACACCTTTATCCGTCGTAGTCGCTCGAATTGAAACAGTGCCTTTACTTTCACGATAAGCTAGATCAAATCGATAATAAGCTTCTCCGCGGATGGTAAAAGGTAAATCATCAGCACTCACAAGATATACCTTAGTGGCAGTTTTGCAACCCTCAAAGCATGACTCCATCAAATGTTCTTTCCCCACAAAATACTTCACATAAGGTTTAATATCCGTTAACTCCACAATATCCTTCAACTCCGGTATATCCTTGCTCCCGATCCAAACGAACTTCGTCACTTTATCCCACTCGACTTTCTCCCCCATCGCTTCGGATATAAAGCGTAAAGGCACGTAAGTACGGCCATTAACCGCCGTCGCCGCAAGTCCGAGAGTGACCGGCTCTCCGTTCACGGTTGCTGTTTTTTCGCCGATGACGAGGACGATAGTGCGGTCGCCTTTGAAGATCGTGATTTCATTGCCCTTCAGTTTAAGGCTCCCTCCAAGCTTGTCCGAAACAAACCTTAATGGAACAAGGACTTGATTGTTTTCCAGCTTCGGTTTCTGATCGGGAAAATTAACTTTGCGCGCGTTGACGAGTACTTCGATCGATTGCACGCCGACTTTCGGAATATCGTTTGTATTCTCTTTAGCGGCAACCGTTGCTACAGGCACAACCAACAAAACGGCAATAAGAAGGATAGAACTTAAGCGCGATAAGTTTCTCATTACGAATCTCTCCCTTGAGTTTCAAGTCGTTTACTGACCGTCTAGCATCGATATACTTACATTTCGTTCGGCTCTATCGTTTAGCTCAAGCAACCGCGGTTTGCTTACCGGATCCACGACGCGGACCGCAAGCCACTCCTCCAACATAACCACCGTCTCCGCGCGGGATGAAGCCTTATTCAAGCCCATCGTCCCATCCGGATAACCAGCTACTATCCCTGTTCCATATGCCAGCGCGATAGATGGCAAATCTTTGTTCTGGAAATGGGCATGATCCGAGAAGGGCAAATTTTCTTTATTCAAATCGGCAAACGCGTCGAAATAAGCCGCATATGCTTGTTCAACGGCCAACGTTCGAGCTATGATCCGAATGATCTCTAGTCTTCTAATCGGTTTTATGTAATCGGTAGAATCCGTCTCCTCCAACAATCCGAACTCGAACGCGGCCGCCACGTACCCCTGATACCAAGGAGATCCACCTTGCGAATTCGGCAGTTTGAGCGCTTCGACGACCATTTTGATAAACTCGGCTCTCGTTACCGCTTTCGAGGAATCGAAAGTCCCGTCCGAGTATCCGCTCACATAACCTTTCTTTACGGCTTGTCCGATTAACCCGCTTGCCCAATGGCTTTCGTTCACGTCTTTGAAATCTTTCGAATCCGCGGCCTCCGCTTGCCCGGCAGCCAACGATCCGCAAACAAGCATCGCCAGAATAAGCAAGGTTTTACTCATCATCCGTCTCCTTCCAATGTCGAACTACGAAAAAAAACACCAGCAAACAAGGGTAAATACTCCCTAGTTGGCGTGGTGCTTCCTCGCGCTGAATATCCTGTTTTTAGTTAATTTATTATATTAACAACATTTCTGTTAAGTCAACTATTATTCTGTCGCATTATCGGATTTTTTGCCGATGCCGTTTAATAACGACTGTCTTCAACGTCGATATTGGGATATAACGAGGAAAATAACATGCCGTATTGATAATAAAACCCATCCTTGTCGTAATACATCACTTTGAGCGTGCTTTTCGTCTCCTCCTTCGGGGTTACTGCAGAACTGCATCCCGCGAGTTTAAGGGATTCTTACGAAAAAAACATAAATAGCCACCCGGCATCCTTTCCTCGCCCGGTGGCATCCCATACTTTACTCCTCTTATACCTGTTGCTCATAAGCGATTTGATGCCCATCCTCGAAGCCTTTGCTAAAGCCTGCATTATAGCCGTCGTTGTACGCTTGATTAAAGCCGGCATTGTAAGCGGAACTGCCGCCTACGATTTGCTGCCTTCTCCCTCTGCTTCGACGCATCAAGGCTTTTCGCGAGCGCAGTTTACCTTTTCCTGTTCGGATTTTACCACGACGATTGAGTTTTCCCGTTTTCTTGGAGCCCCGTCGTCCGGCAACGGATTTCTTGGTTCCGCCTCTAACGGAACGTGAGGAACGCGTTTTGCGCTTCAATCGGAGACACCTCCAGCATTTCGATTACTTGGTCTAATGCCAGCGGCTAGCCAAGGTGATGTCGGCCTCCCCCGGACAGGCGGACGCCAGCTCGTTCCGGATACCGTTCTTAATAAAGCCCCCTGCATGCCGGTCAAGACGCGCACATGCTCATGGAGAGTCGCGGGAGAAACGCCGGCGGCTCCGGTAACGTCTCCTACGCTTTCCAATATTTTAGCCAAGGCGGCTTGGCTTCTCGTTATCGCTCCCATGAGCTGAAGCTTAATTTCCCATTCTCGTTGCAGCGGGTTCATTTGTCCCGATCTCCATCCATACCTCCGAACATGGAAGCCATGTTATCGCCATCATCGGTGTCCGGATTTATGATGACTTTCATATTACGGCTTAAACCGTTGCACAGCTTGGTAAGTCCGTCGATAATCTCGAGATTCTGCTCGTTGACTTGCAGACAAGTGCTCAATTGATCGCTATGGCCTTCGTACGTATCGTTCGTGATGTGGGTACATAACCAATTTCGAACCTTTTCCGCTTCGGCTGCTTTTGCCTCTAAGATCATCGCTACGTTCCACTGCATTTTCGCAATGGCGTCTAGCGTAAGGTGATAGGCTTCCTCCCGACTCATCCCTCCTGCCCCCCTCTCCCGATCAAACCTTTATTCTTCATCCGGGGAATCTCCCATCGCCTTCACGACGTTCGTCATGCTATCGGCGACCGCTTCCTGCAAATCCGCCAGACTGTTCAAATAAGAGATAACGCCTTTTGTTACGTTTGAGGAACTATCAAGAAGTCCATCCAGGCCGTTTAACTGGGGATGTTCATCCGGCAACGCCTGAACCAAATGCGCCATACGCACGGCCACATGCCGTTTCGCATCCAATATCCTGGCCATCTGCTGATGTGATTTGGACAAATGAACGACGATCTCCGTCAACAATTCCTGCATGCTGCCGCATCCCCTATCCTTAACGATTCCCTATTCATGTAGCTGCTCGCTAACGTCTATTCACCTACAGCATATGCCGCCATTCAGCGCTTGCCACAGGACCAAGCGCCCACATTGTCGGATGCCCGCACCTTCTTGGAAACGAACGGTTAACAAAAAGCCTACTACCGATCCCGGCTAAGGACCACTAATAGGCTCATCTATCCGTTGTTCTTCGACATGCAACATCGTTTTACAGCACTTGGCGAAGCAATGGCGGAGAAATAATCGGAAGTCCTTGTACTCGCTCCGACAACATCTCCGGCGTTATCGTCTTCGTAGGCTTAAGGTGCAGGTTCCAAGCCTGCAAGACCGCTTTACTGATCACTCGCCGCGCTATTCCGTTCTCCAGGTGAAAGATCTTTTCGTCCGGAAGAGTAACGACTCCCGTCTCCATTCCCGTCGCATCGCCCGAACTACGCCAACGCTTTTCCACCTCGCCGGAGGAAATCGGTTCTCCCAGCGGCCAACGACGAAGATCGACCTGCGAGATTCGTACGACGGGGAACGAGATCTCCCCTTCGACTACCCTCCGTTTGCCATGCTCGATCCAATAGTAATTCGCTCCGACCGCCTTTACGACGATCTGCTCCGGATAGAAGCTTGCCACATGCTCTAATGAGCCCAGATTAAGCTCGTCATGTTGACGAGCGTGATCGATCCATTCGTAAGGATTATGCCATTTGTCCATAAAATAAACCTGGTTCCGGTCGTTCACTTCTTGAAACCGATCTCCCAGAGCCTTCATGCTGACGCTGCCGAAATGATGGATGAACGTATCTTGAGCCATGACAAGGTTCTTGCCGAGCAGCCTCACCCGGATGTTATAATCGTCATCCTCGAAGTTCCCGATCTCGAAGCCTTCGTCGAAATAACCGATTCCTTCGAATAACTCCCTGCGGAACAATAAGCAAAACCCTGTCAGTCGATCGATCTGGCACCAACGCGAAGGATCCGATACGTTATTTTCGCGCGCAAACCTCGGCATATCCGCAATATCGTCGTAGGGAACGTTAATTTTCTGATCCCCGCTAATATAATTGGTTACGGGCCCTACCATGCCGATGCTTTCATCGCTTAACAAGCAAGTCAGCAAATTATCCAACCAATTGTCCGTAACGAGAATGTCATTGTTCAGCAACAGAATCGTTCTTCCTTTGGCCATCATCATACCGGAGTTAATCGCGCCCGCAAACCCTCTGTTCTGATCCAGCAAGCGATAACGAACTTGCCCGCCAAGTCCCTGGAGATAAGCAGCCGTTCCATCCGATGAAGCATTGTCCACGACGATGATTTCGTAAGGCAAATCCGTGTTTTCCATAATGCTGTCGATACATTGCATCAACATGTTCAGCTGGTTAAACGTCGGAATCACGATGCTTGTTCCTTCGAATAACGTCGGGTAGCTTTGAATGCCGGAATGCACGCCTTCCCGGTAGCCTTCGTCATACCCTGTTTGGAACTTCGCTAAGCGCACGTCTCCTTTAGGTCGCGAGCCTTTACGTCTACTCTTGCGCTTGATCTTGGAGGCATCCGAAGCGGAACTTGGCTTAGGATGCTTGATGCGACCGGCTTTCGTTCTCTCGGCAGTCATTTCATTTCACCTCCTATGGCGTTGATTCATTTCTTTCGGGGTGCGCCAACCCGGCCATCCGATTCGCCAAGTGTCCGAAATCAAAGGTCACCTTCCCGCCGACGCCGGCGAGATGAACCGCGATCGGAATCGCCGCAATCCCGGCAGCTACAAGCGCGATATCGTAATCGTAAGCATTGGCTTCAGCCACGACTCGAGGATAATCGGCATATCCGTTAACCGGAGTAATGACCCCCGTCACCTCAACCCCTTGCATAATCAAAGCTTCGCTTAGCTGAGCGGCGACATCGCCGATAACGAGAACTTTACGTCCTCTAAGCAATTTCAACAGCAACCCCTGCTCCTCCAGCAAGTAGTTCATTGTCGATGTGGTATACCGCAGCTTCTCGTACTCGATTCCATGCGCCCTAAGGACCGCAAATAGAAGAGGTTGAAAATAAGACGCGCGCGACATCGGGACACCGATCAATGATGCCACCTTCACGCAAGTCGCCAGCTCGTCTCGCGCCTCGAGATTCGGGATATTCACGCCGGCATAGGGCAGGAAATACCCTGCGCGGCTGATTTCTTCAAGAGAAAGCACCTTTTCCTGCGCCAAAGTAAGCAGTTCGCCGTCTCCCAGTCTGATGAAAGCATAGGACTTCTTCCCCCGCAATGCTTCTTCGAGCTCCCGGTAAACCGCATTGCTATCTAGAAGAGGTATCCCTCGGTTTTTTAATACTTGAACGCCGGCAGCGACGGCCTCGCGAACGGTAAGATCGGGAATAATGAGATCGGACGGGAGATGCTCCTCCAATATTCTCTCACCACCCGCGATTAACCCTTCTTGATAACCTTGGTCATAGCTCAATCGGGCAATTGGCGTCTCTAACTGTTTCTCTGCCTGTTTCTCTTCCAACGGCAGGATCGTCGTCGTTTTTCGCCTCTGATCGTATCGGCGTTTCCTCGTCCCTCCTCTCCTGCGGACGCGATTTCTTTTGCTTTTCGCTAGCTTTGGAGCAAGTTTTGCTAGCTTTGGGGTAAATTTTGCTAGCTTTGCCTTCCCCTTAGTTGACCTAGGTTCGCCTTTCTCGGGCTTTGAAGCCATCTTAACCGACTTAGAAGGAATGGGGGATACGGCCGAATGGACCGGTTTACGCAAGCCGGTGATGCTCATGTAATAGCCCCCTTTAATCTCCTTCCAGCCTCTTCTAGCGATTCGAACGTTCCGGCGTCCGTCCACCAACCCGTAAGTTCCTTATACGTAAGCTTGCCGTTCTGGGCATACGCGTTGTTCACGTCGGTGATTTCGAGCTCCCCTCTGCGGGAAGGCTTAACGCCGTCGATCATATCGAATACTTCGGAATCGTAAAAATAAAGACCCGTCACGCAAAAGTCGGATTGAGGCAGCTCCGGCTTCTCTTCGATTAGAACGATTCGGCCGCTCGTCTCATCCAGCTTAGGAACACCGTAACGGCGAGGATCGTCGACTTTCTTCAGAAGAACCATCGCGCCGTTCGTCTGCTTCTCGTATTGCTCGCAATAAGGTTTCAAGCTTTCCTCGAATAAATTATCCCCCAACAACACGATGAATTTATCCTTCGGCAGAATCAGAGGCCTCGCGAGTTCCAATGCCTGCGCGATGCCGCCGGCTTCCTCTTGCACGCGATAGATTATGGACACTCCCCAATCCCTGCCGCTGCCGAGTACGTCCGCAAAGCTACCCAGAGCTGCCCGATTGGTTACGATAACGATATCCCTAATTCCCGAGTCGCGTAATTTCGTAATGCCGTAACAGATCATCGGATACGATCCGACGGGAAGTAAGTGTTTGTTCGTCCAGTAGGTGAGCGGTTTAAGACGCGTTCCCGTTCCACCCGCCAGTATGACAGCCTTCAAAGCAATTCCTCCTCGTAGTTAGGAGCGGAGTATGTTTCTCAGATGAATACTCTCGGATCCAAATTCCATTTGTCCATGAACATCCGGTAGTTACGCTCGACAAGCTGTTGTTGCTTGAGTTCGCCTTCATTCTTAAAGCTGGCGCTGCCCTCGTGAAATATTAAGGCATCGTGGCAGACGAGAAGGCTGAATCCGTGAAGCCGGGTTCGTAGACAGAAATCGTCGTCTTCGTAATGTCCCGGCGAGAACCGTTCGTCCAAGAGGCCGATCTTCTCCATCAGGCTGCGGCGAAAAACAAAACAAAAACCAACGATTCTTTCGACCCTAACCCATTTCGCATAATCCGAGACGTTAACCTCTACCGCGATTCTTTGAAATTCCGCTAGATCCTCGAAAGGGTATTGTACTTGCTGCGATCCGCTAGCGTAATTCGTCACAGGCCCGACAATGCCGACTTCGGAAGAACTAAGAAGCGCCGCAGACATGTTGCTTAGCCAATTTTTCGTAACAACCGTATCGTTGTTCAACAGAACAAGCGTGTCTCCGGAAGAGAGCCGCAAACCTTTGTTGCAAGCAATCGGGAAACCTTCATTCCGTGGCAAGGAAAGCAGCGCAAGATTCTGTTGCATACACCAAGATGCCGTTCCGTCCGTTGAACCGTTATCTACGACAATGATTTCATAAGGCATTTCCGTATACTGGCGGATGGAGTAAATGCATCTTTGCAGTAAATCGAGCCGATTGTACGTCGGAATGATGATGGAAGCTCTGGTCATCCCTCCCACTCCCCTAACACGCTTCGGTTCCGTTGGGTATCCGCGAATTGCAATCGACTGCCCCTGGCGCTCATCGCTTCTCTCCACGCCTCCGCATGATCTCCGGCCGCTTTTCTCCACTTCTGCTCCGTATCTTCGTTTCTTGCAAATCTTCGGACTCCCGCCGATCCTCCGAACCCGATACGCAAGCCTTTCAGAATGGCTAAAGCATGAGCCTTAACGGGGATGGCGAAAGCCGCGGCCCCGAGAGTATCGAAGGCATTCCGGGAAACCGCGAACGGGAGATTGGACAACGAATTGATCTTCAAATCTCCCCGGTTCAAACTCGTATTCAGAAACTCGTGAAACCGATCGATCTCTCCCCGTTGATGGAACAATCCCATCTGACCGGAAACGTCGTTAAGGGCAATATCGGATTTGCCCTCGCATTCCCATATAAATCGAGCCAACTGATCAGCAGGAACCGTCTTCTCCCCGTCAACGAACAGGATCATGTCCGCTCCTGTCAATTTGGCGCCCAGAGCCCGTCCAATGTCCGGTTCGACTTTCTCGGGCAGGTAGGCGATTACCGTTTTCGGATCGTTTCTCGCTAGCGCGAACAACCATTCGGACGGTTTGCCAAGAACGATAACGACCTCTTGCAGCGGCAACGCGGCCAATTGCAGCAGCACTTCCTGCAACGAGGCTTCATTCGTTCCGGCACAGACTACGGCGGCTGCGTGATTGCGCAAAGGGACCGGAGAAATATTTATATGTCTTCCAGCACCCTGCATGAACCCTTCGGAATAACTTTTTCCTCTGGCCTGCACGAGTTTCCAATCCGTATTCGAAGCTCGATTCGTTTCCAAGAACCTCTGATTCCATTTCCTATGAATGATTTCTCTTAGCGAATCCGGACGATTGTCATCGGCCGAACTTCCGCGCCATTCGATTCCGTCCTTCAAGCCCGCTGAATGATCCATCGGACGCCCGGCTTGAGCTCGAATGCGAGTCCTTCGCGCCCCATTGCGATTGGGAACCCTCTGCCTCGATTTCATTTTCCTCTTCACTCGGTCGACTCGAACGGGAGAACGAGCCTTAACGGATTTAGCGGAACGGCGCGGACGATTTCCCCTTCGGAGTTGACTTTTCATTCTCGTTATCTCACCATCCATCTTTGACGGGCTCCATCTTCATATCCGCCCCTGGAATCCGATTTCCTTATCCACCATTGGATCGCCTCCAGGTGATCGCCAACGATCAGCGGCTCCAAAGAATTCGTGCGCTCTCGTTTCGCCCGGATCGGATTCAGCATCCCGACGTTAACGGGAATAATCCGTTTGACCTTCAAGCCTTCATGGATCGCCACCGTATGCGCCAGAGGCGGTACGGATAACGACGATGCTCCGATGACGGACAGCGCATTGCGGCTAATCGCGTGCGGGATAGCCGTCATCGACGCGCCTTGAAGATCCGATCTCCCGAGCAACGAATTCAGTGCATGCTTGGCGAGAACGACGCCATGAACGACAGGCTTGTTGACCGGGCCGGAATAATCGTTCAAAGCAACGTCGGTGCCTTGCGCCACCGCATCCACGAAAGCCCTGAGTTTACCGGCGGGAATAACCATATCGGCATCGATAAACAGCAAAATGTTGCCTATGGCTTCCCTAGCTCCGATCGATCTTCCTATGTCATGGCCAAGCGGACGATCATAGACGAGCACCTTGGCGCCGCTTCTCCTTGCAATCTCCAACGATCCGTCGGTCGACCCGTTCACGACGACGATAACTTCCGTATGGGGATGCACGCGAAAAGCTTCTTGAATTACTTTTCTAAGCGTTTTACGCTCATTCATAACGGGAATGATGACCGATACGTAAGGAGCGGACCACGGATCAAGGGGCGGACGAGGATTTTCGACTTCCTTGCCGAAGGTTTTCCTTCCCCCTCTTACAGGTCGTTTGCGCACGTTTCTCGCATTTCGAATTTTAGGAGCACGGGAACCCTTCTTCCCGATCTTGTTCGCCAATCCATTCACCCCCTCAGGCTCGGGCAACGGTATACATGACATTGTATGTGTGACGTGTCCATGCGCAACGGCATATGTACAGTGCTTCCAATCGTCAAAAAGCGGTGCCCGTCTTGCGGCACCGCTCCGAGTATGCTTATTGCTAGACTTAAGCTTTACTGCCTAAAGCGATCCATTGAATAAACCCTTTGGGCTCGGGTCCCAACCGGGTACGAAATACGATAAGTTCAACCTCGTTCGGACGTTTGGCTCCAAGTATGCAACTGCAAGACGGATGATCCGACATCGCAACCATCGTATAAGCGTTATTCGCGAATGGAACCGCAAATGGAACGACCAACCGCATCGATTCCATTCCTCCCTGGAAAGCATACTGCTGGTTACCGAATAGCAAGCTCACGCCTGGCAGTTGGGCCGTCACGGGCTGGAAGCTGAGCTTCTCCTCGCTTACGCTTCCATCCACCAGGTGCTCATTCGTAACGCTGTACAGGGCCAGCTTCGAACTGTCTACGCTATCGTCTGCCAGTTGAGCGCCTCTAATGCTGCCTGCTTCAAGCTTCGCTCCGCCTATGCTGCCATCCTCAAGGTGATTGCCGGTAATGCTGCCTAATTCTAGCTTAGATCCGTTAACGCTATTGTCTGCCAGATGCTCGGTTTTGACGCTGCCGAACTCAAGCTTGCTGCTAGTAATACTGCCGTCCGCAAGATGCTCGCCGGTAATGCTTCCGTAATCAAGCTTTTCTCCGGAGACGCTCCAGTCCGCCAGATGCTCGCCGGTGATACTGCCGAGTTCAAGCTTGGATCCAGTGACGCCGCCATCTGCCATGTGCTCGCTTGCGATGCAGCCAAGTTCCAACTTCGAGCTTCCTATGCTTCCGTCGGCAATATGATTTCCGTTTAAGCTGCCTGCTTCAAGCTTCGCTCCGTTGATGCTACCATCTGCCAGATGTTCGCCCGTTACGATGCCTGACCCGAGTTTCGTTCCGCCAATACTGCCATCTGCCAGATGTTCGCCGGTAAGACTACCTTTAACCACATGCTCGCCGGAGACGCTGCCTAATTCAAGCTTGGATCCGGTGACGCTGCCATCTGCCATGTGCTCGCTTGCGATGCAGCCAAGTTCCAACTTCGAGCTTCCTATGCTTCCGTTGGCGAGATGCTCTCCTTGTAAGCTGCCTGCTTCAAGCTTCGCTCCGTTGATGCTTCCATCTGCCAGATGTTCGCCCGTTACGATGCCTGACCCGAGTTTCGTTCCGCCAATACTGCCATCTGCCAGATGTTCGCCGGAAAGACTACCTTCAACCACATGCTCGCCGGAGATGCTGCCTAATTCAAGCTTAGATCCGCTAACGCTCCCGTCCGCCAACTGATCGCTCGTTATGCTGCCGGCTTCAAGCTTCGCACCTGTTAGGCTTCCGTCAGCTAGATGTTCGCTCGTTACGCTGCTTGCTTCAAGCTTTGCTCCGCCTACGCTCCCATCCGCCAACTGCTCGCTTGTTACGCTGCCCGCCCCAAGCTTAGCGCCTGCAATGCTGCCGTCCGCCAGATGATCGCTCGTTACGCTACCCGGAATAAGCTTCGCTCCGGAAATACTGCCATCCGCCAGATGATCCCCGAAGATGCTCCCTAACCAAATATGCGACCCGCCAACGCTTGCTACCGCCAGGTGGTCTCCCGTAATGGAGCCGAACTGGAGCTGAGCTTCTCCAACGCTACCCTGAGCTAGATGCTCGCTCGTTACGCTGCCAGCCTCAAGCTTCGCTCCACTTACGCTCCCATCAGCCAGATGCTCGCTCGTTACGCTGCCAGCCTCAAGCTGCGCTCCACCGACGCTTCCATCAGCCAGATGTTCGCTCGTTACGCTGCCAGCCTCGAGCTGCGCTCCACCGACGCTCCCATCAGCCAGATGCTCGCTCGTTACGCTGCCAACCCCAAGCTGCGCTCCACCTACGCTCCCATCAGCCAGATGTTCGCTCGTTACGCTGCCAACCCCAAGCTGCGCTCCACCTACGCTCCCATCAGCCAGATGTTCGCTCGTTACGCTGCCAGCCAAGAGCTTCGCTCCACCTACGCTCCCATCAGCCAGATGTTCGCTCGTTACGCTGCCAGCCTCAAGCTTAGCTCCACCTACGCTCCCATCAGCCAGATGTTCGCTCGTTACGCTGCCAGCCTCGAGCTTCGCTCCACCTACGCTCCCATCAGCCAGATGCTCGCTCGTTACGCTGCCAACCCCGAGCTTAGCTCCACCGACGCTCCCATCAGCCAGATGCTCGCTCGTTACGCTGCCAACCCCAAGCTTAGCTCCACCGACGCTCCCATCAGCCAGATGCTCGCTCGTTACGCTGCCAGCCTCGAGCTTCGCTCCACCGACGCTCCCATCAGCCAGATGCTCGCTCGTTACGCTGCCAACCTCGAGCTTAGCTCCACCGACGCTCCCATCAGCCAGATGCTCGCTCGTTACGCTGCCAGCCTCAAGCTTCGCTCCACCGACGCTCCCATCAGCCAGATGCTCGCTCGTTACGCTACCAGCCTCGAGCTTCGCTCCACCTACGCTCCCATCAGCCAGATGCTCGCTCGTTACGCTGCCAACCCCAAGCTTCGCTCCACCGACGCTCCCATCAGCCAGATGCTCGCTCGTTACGCTACCAGCCAAGAGCTTCGCTCCACCGACGCTCCCATCAGCCAGATGCTCGCTCGTTACGCTGCCAGCCTCGAGCTTCGCTCCACCTACGCTCCCATCAGCCAGATGTTCGCTCGTTACGCTGCCAGCCTCGAGCTTCGCTCCACTGACGCTTCCATCAGCCAGATGCTCGCTCGTTATGCTTCCCGCTTCAAGCTTAGCTCCGCTTACGCTGCCATCGGCGATATATTCGCTCGTGACGCTGCCAGACACTAGCTCCCTAACGATCTCTACCGGATCCGCAGCGGCCGATTGCGCTTGTTGCAGTTGATCGAGCAGTTCCCTGACTTCCGATGACAGCTTCAAACTGGTCACGCTACCGTCCGCGAGCTGCGCTTCCGTTACGACTTGAGGTTTAAAGTGGCTGGAAGTTATCGTCTGTTCCCCGAGATGGTAACCGAGTATCGAACGCGGAATGATATGGGAGGAACTGACGCTTCTCACCGCTATTTTCTCGGCGTTAACCGAACCGGCCGCTAATTGGTTGGTTCCAATGCTTCCGTCGCTCAATTTCGCGCTAGAGATCGAACCGTCGGCCAATTGGTCGGTTCCTACCGCACCGATGGCTAGCTTCTCGGAGCTAACCGCCCCCTCCGCTAACCGGTCCTCGGTAACTTGGTTTCCGACGTAAGTCATGAATTGGAATAGCGCCGGCGACAGGTTCTCTAGCGTAACTGCCCCTTTGGCAAGCTTGGTCGTCGTCACCGAATCATCGATCAATTGATCGGATCCGACGCTAGCATCCGCCAGTTTCTCGGTTGTGATCGACCCGTTGGACAGCTTGGCGTCCGAGACGCTTCCATCGGCCAGAATGTCCGCGCTAACCGCTCCAACGGCCAGTTGACTCGTTCCTACGCTTCCGTATGCCAGCTTCTCCGTCGTTACGGAGCCGTCGAGCAATTTGTCCGTTGTTACGGACCCGTCGGCCAATTTATCCGACGTCACCGAACTGTTCGTTAATTGGCTCGTTCCGACGCTGTCACCCGCAAGCTTATCCGTCGTAATGACGCCGTCTATCAATTTAGAAGTCGTGACGCTGTCGTCCGCAAGCTTCTCTTCCGTCACGGATTTATCCGCTAGTTGCTCCGTGCCTACGCCTCGGTTTGCGAGCTTCCTTGAGCTGACCGAACCTTCGGCCAGCTTGGAACCCGACACGCTGGCGGGAGCAAGAATATCCTCCGTGACCGAACCTTCGGCTAATAGACCCGTACCGATGCTCCCGGCAACAAGCTTCTCCGGCGTAATCGTGCCGTCAAGCAGCTTCTCGGTCGTGATGCTTCCATCGGCCAAAATATCCGTTTGAACCGCGCCAAACGCCAGTTGACTCGTTCCCACGCTGCCGAGAACAAGCTTCTCCGCTGTTACGGAACCGTCTGCCAACTTATCCGATGTTACGCTTCCGTCCGCTAATATTTCCGATTGGATCGCTCCGGTTGCGAGTTGACTCGTTCCGACGCTCTTAATCGCTAGCTTATTCGCCGTTACGGAACCGTCTTTCAGCTTAACGGACGTCACGCTGTCATCCGCCAATTTATTGGCGGTTACGGAATGGTCAACCAATTGACTCGTTCCCACGCTGTCGCCCGCAAGTTTATCGGCGGTGACTACCCCGTCGATGAGTTTATCCGTCGTGACGCTTGCATCGGCCAAGATGTCCGCATGAACCGCGCCAACCGCCAATTGGTTCGTTCCCACGCTTCGGTTCATCAGCTTCTCGGGAGTTACCGCGCCATCCGCAAGCTTCTCGGACGTTACGCTTCCATCGGAGAATTTGTCCGCGGTAACCGCGCCATCGGCAAGCTGATCCGCTCCAACGCTGCCGATGGCCAATTTCTCGGTCGTCACGGCTCCGTTCGTCAGCTTCGCGTCCGTAACGCTCTCGTTCGCGAGAATATCCTCGTTTACCGAGCCTAAAGCCAATTGATTATACCCAACGCTGCTGTACGCAATCTTTTCGGTTGTCACCGATCCGTTTGCGAGTTTATCCCCGGTTACGCTGTTATCGGCTAAGATATCCGATAACACCGAGCCAACGGCCAGTTGCCTCGTTCCGACGCTGCCGTCCGCCAGCTTCTCCGGCGTAATTGCGCCATCAAGCAGCTTCTCGCTAGTAATGCTCAAGTCGGCAATAATAACCGAGCTTACCGATCCGACTTGCATTTGATCGGTTCCGACGCTACCCGCGGCGAGTTTCTCGATCGTTACCGCGCCGTCTGTCAGCTTAGCCGTCGTAACGCTGTCGTCGGCCATTATTCGCGAGATTACCGAACCGTCCGCCAAGTGAATCGTTCCAACTTGACCTGCAGCAAGCTTCATGCTCGTAACCGAACCGTCCATTAATTTAACGGTCGATACGCTTTCGTCCGCAAGGCTAACCTCACCGACGGAACCTTCCGCCAATTTCTCCGTTCCTATGCTGCCGTCCGCAAGCTTTTCAGCCGTAATCGTTCGATTTTGCAGTTTGTCGGCGGTTATGCTTCCATCCGCGAGCTTATCCTGTGTAATCGCCCCATCCTGCAATTTCTCCGTCGTGACGCTCCCGTTCGCAAGAATGCTCGCAACGACCGAAGCTTCCGCCAATTGGCTCGTTCCGACGCTGCCTTCCGCAAGCTTATCGGCGGTTACGGCGCCATCGAGAAGCTTAGCCGTCACTACGCTGCCGTCTGCCAGAATACTGGCTCTAACCGAGCCGATCGCCAATTGTTCCGTTCCTACGCTATCGAACGCAAGCTTGTCGGTCGTAACGGCAGAGTCCATCAGTTTAACCGTCGACACGCTGCCATCCGCGAGAATGTCGGCCTCGACCGAACCGGGAGCTAATTTCTCCGTTCCTACGCTTCCGTCCGCAAGCTTATCCGTCGTTACCACGCGATTCAGCAATTTGTCCGTCGTGACGCTTCCGTCTCCAAGAATGTCCGCGTTTACCGAGTTGACGGCCATCTGTTGCGTTCCGACGCTGCCGGAAGCCAGCTTCTCCATCGTAACGGAGCGATCCAACAGCTTCTCCGTCGTTACGCTTCCGTCTCCAAGGATATCCGCGACGACCGCGCCCGCCGCCAATTGCTGCGTTCTGACGCTGCCGGAAGCCAATTTCTCCGTCGTAACCGACCGATCTTGAATCTTCTCCGTCGTTACGGATTTTGCAACGATCTTCTCCGACGACACGCTATCGTCCGCGAGCTTATCCATCGTGACGCTTTCTTCGGCAAGCTTGGCTTTCGTGATCAATCCGTCGGCGAGCTTATCCTCCGTAATCGTCTTGTCTTTAAGATGAACGGCGCTTACCGCATTAGGTTCTAGTCTCTCGGAATCGATGCGGCGTTCCCCGTTCTTGGCTAAATCGAGCAAATCGGGAGCAAGATGGGAAACCGACACCGTGCCTTTGCGCAGGTGATAACCGTGAACGGCTTCCGACATCAGATGTTTGCCGTTGATGCTTTCCGCCTGTATATGATCGATACCTACGCTATTCGCGGCTAATTTCTTCGAGGTGATGCTCTCCTCGGCTAATTTATCCGTCGTAATCGAACGTTCCGCGATGGAGGCTTCCTGGACGCTTCCTTTGGCGAGGTGCGCGGCGCCGACGGCGCCTTTCTGCAAATGGACCGCATCGATTAATCCGGCCTGAAGATGACTGGAAGAAATCGCATGCTCCCCAATGTGGAACTCCCTCACGGCCCCCGGTTGGAGCTTGCTGCTATCGACGCTTCGGGATGCGAGCTTGCTTGCGTCGATAATACCGTCGTTCAGATGCAACTCGCGGATGCTTTTCTCGGTTATGTGTATGCCTAATACGGATTGCTCGACCAAATGTCTGCTTTCCACGGTACGGGAGGCTAATTGCTGCGCCTTCACCGATCCGTCCGCGAGCTTCTCCGCCGTAACCGAGCCGGCTGCCAAGATCGACGAATCCACGGCGCCTTCGCTAAGATGTAATTGCTTGACGACCTTCGGTTTCAAATGTTTGGAGGCTACCGATCCTTCGGCCAATGTTCTACCGGATACGGCACCGTCCTGCAATGCCTTCTCGTAGACCGTATTGTCGGACAGCTTATCGGACGTGATGCTATCGTCCGCGATCTTGGCCGTCGTCACGGCCATATCCGCTAATTTATCCGTAGACACGCACTCGGGGGATAACTTCAAGGAAGTAATTAAATGATCGGTCAGATGGTGCGAGAAAACCGCGCGTATTCCGAGTTGCCTTTCTCCAACGGCACCGGGAGCGATATTTTTTTCGGTTATCGATTCGATCTGCAACGCTCCCGTGCCGACGGATCCGTTCGCGAGATGAGCGGCTCCTACGGCGCCTTGCTTGATATGTTTGTTATCTACGGAATCCAGAGCCAGCGCCCCGCCCGTCACCGATTCCGTTCCGAAATGATGCGCTTTAATCGCTCCGGCAGCGACCTGATCCGACGTCACGCTCTCTTTCGCAAGATGCTCCGTCTTGATTGCGGCAGACGAAACATGTTGGCTTCCCACGGATTGCTCGCCGAGCTTATCGGAATTAACCGCCGCGTCCGCCAGTTGGAATTGACCGATCGCTCCTTCCGTGAGGTGCTGCGATTGAACCGTATTTTTCGCTAATTGGGCGGCTCCGATCAAGCCTTCCTTCAGATGCTCCCGTCCGATCGCATGATCGACCATATGCCGGCTATCCACGGACTTATCCATCAAATGCCGCGAATCTACGATGGCTTCCGCTAATTTCTCCGAAACGATGCTCCCCCTGGCAATATTCCGGGTTTGAACGGCCTCGTCGGCTATTTTCGGCGAAACGATGCTTTGGTCCGCGATTTTCGACGACGTGATGGCATGATCGACCAGCTTAAGCGTAGTAACGGACTGCTCCGCCAGTTTGGAAGCCGTGATCGTCCCATCCGCCAGATGCCTTGTCTTAACGACCTCGTCTTCGAGATGTTCGCTCTTTACCGATCCGACTTGAAGATGCTCGGATTGCACCGCGCTGAGCATCAGCTTGTTTGCCGATACGGATCGATCGGACAGTTCGCGCGTACCGACGGCTCCGTCCGCGAGATGCTCCGCCGCCACGGCGCGCGGAGCCAAATGCTTTCCCTGCAACACTCCGAGAGCGACATGTTCGGATAGAACAAGTCCTTCCGCGAGATGCTGGGTATCAATTGCGCCCCGTGCCACTTTATCCTTCGAAATCGCACCGTCGCGCAGCTTCGAAGTCGTTACGGACCCGTCGGCTAATTTCGAAGTATCGATGCTTTCATTGGCTAAATTTTCGCTGCGAATCGCGCCGCTGCGAATCTTTTCCGTCGTAATAATCTGGTCCTGCAGCAATTCCGATGTAATGATCGATAAGTTCAAATGCTTGGACTGAATCGATCCCTCGGCGATTTTATCCGAACTGATCGTCCGATCCGCCAGCTTCTCCGAGGAGACGCTCCCGTCTCGCAGCTTCTCGCCGGTAATCGAACGATCCCGAATCTTCTGCCCGGATATAGAGTTTTTGGTGAGATGATCGCCAACGACGGATTCCGGCGCTATCTTCGATGAAGTTACGGATCCGTCCGCTAATTTAATCGAAGTCACCGCGAAATCCGCCATTGAATCCGTGCTTACGGAATCGGCTGCCAAGTGCATCCCTTTAACGGCGAAAGGCGCCAACTTCTCGCCCGTGATCGCCTCGTCCGCGATATCGTCCGTATAGACGATCGGAGCCGGACGCGAGGGGATCCGTTTTTCCTCCAGCTTGGAGTGGCGTACTTCCCTATGCGTCGGAGGCTCCTCAACGATTTCCTCCAACGTTACCGTGTCCGGAGATGCCGCATTCATCTCCGCAATCGAATACGCGTTATGATCCTCGTTCAACATCGCGACCAGATCATTCGTCGATTGCATGCTTTCGGCTTGCAGCGATTCGACAACCGCAACGACATCCGGCAGTTCGACGGGCATAGGCAACTCGATTGCCGGAGGCAGCGCCGTTGCGATCGACACGATCTCTTCCGCTTCCTGCACCGTCGAGACGAACTCCGAATACTGCGGTAGCGCGGGCATCGAAGCTACCGGAGTCATCGAGAGCACCTCTAGCTCGGGCTTCTCTCCGTCCGATCCGGTTTTGGTTATTGGAGCTTGCTTGCTCTGCGCTTGCGTGATCTGCGTTGGCTTGCTTTGCGTTTGGCTTTCTGCCGATTGCTGCGTCGCTACGGCCGACCCGTGGATGGAAATGGACTTGGCTTGCGTTTTTTGTATGTCATCCAGCCATTTCAGCTCGAGATTGTTCGGATTATCGACGTAATAAAGCGGCTTCCGCGTTTTGGATGTCTTGCTCGTCTGTTTCTTTTTCATGTGCCTCTCCTTCCTGATCATCGAAATCTTCAGTATCATATGCATTCACCCATGGGCACGTCACGGGATCGGCGACATTCCTCGTAGAGGCAACCCTTTTGTTCAAACTTTAAACAGCCCTCCACGTAAGGCAGACTATCGTCCTCTTCCCGGGAATGGTTGTCTGCTTGTCCGTTTACATAGCGAAAAAAGCCCTCGAGAGAAACGAGAGCGACGATAGAAATATGGGGTTTAGCCTGAACGCCCTATCCTCCTAATCGGAATTGCGCTGAAATCCGAGCCATCGTTCCGCCGTATGCCGCCACGTAAAATGGTTCAGCACCCTCTCTCTTCCCCTTCGCCCCATCTCCTTGCGCATCGTTTCGTTAACGAGCAAGTTGCTAATGCGGGAAGCAAGCTCTCCGACGATGCCGGGCGCTTCGGATGGCACGAGAAACCCGGTCGATCCGTCGACCACGACCTCCTTCATCCCTCCCGCTCTCGTTGCGACGACGGGGAGTTCGGCTGCCATCGCCTCCAAATTAACCAATCCGAACGCTTCGCGGCCGACGGACGGAACGACGGCGATATCCGCCATGACGAACCAATATGGAATCTCATGGTGAGGGACGTAAGGTTGAAAATGAACGTGATGTTTCCACCGGGAAGCTTGCTTGTGCAGCCGTCTCGTATAAGCCGTTTGCCTATGGGAGCCGTATTGCGCGCTTCCTACAATAACGATCAGCACGTCCGGCGCGTTCGCGATCAATATCGGCAACGTATTCAACAGGTGGTGTATGCCTTTTTGCGGCACTAATCGCCCGACGTACACGACGATCCGCCGGTTGCCCCAACCGTGCTTAGCACGCCAATGCTCCCGCATACCCATGCCTTCGACCGTCGATCTTCCCGGAAACCGCTCCGTGTCCACGCCAAGATGGTTCACTTTGATTTTACCGGCCGCCTGAGGCACTTTCTTCTGAATATAATTTCGAAGAAATTCGCTGTTCACCTGAATGATATCCGCAGCTTGAAGGCATCTGTTCCTTTGCTGCTTGCTCAGATAGGGAGCATTGATAAAGGTAATGGAGTGTAAGTTCAGCCAGATTCGACTATGCGGAAAAGATTGTTTCAATCGGGGGACCCATAACGGACGATTCTCTACCTGAATGACGTCCGGCTTGGATTGGGTCAGCCTTTTTCTTACGCTTTGGAAATAAAGGGCTTTATTCGCGCCGGTAAAACGTTCGACCGTAACGCCGTTCAAGTTGCCTCGGGAAGGAAGCCGTTTGCCGATTCGTCCGTAGATCGTGGCATGGACATGCGGAAGAAGCCCGGGGACTACTTTCTCCACCACGCGTTCGACCGATCCTCCCATCGAGGACGGGATCGGGTAAGCTCCGGGAGTAATGAAGGCCGCTCTTAGCATCGTCGTAGTCTCCTTACCGGCTAAATCTCTATTCGTCGTGACAGCATATACGTATGCTAACGGATTAGGCACGGCTTCTATCCTATATGAGAAGGACTATTGCACTTTGTCTAACGATGTGTCACAATTCACGGGAATGACTTTAATGACAAAGGAGTGCTCGGCCGCATGACTCGTTGGCTGCTGCGCATGATGACGGAGCTGTCCTCACGCAAATTCGTATCTCAAATAACCGGACGTTTCGCTAAATCTTCTTTAAGTCGCCGTTGGATTTCCCGCTTTGCCGCGATGTACAAAATTCCGGTAGAAGAGGCGGAGAAAGCGTTGGGAGAATACCGTTCCCTGAACGAATTCTTCACTCGCAGGCTTAAACCCGGCAAACGCCCGATCGATCAAACCGCAAGCGCTTTAGTCAGTCCCGTCGATGCTAAAATAACCGGCTGCGGCGTCATTAAGAACGGCATGCTGCTTCAGGTTAAAGGTCAAGATTACACGATCGAAGAACTGCTGAACGGTTCTCCGAGACTGTCCCAGTACCGCAACGGTTACTTCTGGGTTCTCTATTTAAGTCCGACGGACTATCATCGGATTCATTCGCCTTGCGAAGGCGAGATCGTCGAAACCGAACATATTCCCGGTCGCGTATATCCCGTAAACGAATTCGGCCTGACGTCCATGAAGCGCGTACTCTCCCGTAACGAGAGATTAGTCACGTATATTCGCAACGAAGTCGGCGAAACCGCCGTCGTCAAGGTCGGCGCATTGAACGTAAGCAGCATTAAGTACGTCGAGCCTATGCCTCGAACGCTTGGACGCGGGGACGAGCTCGCTTATTTCGAATTCGGTTCCACCATCGTTCTCCTGACGGAAGACGGCACCTTGCTGCCCCGCCCGAATCTCAAAACCGGAGACCAAGTCCGCATGGGCGAGAAGCTTGGATCTTTAACCCGCTTGTCGTAAAGATCATATGAACATTCGAGAAAAAGTAGTGGCGCAGAGAGTTTATCCTGCGCCACTACTTTTGGGTCTGGGTCAATCTATAAATCTATACACATTACGGAGGATGAAATCGAATGTCCGAGCAGACAAACAAGATCAATGTCGGTAATCTCGATTCGAATATGACCGTTGAGAATGTCCAAGATACGTCGCTTAGGTGGCTGTCGCCTTTGGAACCGCCCTTTCGAATCGACGGTTTCCCTTGGATCGCCAAGGAAGGCAAGTACCGTCGCCTCCCCGTTGCTCCGGCCGACGACCTGCCCGAGGCGGTCCATATGCTGGCCAATTGTACTGCAGGTGGCCAAATTCGCTTTCACACGAATTCTTCCAAACTTTCGATTAAGGTCAAGCTAACGGGATCGGGAGACATGTACCATATGCCCGCCACCGGGCAGTGCGGCTTCGACTGCTACTTGGGAGCTCCCGGCAGCGAGCATTTTTGGGGAACAGCCGCCTTCGATCACACGAAAGAGGAATATGAAGCGCAATTCTATGACTGGAAAATGAAACGAGAGATCAACGTCAAGCTGTACTTCCCTCTCTATCAAGGCGTCCAGGAAGTATGGATCGGCATAGACCCGGACGCCGAGCTCGACGCTGCACCCTCTTTGGCCAGAGCCAAGCCTGTCGTTCTGTATGGCACTTCGATCCTGCAAGGAGGTTGCGCCTCTCGTCCAGGCATGGCTTATCCGGCAATCTTGAGCCGCTCCATTCCGCTCGAATTCGTCAATCTCGGCTTCTCGGGCAACGGTAAAGGCGAACCGGAGCTCGCTCGGACGATCGCGGAAATCGCCGATCCGGCCTTGTTCGTCCTGGACTACGAAGCAAACATTGCATCGGTAGAACAGATGGCGTCGACTTTGCCCGTTTTTATTCGGATATTGCGAGAACGCCACCCTACCGTGCCCCTATTGGTCATCTCCAAAATTCGCTTTGCGAAGGAACGGTTCGATGAAGGGATGTTGAACATGCACGAGAACCTTAAACGAATACAGAAGGAAACCGTCGAACGGTTAAAGCAGGATGGAGACGCCAATATCCATTTCTATGACGGCTCCGAATTGCTGGGGGACGACTTCAGCGAATGCACCGTCGACGGCGTGCATCCGACCGATCTCGGCTTTCTTCGAATGGCTCGGGCGCTTGAACCGACGATTCGGGAACTCGTAAACCCTCACCTGCATTGATATAAGGCAAAGATTGATCGACCGTCAACGAATTTCCGAAGGGCTTTTCCCCGTATATTGCTTAAATTGCCTGCTGAAGAAAAAGATATCCCGGTAACCCAGCGCATCCGCGACTTCCGTAACGTTCATGCCCGCATGCATGAGCAAGTGCTGCGCCCGTTCGATTCTCGTTCGGATCATGTACGTCTGGACGGACATGCCGATAAGCTCCTTGAATTTGATCGAAAAATATCTGGAAGACAATCCGGCCCGTTTCCCTAGGTCGTCTACGCGATGAACGATGCCCGGATGCTGCTGGATGTAGTTCGCCACTTCCCGAATGCTCTCGGTCAACTGGTTGCTCGCTTTGCGTTCGACGGGCTCCTCTCGGTCATGTCGCAGCAAGTGAATAATGAGTTGCTTTAGAATCAGTTGGGCTTCGATCTCTGCGGCGAATGTACGAACGAGGAACAAGCGAACGTATTTGGCCAGCATATGCTCGAAATCGAAAGTTTCGTCCAGTTGACGGTACGGCTCGGGAATCTCGTTGACCGGCTCCGATACGTCGAAGTGAATGTATGTGAGCACGAGCGGCTTCTGCGGATTATGGGTCGCGCTCGTATGGTCTCCCGGACGGAAAAGGAAACAGCTGCCTTTGCCCAACGTATACGGCTTGCCGTTGAGGAACAGCTCCCCTTCCCCGCTCCATACGTAGAAAATATCGAAATTAGCTAGCGGTTTCTCGCGTTTCTGCCATTTCCATCCCGGCTCGCAGGAAATTTTGGCGAACGAAGACAGCAGCACGAACGATGAAGGTGATACTTCAAGCATGAACGGTTCCCCCTTGCCCTCGGTTGGAGTCGATCAATCCTAATGTTTGCGCTATGCGTCGAATCAGCTTGATTCCTTGTTCGATTTGTTCTTCATCCATATGAGCGAATCCGAAGAGGGCCGACGGGTTAGGTTGCTGCGATGAATCGCGATTCGGCATATCGTACAAGGAGCCTTCCCTCCAAGTTAAGCCTCTCCCCGCGCATTCGCGAACCAACCGTTCATAACCTTCGGCGGATCTTTTCCATCTGGCGTACACATGTAATCCCGCGTCGGACGGAATCACTTCGAACAAGCCCTCCAGATGGCTTTCCAAGCCTACCCTAAGCTGATTTTCGAGCTTGCCGTAAATTCTGCGCATTCTGCGCAAATGCCGGTCATAGCCGCCCTCCGTCATCCACTTAGCCAAGGCCAACTGCTCGGCGATCCCCGTCGGATAAGGATCGTACAGCTTCTTGGCCGCAATGAACGGCTGGACGAGTTCCTTCGGTACGACCGCGTAGCCGATCCGGACCCCGACGCTCATCGAGCGGGAGAACGTTCCGACGTAGATGACCCGACCTTCCCTGTCCAACGATTTCAACGGTTCGATCGGACGGCCTCCCCAGCGGAAATCGCTGTCGTAATCGTCTTCGACGATCCACGCGTTCCTTCTGGAAGCCCAGGCGAGCAACGCTCTCCGCCGTTCGTAACTCAATACCGCACCGGTAGGAAATTGTCGGGTCGGAGTGACGAATAGCAGTTGGGCAGCCCAGTCTTGCGGAACGATGCCGTTCCCGTCCACTTGTTCGGCAATCACGTTCGCGCCGGTCGCTTCAACCGCATTCAGAATCCCCGTGTAGCTCGGGTTCTCCAGGACGGCCGTTTTTCCTTCCTCCAACAATAATTGGGTGAGCAGCGCGATGGCCTGCATCGATCCGGCGGTGATGATCACGTCGTCCGGGTCGCAAGCGATTCCCCTCTCACGCCTCAGCCGTCCCGCAATTGCCTGACGGAGTTCGAGACTGCCTTCCGTCGTATAACCGCTATTCCTCCAGGAAGTTCCGAACTTCTTCCATTGCAACGCAACTTCGGCCTTCCATTCCATCCAAGGGAACCATCCCGCCCCGACGCCTTCGGGGACGAAGGACAGGGACGACGGCCGAGCGACTTCGGATGGCCTGCTTCTCGCCGGCGGGGAAGTTTGACCGTTCGGCTCGGCTTCCTCGTTCGACACTGCGAGAGGCAACTGCTTGTCCATTAAGCGTCGTCCCCACTGGGTAAGATCAGGCTCGACCGATGACTTACTGGCCTTATCCGCAGCGTTGCCGAGATCGTCTTGAAGCCAGCCCGAGACGAAAGTCCCTTGCCCGACGCCAGCTTGAACGAAGCTTTCCGCCGTTAGCATCTCATAGGCCAAGCTGACGCTGCCACGGGACAATTCATATAGCTCGGCTAGCTTGCGCGTGGAAGGCAACCTTTCTCCCGGGGCGAGTTTGCCTTCGGTAATCGCTTCGCGAATGGCCAAATATAACGCTAGATGTTTGCTTCCGCATTCGGCGAGTTTCGCGGAATAGGCAAAAGGCGTACCCAGATGTTCCACCCCTTTTGAAATGGACTAGTCTTTTTAATGTAAATTGGATCTTTTCTCTTGTCAATAATCCATCTAAACTAATCCTCAACCAACCCGTCACGGAGGCGAAACTTGATGAGAAGAAAAGAATTCGAAGTATCGGAGCCGGAGCTAACCGATCAATTTCTAGCTGAACGAAATGACGGCGTATTGACGTTCAACGGACCCGACGGGTGGCCCAAAGCGGTTCCGCTCAATTACGTATTCAAGGATCGGGTCATTTATTTTCACGGAAGCAAGCAGGGGGAGAAAATGAAAGGGTTGCACCGCGACCCGAGGGCGGAATTCGTCGTGTATCAAGCGCATGCGTTCATCCCTTCCTACTTCTCGGATCCCTATCTGGCTTGTCCGGCAACCGTGTACTTCCGTTCCGTCCGCATTCGAGGCTTGGTTACCCAAGTCGAAGATTCCGCGGAGAAAGCAACCGCACTTGCCGCTCTATTGAAAAATATGCAGCCCGAGGGCGGTCATGCCCCGATCGATGCGGAAGATCAACGGTATTCAGCCTCCTTGCGGGGAGTGGCCGTGCTGCGTCTTGATCCGGATGAGATGACCGGCAAGTTCAAATTCGGGCAGAACTTATCGAATCAACGAAGGGAACAGGTGGCCCAAAGCCTGGAGCAGCGAGGTCTTTCGGGAGATGCCGACACGATAAAGCGCATGCGCGACAGCGCGTTAAAGTGTCCGTATGGTGAATCCTAGAATATTTCGCGTCTTTTTTCCACGAATCCGGTCGATTTCCATGACGCTCCCCCTTCAATGGTGTATAATATCACCTAATGAATATTGGAAGGATGGAAGTTATGAACCCCCTTGCGAAACAGCTAAACGAAACGCTTACCCGCGATCATCCGCACGTAGCCGAGATGCTCTCCGGCTTAGGCAAAGCGATCTACTTGCCCAAGCTCGGCATCTTGAGTCAATCCGCCGAAGCCAAGCAAAAAGCCAATCTTTATAACGCCACGATCGGTATCGCAACCGAGAACGGCAAACCTATGCACTTGGATGTCATTCAAGAAACGTTGTCCGCTTACGAGCCTAAGGACATTTACGAATATGCCCCTCCCGGGGGTAAACCGGAGCTTCGCACGGTATGGCGCGACAAGATGCTCGTCGAGAACCCGTCCGTCGCCGGCAAAAGCCTTAGCCTGCCCGTTGTCACGAACGCCCTGACGCACGGCCTCAGCATCGTGGCCGATCTGTTCGCCGACGTTGGCGACGCGGTTATCGTCCCGGACAAAAACTGGGAAAACTACGAGCTGACCTTCAACATTCGCCGCGGCGCCGAGATGGTCAACTATCCGCTCTACAATGCGGACAACCGCTTTAACTCCGCGGGTCTTCGCGATGCGCTGCTCGCTCAGAAAGATCGCGGCAAAGCGATCGTCCTGCTGAACTTCCCGATTAATCCGACGGGGTACACGCCGGGAATCGAAGAAGGCCGCGAGATCGTCGCCGCCATTCGCGACGCCGCGGAAGCAGGCATCAACGTCGTTGCCGTCACCGACGACGCCTACTTCGGTTTATTCTTCGAAGACTCCCTGCAGGAGTCGTTGTTCGGCCAACTTAGCGGATTGCACGACCGAGTGCTTGCCGTTAAAGTCGACGGAGCGACGAAAGAAGAGTACGTATGGGGATTCCGCGTCGGTTTCATCACCTTCAGCGGACTTACGGAAGCGAGCCTGTCCGCGCTGGAGCAAAAAACGATCGGAATTATCCGCGCGACGATTTCGAGCGGACCGCATCCTTCGCAAACCTTCATCCTCCGCGCGCTGAAATCCGATAAATTCCAAGCGCAGAAGGAAGAAAAGTTCAATATCATGAAAGGCCGCGCCAACAAAGTGAAGCAATTGCTCGACAGCGGCAAATTCGGCGATGTATGGACTTATTATCCGTTCAACTCCGGTTACTTCATGTGCCTTAACCTCACCGTAGACGCCGAAACCGTCCGTCAACGTTTGCTGAACGAATACGGCGTCGGAACGATTGCGCTCGGATCGTCCGATCTTCGCGTCGCGTTTTCTTGCATCGAAGAACCCGATCTGGAAGACTTATTCGATCGAATCTATAAAGCGGTGCTGGACGTTAAAGCCGGCAACGCGTAATACAAGCTTCTCGCAGAAAAAGCACTGCCAGCGTATACTCGCTCGCCGGTATTCCGGCGCCGCGATTAACGCAACGGCAGTGCTTTATTTGTTTAAGCTGGTCGGCGAACCTTGGCGCGCTCCCCTATAAATCGTCCTCGTCTTTGAGCTTCGCGATTTTTCTCGGAATCCACCAACCGCACCACAACAGTCCGGCGACAATGAGCGGCAGCCAAAGATTCAGATGGAACGCCTCCATCCCTTCTCCTCCAGCCACACCGGCCCTCTCGCCTGCGGCCCCTAACTTGACCGTCAGGATGCCGACTACTCCAAGCAGCAATACGGCTCCAAGACCCGCAACCCGGGCGATCGCAGAAGCAGCGACTAAACGTCCTTCCGGTTCGAGCGGAACCGTCGCGGCCGTTTCGACGAACCTAACCCTCCCCAGTTCGCTCAACTGCAACCCGACGATCAGGAACGAAACCGCGTAAATGATTGCATCGGCTACCGCGTTTCCCGAAACAACCAGCACGATACCGGATAAGATAACCCACCGCCATAATGCTCCGAACGTCTCGCCGCGCAGGAACGCTTTGGCATACAAGTAATGCCACGCCCGGCGACGCTGCCATGCCAACAGTTCCCCTGCCCAAGCGATCCACCTCCGGCGGGCCGGCTTGGACGTTTCCGAAGGCACGTCCACGAACCAGCCAAGGAACGCCATCCAGCGACGGCGCACCGCGGCCTCCTCGTCGATAAGCTTCTCCCAAGGAAGGGCATGTTGCGCGGGAATTCGCCATAACAATGCGACGATCGCCATGCATAGCAGCATTAACGGAATCGCTATCGTTAACGGTTTCAGCAATAAATTGGCGACGATAAGTAAGGTAAGCAACCATCTGACGAGTTTGAGACCCAGCCGCCAAGAACGGGCAGCCGGTCTTCGTTCTCTCCATCCTCCGTAAACGTTGCAGCCGGCGACGATAGCGAATAAAGCTCCCAACAAGAACAAAGGGTGGGAATCCGCCAAATGTGCGGTGTCGGGAGACCGAACATAAATCGGCGCGAATAATAAGAATAACGCCAACGTGCGCAGAACGGCCATGACGATCGCTTTCCTCAAGGCCGGTTGAATATAGAATCTTAGCAACCGGTTCTCCATTGGAAGCAGAAATACGGAATCGGCCGGCCGGAAATACGCTCGAAGCGGGGCTCTAACCGCGCCGAGACTAATTAATGCTACACCGACGATCTCCACCGGCCATCCTTCGGGAACCGCTTTAATAAAGCCTACGTACCAGACCAATACGGTAAAAAAGATGGCCGAAACGAATAAGCCGAACCCGCTTTGGAACACGTAACGGAAATGCGGAACGATCTCCTGACGGAAGGCTGCCGCGCGACTTCGACGAAGAGACCGCATAAAGCCGAGCTGCTCCTCTTGCCCCTTCTCACGCACGCGGATGTCCACCTTCCGCCGCCAGGACCAACAATTCGAACGCGTCGTCCATCGTCGATTCGGGATCGGTACAGCCCGCTTGCGCTTTCACTTCCCGAGGCGTACCTTCCGCTATGATCCGCCCTCTGTGTAGCACCACAAGCCGATTCGCCTTCCGTTCCAACGCCGGTAAGATATGAGAGCTCAATAAAATCGCGCTC
Organism: Cohnella herbarum; assembly: GCF_012849095.1. Classification (NCBI taxonomy): domain Bacteria; kingdom Bacillati; phylum Bacillota; class Bacilli; order Caryophanales; family Paenibacillaceae; genus Cohnella; species Cohnella herbarum. Next base: position 3,042,737 of record NZ_CP051680.1, read on the forward strand.
CCCTCTGCCCGGACATCGTCGAGAGCAGCCAAAAGCCCTCGTATCGCAAGCGGATCCAATCCGAGGAAGGGCTCGTCAATAATGAGGAGCGGAGGCTTCACCAACAACGCGTTCATCAGCATAACCTTTTGCTTCATGCCTTTGGATAACGTATCCGGCAAAGAGTTAAACGCTTCCGTCATCCGGAACGTGTTCGCCAGCTCCTCCATCCTCGAAGTCGCCGCCGTCTGCTCCAAGTCGTAGGCCATAGCCGTCCACTGGAGATGCTCTCTCACCGTCAAGTTTGGAAACAAAGACGGCTGTTCCGGCACGTAAGCCGTCGAGGAGCGATAGAGGTCGCGGTTTTCCTCGAGCGTCGCTCCCGCTACGCGAACCTCTCCGCTTTGCGGCACCATCAATCCTAAAATATGTTTAATCGCGGTGCTTTTTCCCGCGCCGTTCAATCCGATCAGCCCGACCATTTCGCCTGGATTAACGGTAATCGACACTTCGTGCAGCACCGGTCTTCGCTGACTATAACCGCCCGTCAGTTCCTTCATTGCAAGTGCAGGCACAACACTGCTACCTTTCCCTGAAACCACTTTGAATCCCCTCCATAACGCCCCGGCATTTCCCTCTATTATACCGGGCTGGGACATCGTGCACAAAGTCGGGAGGAAACAAGCGATTACAACATAAAGTTGGAGTGGTCGATTCTGGAATGAACCTCGACGCTAAATCCGACGGTCGGGTAAATCTCGTCCCAAGAATCCTTCATCTTTCTCCACCGTTTCGGATATTTGCGATGTATTCTTTCCTTAATGCCGAGCAGATCGGAATTATTTCTCTGCGAGAAAGCGATAAATTGCTCGACGTTATCCGAGATCGCCTTATTCAGTTCGTTCTCCCACTGCGCGATTGTTGATATCGTCACATCCTTTACGTCGCACTGGATGCTAACCAAATTCAAATCCGCGTTGATTTCGATTCGCACTTTCGGATTCCCGTTTACGTCCACTTCCGTTTTCACCCGGCTTTTGTTGCCCGTATTCTCGAAAGTGATCGTTTGATTTTGGCCGCACGGTATCGTCTCGACGGAACCGCTCATCTTGCCCATCGTCCGGTAGTAACCTTTCGTTTCCTTGAATTTCATATACCCGGCAATCCGATCGTTATCGAAAGCGTATAGCCCTATCGTTTTTAGTAACGATCTTTTTTTCCCGCTTGGGTCTTCGATCAATTGAACCGCGGGAAGATGAACGTCCCTATATTGATTGGTCAAATCCTCGTAGACGTCGATCAAAGTCTCCTGTTCGGTCAGAGCCGTACTTTCCCCACCCTCCGACAGCCCCCTTAGCGCCTGCGAAGTAATCGACGCGTTCGGCATGGTCGCTTCTAGAACTTCGGATGCTTTGCCTTCCGTCACGTAGATCAACGTGGAGTTGCGGAACTGCCTCAATCTCCGTAACGCCATAATATGCTTGCCGATCCCTTGTTCGGCTATCGCCTTGCTAAGCACGACAACCGTCGCATGCCCCCAGAGCAACGTCCGATCGGACTTCGTCCTCATGAGCCGGGCCGCTTCGAATAAGCTGGATCCTTCCCCCGATAGGTAAAAGGTTTTGTCTTGCATACCTTTAGGTTGTTGACCGCTTGTCGACAGCTTGGCAATTTCCGCCGTGATCTTAATCCCGTTATTCTGACCGACATCGATACCGACGGTATGAACGATATGCAGTTCGTTCAGTTCCATACTGCCTTTGCAACCCGAATTCGATAAACAGATGCCGACCGCCAATATAACAAGCCCAAATCTAGCTTTCATCTTGCCTTGCCTCGATTTCGGTTCGGATTCATCGCCCGGAATAGGCTAGGCCTTTTATTCCGGCTCGGGCTCGGACGACGGACGATTACGTCCGTCATTTCGCTCATATCGAAAGGGGCGACAGGACCAAGATAAGGTACCCCGAATGAACGCAACGACGCCAAGTAAGTCAACAGCATAATAATTCCGACGGTAATTCCAACGTAACCTAGCAGGGAAGCCAGTATCGTCATCCCGAATTGGAGGATTCGAATCACATAGTTCATCACGGTCGGCGGCAACGTGAAAGTGCAAATCCCCGTCAAAGCCGCCACGATGACCATAATCGGCGATACTATGCCCGCTTGCACGGCCGCTTGCCCCAGTATAAGCGCCCCCACGATGCTGACCGCTTGTCCGACTTGCTTCGGCATGCGAATGCCCGCTTCGCGCATGATCTCGAAGGCGAGCATCATGGCCGAGCTTTCAACGACCGCCGGGAAAGGAACCGGCTCTCTAGAGGCCGCAATGCTTTGCAGCAAGGGCGTCGGAACCAATTCATGATGGAAGTTAACGGTTGCCACGTAGAAGGCCGGCAGGAACATCCCGATTAAACCGCTGAGCAGCCGAAGGATGCGCATGGCGGATCCGATATAATAATTCCACGAGTAATCCTCGCTCACTTGGAAAGCTTGCATGAATACGAACGGCAACAAGAGCGTGAACGGGGTTCCTTGGACGAGAACGGCAATCCTCCCGTCCAGCAACGCACCGGCAACCCGGTCTGGCCGTTCCGTCGATTCGATAAGAGGAAACATCGTACCCCGATTATCGGTGATCCATTCTTCGATATCGTTGCTTCCCAATATCGCGTCCTCCGATATCTCTCCGATTCTGCGGTGCACTTCTCCGAGAATCTCGGCGTTCGTAATTCCTCCGATGGAGAGTACCGCAATCTCGATCTTGCTTAAATAACCGACTTTGCGATATTCGACCTTGAGGCTAGCCGCAGGAAAATGATAACGAACGAGCGCGATATTGTTCGTTAAGGATTCGGTAAACCCGCTTCTCGCACCCTTTACGGTTGCTTCGCTCGGAGGCTCGTCAACGCTGCGCAGCTGCACGCCCAACGTATCGATCGCTACGCCGTAGGCAGGGTCCGTGAACAGCAGAACCGTCTTCCCGGATGCTAGGCAATCGGCTACTTCCTCGATCGTGCGTATTCTCGAATTCGATTGAAATGCCGGAAACAGCTGCTTATTTTCCAAGTACATAACCAGCGTTTGTTCAAGCCTCCGGGCGTCGATTAATCCATCCAAATAACAGACCGTCAAGGATTTCCCGCTGCCGTTAGCGGAGTCTGCCATGACCAAATCTTCCGTGCCATGCATCCGTCGGAATAACAACCGCTTATTCTCCATCGCGTCGTCGGATAATGCCGTTTGTTTCCCGTTCATGAGCTCACCCGCCTCTTGTGGCCGTCTCTTCTCGTAAGTGCAATCAAAAGCAATAGGCTAGGAACGAACAGTTGAAATAGTACGAAATACCATGCCTGTTTGTCGTAAAAGGCGGCTAGTTCGATAAGTCCCCACACTTTATACTTCGAACAGATAACGAATCCGCACGCCAGCGGAATGAGGAACAAACGAGGCTTACGGATCCGCAATACATCCTTGAGGCCTTGAACGGCCGCCCAGAAAAAAACGGTTATTTTAACGAACGAGCTCATTACCCATACGGCCACGAGCGCTGCGTCAAACCGTTCAATATTTCGGAATAGCTTAATGTTCTGAATCAGGCTCACGGTAGGATATGTAAACGATTCGGTCGCTTGCGCTCCGAACAGCATGGTGCAAGATAGGACGGACATGAGCATGAGAATCGTCGTAATCCCGATTGCCCCGACAGCGTATGCGCTGGTTCTTTCGGTTTTGCGCACGTGCTGGAGAACCATGGAAACGCACATGAAATCGCCGAACCACGAAGCGGAAAGCATTAATCCTCTGAGAGGTTTAAACATTCCCTCCTCCAATACGGGAAACAAATATTCGACGTGGTACTGGTTAATCAACAACAAGTAGATCAACAGGAAAGTGACTACCGTGACGAAGAAAACGATCTCCGTAACGCGCGCGAATACTTCCAGTCCATGATAGACCGCGTACAAGCACATAATGACTCCCGCGATCAAATACCAGCTTTGAGGAATGACGGGATTGAGGGCGATAATAAAAAATTGAGTAAACTCCCTTAGTACCCAAGAGCTTACATCCAAGAAAAAAAACACGAAACCCAGCGCAATAACGCCTCCGACCACGGGACCCAGCACGTGCATGCAAATCTTAACCAAACTTTTGTCCGGGTACATCCGGTTCAGCCATAAGAAGACATACAGATTCAACAATCCGACCGCTCCTCCGGCCAGAACAAGAAACCAAGCGTTTCGATCCGCATAGCGAGCTAGAGTCGCTGGGGCATAAAGACTCGATGTTCCTATCGAGGAAATAACGATTAAAGCCATCAATTGAATATTGCTGATCGAAATCCGACGTTCCATATCGTTCCTTCCTTTCCAATGCATTCAGTATGCGCTCCCCATCGCGAAATAATGCCCTGCATAATCGGCGAAGCAAACGTGGAATGCTATTACGAAAGAGGTGTTCATATGAACGTCAAAGCGGGCGCGATCGCTTATCTATTATCCGGCGCATGGCTAATCATAGTGACCATGTATTTGTCCGATTACCACCGGTTCAGACGGTTTTCCTTAGAAACTTGGGGCTTTATCCTAGTAGATTTGATTACTTTAGCGCCCATTGTTCTTGTCTTATGGATCGCGGATCGATTCCAGCCCGCCAAATCCGACAATTCGCGTTAATGTTTTCCCTTGGAAACGCAAAAAGAACCGCCCGGAAGCGGTTCTCCTTCATTCGAAATACATATGCGAGTTAGGCTAAGATTTCAATCGCTTGAACGACATTGTTCGTGCCTTTGACGAGTACGTTCAGATTAGGCGAAAGCACGCCGGAATTTCCGGTAATCGTCACATTGGCATCTACATTGTAACTAATGATTTGCAACGTACCGTTCACTTCTTTACTCAGCGAAATCGTCGCGATTTTTCCTTGCGCGTAAGTGAACGAGCTGACTTTCCCCGTATCGACCAACTGGACGTTCGCAACGGCCGTCTTCGTTACTTCGATGAATACCGCTTTGTTTTGATACGTGCGCACGAGCGCCTCGTCGCCGACTTGCAGCGCGGACAATGGAGCTTTGACGTCTTTGCGGAAAATAAACACGTTAGCGTCTACCGGAATCGTAACCGTCGTTTGATCCGGTTTTTTCACCGTTAAGCTGCCGTTGCCGATCGCTTGAATCGTGCCGGTAATCGCTTGAGCGCTTTGGTCGTTGGGAAGCTGTTGATCGACGCGATCCAGCAAAGCCGCAAGTTCGGCGCGCGTGACGGGCCGGTTAGGCTGGAACGTATTGTCGCTGTAACCCGTGATCAAGTTTTTCTCCAAGGCGACGGCGATGTATCCCACCGAACCCGCGGGAATGTCTCGAGTATCCTTGAACGGCAATACCACATCCATCTTCTTCTTCGCTTCGGCATCGAGCTTCATTGCCTTCACGAGCAGAACGGAAGCCCAGAGCCGATTAGCCGGTTTCTCCGCTTGAATGGTAGTATCGTTCTCGGAGAACAAATCGTTCTCGAGAGCTACCGTCACGTAACCGACCGCCCAGCCGTACTTTTTCTTTAATTGGTCGAAATCCTTGAAATTAAGAGTAGCGTTCATGTTCTCCGGCTTTTCGGCTTCTTCCTTCAGACCGAGCAGGCGAACGGCGGCAACCAACGCTTCTATTCTTGTAATGTTGTTTTTAGGTTTGAAGCTGCCATCCTCGTATCCGTTAAACACGCCTTGAGCCGCAAGCCGGATAATGTGATCGTAAGCCCATTTCCATTCCTTCTGATTCAAATCCCCGAAGTCGAGGTTGATCCCGTGTTTCGAGTTGTTCTTTTTATCGTCTTTATCGTCATCTCTGTCGTCGTCCCGATTTTTCTTATCGTTCCAGCCTTTCTTATCGTCCCAAGAGCTGTTTTTCCAATCCTTGGATCCGTGTTTCGAATTCGCGGAAGCCATCACTCCCGTCGCGCCTCCTACTAGCATCGTAAGCGCCAGCGTAGCGGCGGCAGTCTTCTTCAAGATCGGTTGAGCTTGTTTCATAAGAAAGTCTCTCCTTTGTAGGTAACCTATTCACGGATAAATACCGTATGCCTATACCTTTCGGGGGAGAGTTCGAATATCGGAGGGTCCTAGAGGTAAAATAAGCCGAAAGAACCAAATTCGGGCCATTTCCGGGCGATTTGTCATAAAACGTCCCGATGATGCATAATTTATCTCTTTTTGTTTCAAGGTATAACATACATCGCCATGTGGAGTGAACGAAATTGATGCCTAGATTAAAAATCTTGAAAATCGTCTTACCGATATGCGCAGCGATCTTTCTGTCCCTATCCGGGACGGTTTCCGCTTACGCTAACGGTCCTTACCACTTCGGCTTCAAGAAAAGCCGGGATGGAGCCCTTCCTTCCATCGCGGATGAGGGATTCATGAACGTTCTGAAAGAGCATCAAGCCATCTTTCTCGGCGATACTCAGAACAAAGAATTGTATCTGACCTTCGATAACGGCTACGAGAACGGATTTACGCCGCGCATTCTAGACATTCTCCGGGACAAAAACGTATCGGCGGCTTTCTTCGTCACGGGACACTTCGTTAAGGACCAGCCGGAGTTAGTGCAGAGGATGGCCAAGGAAGGCCACATCATCGGTAACCATTCCTGGAGCCATCCCGATCTAAGCCAGGTCGGTACGGATCGCATCCGTACCGAGATGGACAAAGTCCAGGTCGAGGTCGAGCAACTTACCGGGCAGCATGAAATGCGATTCATGCGTCCTCCTCGGGGAGTATTCAGCGGTCGCATGCTTGAAGCCTGCAGCAATCTCGGTTATACCGGCGTTTTCTGGTCGGTCGCCTACAAAGACTGGGACGTTAACTTGCAGCAAGGGGCCAATCATGCGTACAACAGCGTCATGGGTCAGCTTCACCCTGGAGCGGTAATCCTGCTTCATTCCGTTTCGCGCGACAATACCGAGGCGTTGGGCAGAATCATTGACGGCGCGCGGCAACGGGGATACGAGTTCAAAAGCTTGGATCGGCTTGTTCAGAAAACATACCGTTAACGCGCAATAACACTCGCGGCAATCTTCGCGAGTGTTATTGCATTTCTATCTAAATTTGGCGATCGGGAAATGTTTATTTTGACAGACTTTGTCTTGGGTTGATAAAATAGATTTATTGTTTTTGGCTATTTCAACCCGAGAGAAGGCCGGTCATGTTTACTCCTCGCATAACGTTTTCTTTCGGCTTTTCCCACAAGCCCGACACGGAAGTACACTTTCATCATCACGAATGCTTCGAGCTTGTCTACTACCTCCAAGGCTCCGGAACGACGATGATCGGACAAACGATGCATAACTATTCGGAAAATACGTTCAGCATCATTCGGCCGCGCAGCGTTCATAATGAAATTCGTCATCAAGCTACCGAAGTCATTTGCGTAGGTTTTCCGCTTAACGAAAGCCGAGAGATGACCCTCCGCTTAGAAAACGGCATCTTCATGGATCGTTCCTGCCTTCTCCTTCCTATCGTCAAGAAGATGAAGCAGGAATTGACGACCCCTCGCATTCATTCCGAACTCAAACTTACCTTGTTCATGAACGAATTTCTAATCGAATTCGAGCGGATGCGTTCCGTCCCTTCCTCGTCCGATTCTTTCGAATATATCGAGAATTTCATCCGGGAGCATTTTAATCAGGAAATCGATATGATTGCCCTCTCCAAGCTTTCGGGTTATAGCTACGATCATTTCCGGCACCTATTTAAATCGAAGCTTGGCGAGTCTCCCATGAACTACATCATTAGAAAAAGAGTAGACTATGCGAAAAAGCTCATTCTCGCTACGGAGATGACGATGAGCGCGATCGCCCAAGATTGCGGGTTCTCGAATAGCTCCCAATTTTCCGAAACGTTCCGCAAAGTAGCCGGGGTTTCCCCTAGCCAGTTCAAGCGGAATCACTTTATTCGTTAATGGTTGCGGTAATTCCCTATTTTTCGGGATCGCTTTCTTTTAACTTAGAGAACAAATCACGGAACACGCTATCCCTATGAATATACTTAACGTAACGGATCCAATGGCGGCTCGTATCCCTGCTCCAGCGGAAGTCGGTAGACAGAACCGGACTGTGCACTAGCGAGCTTGGCGTCCATCTATCGTCGTTGAGAAAAGCGATCGTGGAAATATCCCAGATGACGCGCGAGTAAGCGAAGTGATCGTTATGGCATTCCTTGAACGTATCGTACAAGTATCGGCCGATCGGCCCGTTGTCTTTCACGTAATCCTCCATCTCCGATAGAGTCGTCACCAGGTGGGAAGTCACGCCCATACAAGGAACGAGAACGAGAGGAACGCCGCAATCCAACACAAGCTTGGAGGCGAAATAATCTTGCTTCAGATTGAATTCGGTCGTATCGTCCCACTCCAAGGAATGCCCGCCGAGCCAGACGATGACGATCTTGTCGACGATCCGGGGTTCCATCATCAAAGCGGATGCGACGTTCGTAATCGCTCCGATCGAAACGACGTATAACGGGTCGTTCTCGCCGCTGGCCATCGCTCTCTCTACCAGATCTCGGGCAGCCGCGCTCTCGACCGGTTGAATGAAATCGGACAGGTAAGCTTCGGAGCCGCGCAAGATCGGAATATCCTTCATCTCGGGCATTAGCCCCGCTATCCGCCTAAGCTCCTCATAACTTTTCTCCATGCCGTCCTTCGGACCGCTGGAACGTTCGTTATAAAACGGAGCCGCGTAGAAGGCCTCGACCTTCAACTTCGCCTGCGACTTCATCGCATAGACGACCGCGAATTGGTCATCGATTTCATTGTAAGTATCCGTGTCCAGCACCATTCGGATAGGTCCCTTCGGACTCTCAAGACGTTCAAGCAACTTGCTTGGCTGCAGTTTAGGAAACGCGATCATGACGGTAAGCCTCCGGTTCATCTGATTTGTGAATGGCTAGCGGTTCGCTAGAAGAGTCAACACTGTCATTGTAGTACATCCCGCTCCCTAAAGATTTCAAGATTCGGCGGCTTTTTATCCTCTTTTGGTTAAAAACAAAAGAAATCCCGCTTGATCGCACGGAGCGTGCGTCTAGGGGATTTCTAGGAGAGAGGAACGTTATTTTTGCGATTTATCGTTGTCGCCCGAAGCCGTCTCGCGTTTTTCCTTGAGCCACTTCGGCGCGCCTTTGTTTTTCTTATCCCGTTCGCGATCCGCTTTAGCCTTAACGGGTTTGACCGGGGTCTTCGCCGCCGGTTTCGCGACCGTCGCCGAGGTGGACACGCCCAGAGTCGGCGCCTTGTCTTTCTTAGAAGCGACCGGCTTCTCCGCCCGCGTTGCCTTGACGTAAGGCTTGTCCACCGAAGACGGTTTGCCGGCCGACACAGGTTTCTTGTCGATATTCGGCTTCCTATCCTGTTGCGGCTTGCGGCTATCCGTTGCTTGAGGCTTCCTGTCCTGCTGGGTCTTGCGGTTATCCGCAGCCTGAGGCTTAGACTCGGATTGAGCCTGAAGCGTCGCCAAATATTCCGCCTTCGACTTCCATACCGGCCGGTCTTGCTTCGCGTCTCCGCCCGAGTGCGGCTTCCGTTCCGGAGACGATCCCTTGCCCTCTATGCCCTCTTCTAAGGAAACAACCCGTCCCTCGTACAACATCTTCGGTTCTACTTTAATTTTTAATTGCTTCTCCAGCTTGTCGATGATGAATCTCTCTTCATGCGAGATCAACGTAATCGACGTTCCGTCGCGTCCCATCCGGGCCGTTCTTCCGGAACGGTGGACGTAGTGGTCCGCATCGAGCGCCGGCTCGAACTGGACAACGAGCGGAAGCCCCGGAAGATCCAGCCCCCTGGCCGCAACGTCGGTCGCGATCAGCAGCTTCGTGCGCCCTTGCCGGAACCGTTGCATCACTTCTCCGCGCTCTTGCCCGCGCGTATCGCCGTAAAGCGCATCGACGGAAACCCCTTCGTAACGCAGCTTCGCGAGCAGTTCTCCGATTTTCTCCGTATCGTTAACGAACAACAACGCCGAGGATGGTTTCATATGACGCACGATTTTGCGAATCAAGTCTATCTTCTCGCGCCGGTCGCTTAAGAAATACCAATGTTTTAACGTAGACGAAAGACCGTTCTCGTTTTCCTTTTCCGTCACGTCGGATACCCACGGTTCCTTCTGCCATTTCCGCTCCGCATCGCGCATCGCTTCCGAACGGGTCGCCGATACGAATACCGTTTGCCGGTCGCGGGAGCATTGACGCATCAAGTTCTCCACGTCGCTCTTGCCGCCCAGCGAGAACACCCGGTCCGTTTCGTCTATGACGACGAAAGACACCGCATGCAGAGACAGCTTGCGGGTGTTCGCCACTTCGCGAACGCGTCCGGGAGTGCCTACGATGAGGGCAGGCTTGCCTTTCATCCGTTCAAGCTGACGAGCAATCGAAGCTCCTCCGATCAACGCGGTCGCTTTAATGCCGAGCGGTTGTCCGTATAACTCCGCCTCCCGCATAATTTGCATCGCGAGCTCTTGCGTCGGAGCAAGCACGAGCGCTTGCGTCTCCCGTCGCGAGCCGTCGATCTTCTGCAACAGCGGAAGCAAATAGGCCAATGTCTTTCCCGTTCCCGTCGGCGACACCAATACGCCGTCCTTGCCGCTCAACAGCTCGGGAAGCGCTTGGCTCTGTACTTCCGAAGGCTCCGAAATACCGACCGCGGCCAGTTTCTCCGCAAGCGTCTCGTTTAACCCCAATTCAATAAAACCCATTGTTTCAACCCCTCTTTACTTCTTATTCATAAACCGGCCGAACAGCGCTTCGCCGATCCGCGGAAACACTTGCATGAATTTTACTCCTATCGATGCCGTCCAAGGCAAATCTACCTCCGGCTTCCTGCGTTCGATAACCGATAAAATCGTTCTGGCGACTTTGTCGGGCGACATCATGAACCAACCGATATTCCGTACGTAATTTCCTTCCGGATCCGCACGTTCGAAGAACGGGGTGTCTATCGGCCCCGGATTAACCGCGGAAACCTGAACTCCCGTGCCTCGCAATTCCTGCCTTAGCGCATTCGTAAGTCCGAGAACGGCGTGTTTGGTCGCGGAATAGCCGGTCGACTTTGCGGTCGCCATCTTCCCCGCCATGGAAGCGACGTTAACGATATGCCCTTGTCCCTCCCGAAGCATGTAAGGCAGAACCGCATGGGTGCAGCGTACCGTCCCCATGTAGTTTACGTCCATCATTTCTTCAAAATGAGATAGAGAAGCATCCGCGAACGAAACGAACTCCCCGTATCCCGCATTATTCAGCAATACATCTATTTTACCGTATCGGTCAACCACTTGCGAAACGACGCTGCCAACCTGCTCTTCGGAGGTCACATCCATCTCGTAAACCGCGTGTTCGCCGGAGATCGAAGCCGCTAATTGCAGCATCTTGTCTCGGGAACGCGCGGTCAGCACGGGAATTGCGCCTTTCTCGGCGAGCATGGTCGCCACCAACGCCCCGATACCGCTCGAAGCGCCGGTAATGAGCACGACTTTATTTCGCAACTTTACTCTCATCATTACCCCTCCTTGGAGGAAATAAGCTTTATCCTATTGTACCGCCCACGCGCACCTAATTCCTCAAGAGTCGCCTCAGCGTGCGGTTTAGTACCGCCACACATACCTATTTCCTCAAAAGTCGGCCTTGCGCGCGGTTTAGTACCGCCTCGCAATTACTGCTTAGGTCGACTTCTTTTAGGGAGTATTACTAGGCACTTTTTTAGTCTACTTCGCCGTAGTCGTCATTCAGCCTCACACTAAGTAACATTCTCCATGAATCGTTAGCCAACCTTCGGAGGGTGTAAGGTACTCTCAGTTTGTTTCGAGGTCGTCAGCCAACCTTCGGCAGCTGTAAGGTACTCTCAGTGCACTTCTCGGATCGTCAGCCAACCTTCGGCAGCTGTAAGGTACTCTCAGTGCGCTTCCCAGATAGTTAACCAACTTTCGGCAGCTGTAAGGTACTCTCAGTGCGCTTCCCAGATCGTCAGCCAACCTTCGGCAGCTGTAAGGTACTCTCAGTGCGCTTCCCGGATCGTCAGCCAACCTTCGGCAGCTGTAAGGTACTCTCAGTGCGCTTCCCAGATAGTTAACCAACTTTCGGCAGCTGTAAGGTACTCTCAGTGCGCTTCCCGGATCGTCAGCCAACCTTCGTCAGCTGTAAGGCACTCTCAGTGCGCTTCCCGGATCGTTAGCCGATAATTGGGCAGCTATAAGGTTCTCTTTCTGCTCTAATGGATTTGCCGTGGAGCTTTGCGACTAAGTACAGCCCATCGAATCTTTCCGTAATAGCGGCAAAAAAACTGCCGTTATTGTGCCTTGAAGATACAGATGCGACGAGGTAGCGGCAGAAAAAGCCGTTATCTCGTCGCATGGGGAGTTACGGGATAAATCAAAAACCCTCGACCTCATAAAAAAGCCCCTGACGGGGCGACCTCGCAACATTATATCATTTAAAAGGATGTTACGTACTACGCGATCAACACTTGGATTTCCATTTCTCCGATTCCATCCATAATGAGCGGAACGGCTAACGCTCGGCTTGCGCCCGTAGCGGAAGCGAAGTGAGTTCCCATGATCTTAGGAGGAGTGATGTCAACGTGAACGCCTTGATTGTATAGCATCGTGCTAGCGTTTCCGCTGATCATATTGCCTAATTCGGAAATGGCGCTCTTGCCCATATCGTCGATCTCGGTAATCGTATACCCGCCCATCATCGCCGAAATGATCCGTAACGCAACCGACTCGCTCAGTCCAAACACGATATCTCCGGTCATATGTCCCGTTAATCCGATTTGAATCCACACATGATTTTCCGCGAATTTAATGTCCCTGATCGATAATTGCCCGGTACTGGGACGGATTTGAACCATTTGTTCGATAACCATCCGCGCGGATTCCAAAAATGGGTTGATGTACTCAGCCTTCATGCCTGAACGACGCCCCTTGTCTACTTGGATTGAAACCGCTAGCCGTAACCATTTTATCCTATTATACTGAAATCATAGGTACAAGTACACTGATTTTTGTCAACGGAGGCGGAACTATGCCGAATATCTGGGCCCATATTCAGTTTGGTAAAGAAGTCTTAAGGGCTATTCATGCAGTTCAATATATGGAAAATCAAAAATGGAGAACGGCATTTCAGCTCGGTTGCCAAGGTCCCGATTTCCTCTTTTACGATCATTATCTGCCATGGCAAGCCTCAACGCCACTAAACAAGCTGGGCTCGTTGCTGCACAATCTGCATTGCGGCCCCTTCCTGCTCTCTTTATTCGAAGAAGCGAGAGTCCGACCGTTAACGGACCCCGCAGTCGCTTATACGATAGGTTTTCTGCTCCATCATGTGCTCGATAGGCACCTTCATCCTTTCGTATTCAGCCGCTCCGGTTTCAAGAAATGGCATCATCAACGGTTCGAGACCGCTATGGATTCCGCTATCCTCATGCAACGCGCAAATCTCCATACCGGAAAAACCCCGGTCGCTCCCGAGATCGATACGGAAGGAAGGTTGCCCGGCGGGTTCGCTTCCGATTTCCTTCGGATTTCGGCGATACATTACCCGATAGTCTCGAAACTGATTACGGCCGATCAACTCGACCAAGCCGTCGCTCAGATGATTCAAGCGCAGAAATTGTTTTTCGATCCGACCGGATGGAAAGGACGACTCGTCTTCGGGCAACTCGCCCCCTTCTCCCCTCCGCTCCGTATTCCCGACTGGGATGTGCTGAATGAAAAACGTCTGCCCTGGATCGACCCGACCGACCGCACGATACTCCATCGCGAAAGCGCGATAGAGCTCTGGGAGTTGGCACTGGAGGACGGTATCGCAACCACGGCTGCAGGGATCGCTTGGCTCGAAGCCGGCCCGAACGAAGAAGCAGCCTTGCTGAAGGATAAGTTCAGCGGGCTGCTTCGGAATATTTCGTATGAAACCGGTCTTCCGTGCGAAGCAGGCAAGATTACTTTCGCGGATTCCGTAGTTCCAAGTTAACTCGATCACGATCCCGATTCCAATCGCTTTACCCCGGTCAATACTGCGTAGCTTCCCGTTCTCCCTTGACAAGGTTCACCAACGTCAGCAATAGGATTCCAGCTAAGAAGAAGAAAGCGACGGCGAGCAGAGCCGAACGGCTCGAGTCGCTCACGAGCTTAACGATTCCGAACACGAGCGGACCTCCGAAGGAGAAGAAACGGCTCGTGAAGCTGAGGAATCCGTTAAACTCCGCCGTCCGTCCGGGAGGAATCAGCCTGCTGAAGATCGCTCTGGCAGTCGCCTGCGATCCGCCCTGCACGAGACCGACCAAGCAAGCTAAAATGAAGAAATGCATTGCGTTCGTCATGAAGTAACCCAGAATGACGATGATAAGATAGGTAATCAACGAGGCGTAGAGCATTTTCTTGCTTCCCCATTTTACCGCTAACTTCCCGAAGAGCAGCGTCGCCGGAAATCCGATAAATTGCGTCAGCAACAGAGCGGCGATTAAGTCGTCGTCCTTGATACCGATCGTCGTGCCGTAACTTGCCGCCATAACGATAATCGTATTGATTCCGTCGAAGAAGAACCAGTACGCGACCATGAATTTCATCAACTCAGGATATCGCTTGATCCGGGAGAACGTTTCTCCGAGACGTCGAGTTCCCGCCCTCAGAGTGGCAAATACGCTTCCCTCCCGGGCTAACCGAGTATCCTTAATACTTCGGAACAATGGCCACGAGAAGACGAACCACCAAATCCCCACCGTAACGAACGATATTTGCGAAGCGGCGGTTTTATCGGGTAACCCGATCGATTCCCAACCCAGGATCAATCCCAAATTGACCGCAAGCAGCACGCCGCCGCCCAAGTACCCCATCGAATATCCCCGGGCGCTCACCTTGTCCCGCTGAGCCGGAGAAGTAATATCGTTCAGCATGGCGTCATAGAACGTGTTCCCCGTACCGAAGCCGACCATGCCGATGACGACAAGAATCGAAGCCAGCCACATATCACCCGGTCCCACGAATGCCAATGCCGCGCTGGCAACCGCGCCAATGATACTGAAAACCCTTAGAAAAGCAGCTTTCCTGCCCGTATGATCCGCGATCGCCCCGAGCAGCGGCGACATAAGCGCGACGACGATCGCGGCAGCGGTTTGCGTAAAGCTCCAGCTGCCGTCCGTTCCGCCAGCGACGCTAATGAAATAGATCGGCATAACGGCTGCCATGATCGTCGTCGCAAAAGCAGAATTCGCCCAATCGTACATGACCCAGGCTTTTATTTGCTTGTTATCATCCATGGTCTACCGCCTCTTCTGCTGTTTAGCTGCGTTGCAGGTAACTTTCGACGGCAACCGTACCTTTTCCTTTAATGCGATAGCGGCTTTAACATTATTTAAGGAAGATAGACGTGTTACAGATTTTAAGCGTGTATCTGATTATGTAGGAACCGCTCACGCTAAAATGCCCAGAAAAAACGCAGTCGGTCGGCGTTCCAACCGTTGCGAATAATTCTGGGCATATGACTACTACTAAATCGTTATTTTCGGTCGTGGCCGCTCCCGAAATCCGTCAATTTCCCGGATCTCGCGTCGTCGAGCAATTGTTGCAGCCATTCCCTTTCCGTTTCGCTGAATCGCAATGCGCCTTGAATAAATCGAACGGACCCTCGAGGCAGCCACCCTCCTTTAAGCTCCAATACTCCCCTAAGATGCTCGATCGTATTTTCGCAAGCTTCCAACCGTTTCTCGATCAATGATCCCATAAGGGCATTGTCGGCATGCCTCGCGAACGCTAGGGGCATGAACATAGGATGCAGCGGATAGAATTCCTGATCCATTTCATTGTAGATCAGTTTCCGAAGAACCGTCTTCCCCTGTTCCGTTATTCGATAGATGACTTTGTCCGGACGATTGTCTCCTTGGACGGGAATCGTTTCCGCCACTTCGATTAATCCTTCATCCCTTAACTGATCGACCGCGTAATACAATGATCCGTCTTTGATCTTAAAGGCATGGTGCCAATTCCTCGCCTTGATCGTTTGCCTAATTTCATAAGGGTGCCGATTGCATTCGCTTAATAGACCGAGGATCAATAGCTTCATGGACATGGGAATTTAGCCTCCATGAAAAGATGGCTCCGGCTTGCCGGCTGCGTCCCCTTTCAAACCTGGATCGCCCTTCTGCCCGGACGAATCTTGCTGACCCGACTGACCATGCGAACCCGCCCCAAGTTTCCCCTTCTCCATCCTCGCGCTTCCCATAAGCAACACGAACACCAAAGCCAACGCCGGTAACAAGACCGACCATTGAAAAATGTAAATAATCGAATCGGCGAGTTTGCCGAGAAGCGCGTTTACGGCGTCCGGCGACAATCCCATCTTAGCCTGCAAAGCCGGATCGAGCAGCGCCTGCCCTCCCTTGATCTGCGCGGCCATTTCCGGATTCAGATTGGGCAGTTCTTGAATGCCTTGCTGAAATTCGTGCTTCTGAAGCGTTCCGAATACTGTCACGCCTAGAGCGGAACCGATCGTTCGGAAAAACGTGATTAAAGACGATGCCGAACCCTTATACTGCGGAGGAACGGAGTTGAGCGTAGAAATATTAAGCAGCGAGAAGGACACTCCCATTCCCAGCCCGATAATGACCATGAATAACGTGATCGTCAAACGACTCGTTTCCCTGTCCATAACAAAACCGAGCAAGTAGGAACCGACCAGCAAGGTGAGCGCCGATACGAGCATCACGTCCCGGTATCTGAACCGAGTCGCGAATCTGCCCCCGAGCTGGCTGCTCAAGACGACCCCGAGCATCATCGGCGTTAGAACGGTACTCGTTTCCGTGGCCGTCTTATGGAACACGCCTTGGATGAAAATCGGAATGTAAGACGCGCCCGCAATCATGACGCCTCCGTATAAGAGGCTGATCGCCATGCTGCTCGTGAATAACCGCTTCTGAAACAGACTAAGTTTAATGATAGGATCTTTGGCTTTCTTCTCAGCTAGCAAGAATAAGACGAACAAGATCGCCGATCCCGCGAACAACGAGATCGTTTTCGCCGAATCCCATGCCCAGCCTTCGGTGCCTCCCAGCTCCAGTCCGAACATGAGGCACAGAATCGTACCGGTCAACAAAATCGCGCCCGCCCAGTCGATCACTTGTTTCCTGCTTACTTTCGTTTCGTGGTAAGCCCTCGCAATGAAATAAATCGCGAGCAGTCCGATCGGTACGTTGATGTAGAAGATCCAGCGCCAGCTCAAATGATCCGTAATCGCGCCGCCCATGATCGGACCGAATACGCTCGATATGCCGAACACGGCTCCGAATAAACCCATCATTTTGCCCCGTTTTTCAGCCGGGAACAGATCGAAAATAATCGTGAACACGATCGGCATCAATGCCCCGCCGCCGATCCCTTGAATCGCTCGATAGATGATCAATTGATCCATGTTCTGCGCGGTTCCGCAAAGAATCGATCCTCCGAGGAACAAGATCAGTCCCATGAGGAAGAAATTTTTCCGTCCGTACATATCGGATAGCTTACCGAATATCGGCGTAGATACGACCATAGCGATCATGTAAGCCGAATATACCCAGATGAAGCTCTCCAATCCTCCGAGTTTCTTAATGATCGTCGTCATCGCCGTCGATACGATCGTCTGATCTAATGCAGCCATGAATAGGCCGAGTAGTAAACCGGCTACGACGAGGTTCGTATTGCTCTTTTTCGCATCCATTGCCAATCAACTCCTTCACTGTGTCCGAAGTATCCATATTTCCCATCGGATTGGATATCTCATTCGATATTATACTCAAATTTGAGTAACTTTCAACCCTTTGCGACGGAAGAAATAATCCCCTATAATGAAAACAACGACAAATCCTTTTTATACGATCTATTAGATGTGATAAATTTATTCAATGCAAAGGAGGCGACGAGATGAACATGAGCCAACTGGAGACGTTAGTCACCATATCCAAGACGCTGAGCTTCCGCAAAGCCGGCGAACTGCTCAACTTGACGCAACCTGCGGTATCCGCCCAAATCAAGAGCTTGGAAGACGAATTCAAAGCGATTCTGGTCGACCGCAATCATCCGGTAACCTTAACGGACCGCGGCCAAGTTTTCCTGGATCATGCCGAACAAATATTAGCCATCGTGGAACAATTAAAGCAGAAGCTGTCCGACTTGAACGAAGTGCCTCAAGGCCACATTATCCTCGGAACGACGACATCGATCGCGATTCAAATTTTGCCCAGGGTGCTATCCTATTTTCAGAATCAATTCCCCCTGATCAAAACGAGCATCTTATCGATGAATTCCACTCAAGTGCTTTCCAGCGTCGAGAATGGCACTATCGATGTCGGCATCGGTTACTTAACGGACAGAAGCCCGCAGGTAGAAACTTCCGTGCTCTACTACGATACCTTCGAATTCGTCGTCGCTCCGCAACATCGGCTAGCCTCCTCCAACCGGATTACGATTAACATGCTCAAAGATATTCCGCTCATCCTCTTATCGCCGGATACGCTCGGTCGCCGTTTCACGGACCGCGTCTTCAAGGAATACGGACTAGAACCGAATATCGTCATGGAGCTCGGAAGCAGCGAAGAAGTCAAGCGAATGGTGGAGCTTAACATGGGAGCCGCTATCGTCTCCAAGCAATCCATCGCGGGAGAATTACGACGAGGAACGCTTAAAATGATCCCCGTTAACGAGCTCGAAGTCAGCCACCCCGTCGGCGTCATGACCAAATCGGGCCGTTACGTCAACAGCGCCATGCGGCAGTTTTTGAACGATTTGAAAGGCATGCCGGAAGATCAGTTTATCGGTAGCGAATAAAGGAGAACGAGGAGAGATCATATGAAGTTCGATTTGCATACGCACCACGACAGATGCGGACACGCATCGGATAAGATCAAGGACTATATCGAAGCCGCCATCCAAGCGGGTTTTCAGGTTATCGGCATTTCCGACCACTCGCCTTATTTCGCTCACGAACTCGATCAGCCCCAACCCGGAATCGCGATGGCGCGAAGCGATTTCCCTAATTATATCGCCGAAGTTTTGCGTTTGAAGGAGCAGTATCAAGATCGGATCGAAGTTCTGCTCGGCGTCGAATCCGATTTCTATATCGATCAGATCGAGTTGTACCGTTCCTCCTACGAACCCTATCCGTTCGACTACATTATCGGTTCCGTTCACCAAACGCGGGGAGTCAGCATATTTAACCGAACCAGGTGGAAAGGCAAAGACGATGCGGAACAACTCGACGAGAAAAAACACTATTACGAGCTTATTCGCGACTCCGCGAATAGCGGGTTGTTCCAGATTCTCGGCCATATCGACGCGATGAAAGGTTACTATCCCGGCTTTGCCGATATCCGCGGAGCCGAATCCGAAATCGACGAAGCTCTGAAAGCGGTAGCCGCCAACGATATTTCCATTGAAATCAACACGAGCGGCGGCACGAAAGATTGCGGAGGATGGTATCCTTCGGACGCCATTCTTGAGCGCGCCCTCCACTTCGGCGCGGACGTGACTTTCGGCTCGGACGCGCACGTGCCCTCTCGCGTAGGAGACGATTGGGAGCTCGTCCGGAAGCGGCTTCGCGAGATCGGCTTTAGCCGTTGGGTGTTTTTCCGGCAGAAACGGAAAGTTATCGTGCCGTTGTAAGCATAGGGGGGCTGTCCCATATTCGTGGGGCAGCCTTTTTGGTTTCGGGCGAAATAGCGGTGCTCAGCACCGTTGTTGCGGCCCGGGACGGGGTTTCGGGCGAAATAGCGGTGCTCTGCACCGTTGTTGCGGCCCGGGGCGGGGTTTCGGGCGAAATAGCGGTGCCTAGCACCGTTGTTGCAGCCTCGGGCGGGGTTTCGGGCGAAATAGCGGTGCCTAGCACCGTTGTTGCGGCCTCGGGCGGGATTTTGGGCGAAATAGCGGTGCTCAGCACCGTTGTTGCGGCCTGGGACGGGGTTTCGGGCGAAATAGCGGTGCTCTGCACCGTTGTTGCGGGCTGGGACCTGCGTGTTTCTTTTGCACGCAAAAAAAAGGAAGCCCGCCAACGGTGGCAGGCTTCAATCATATGAAAAAAGGGGGTCTTGTTAATTATAATATCCGACCTCTGCGACAAGGAGATCACAGAAATATTTCATTTGTGTAACAAATATCACTTTTCCCATATGAAATAGGGATATTCCGCGGTTATTTCAATGTTTATTCCGTGGTTATTCCAATGCTTATTCCGCAGTTATTCTAAGCTGATTCCACTGTTAATTCCACTGTTAATTCCACTGTTAATTCCACTGTTGTTCGATCTCCGGTTCAGTTTACCCACAAAGCATCTAAAGAATAGTCACCCGGTCCGATAAGCGCAACGGATACGGCAATGACGATAAGCACAAGGTTGAATTCATACCCGTTTTGCGTAACCCACAGTCCGTTTTTCCCATGTACCTTAACGATAGCCATTAACATCGTTACGATGATGAGCAAAGCAGCAAGCGGAGTAAACAACCCGAACGCGAACAAAAGTCCTCCGACGAGCTCAGCGAGTCCCGCCAGTAAGGCCATCGTGCGACCCGGCTTGATCCCGATCGATTCGAAAAATCCCCCCGTACCCGCCAAGCCGTGTCCTCCGAACCAACCAGCCAATTTCTGCATCGCGTGCCCCGCGAACAATAATCCGATAATGACTCTAAGCAACAATAATCCCCATTCCATTCTAACCCACGCCTCTCGATTTGTTTTAGCATCAACCTGTCGTTCTGCTGGTTCCCAGTGTAATTTACTTTACTTACTTTTGTCAAGTAACTATTTATTATTAAGTAAATAGAGTTATTACTTACTTTTCTGAAGTGTGTATGTTAAAATGAGAACAAAGGAGGAGTCGGTATGGACTATTCCAAAATGTGCCCCAAATACGAATCGGCAGCAGAGTTACTGGGCAAAAAATGGACGGGTCTCATTATCCGGGTCATGCTCGGAGGTCCCAAACGGTTTAAGGATATTAAAGAGCAAATTCCCGAAATGAGCGATAAAATGCTAACCGATCGCATGAAAGAGCTTGAAGCGGCGGGAATTCTCACACGAACCGTATATCCGGAAATGCCGGTGCGAATTGAATACGAGTTAACCGAAAAAGGCAGACAATTGGAGGAAGTCATTCATTCCATCCAAAACTGGGGCGAACAGTGGATGTAAACCGGTGAACCCCTGAAGACGCGAAAGAACCTCCCTACCCGCTCAACTGCAGCGGATCTGGAGGTTCTTTTTTAGGTTCTTTTTTAGGTTCTTTTTAAGCTTCTTTCACCTGAATGACGTTGTTGAATGTTTCCGTTCCGGATATCCAACGGATCCATGCCGCGTAATAACCAACAAGCTTTCTCATGAGAAACGGCATTGATATTAGAAGAATGGCGCCCAATCCGGCGTTAAACCAAGAGCGTTGGTAACTCGACCATTCCGGGAATAGCCAGTTCATGAACCAATCCTTGGCGAATAAATCGAACGAGAAATATTGGGTGCTGACGAGTTCGGCTAACGGTGATAACGTCAATCCTATCCCTACCGCGGGAATGAGAATCGCAAAGACGAATGCGAGGATCGAAACGGGAAATTGGAATAACCCGTATACCAAGTTCCAATAAGCTTGCTTGTTCCCTAGAATACTCGCCCAGCCTCGCCAATTTCTAAGTCTCTCGTCTTTCGCGAAGTCCCCGAGCTTCGCTCCTTCCGGTTGCGGAGTGGTTGCCGCTTCGCGATGATCCAACTCGGCCAGAAGCTTGCGATCCATGTTTAGAATTCGTTCGCAACCTATAATCATGCCGGCGAGGAGCGGCAATCCGACGACGAATATAGCCAGCGGAAGCCCGACGCTTAGTCCGGCAACCGTGATTATGAAAGCTCCGATCCCTCGCGGCAAGGAGCTTATTAAGATGATCCAAGCTTGATACACTTTCATTTTCTTCATGATGTCCTCCTCGGCTTTCCATTGCTACCCTCATGGTAAACGAAGAAAGGAAATAATGCCCTTGGCTAATGAACGGTATCCGACTGGACTAAAGTCTAGCTTTGTTTAAACCGATTACCCGCTTCTCTCCGCCTAAACTCGCAAATTATCGGTATTTTCATAGACCATTCATCCTAATTTCAAGTCGTTTACAACTTAGAAACATGTCGATATATTACGGAAACATCTCTCTCCTATTCTTGTAATCAGACGAAAGTTCTGAAGGAGAGATAGAGAATGAAAAAGAGCGTTGTCATCATCGCGATAATAGGAGCCATCATCATCGCCGGTTTGTGGTCACAAGTAAATGCGAACAAAACGCCCATTACGGAGCAGCCATCGAATATTCCGTCGAACGAGCCGGAGGTAACCCCGACTCCTTCGCCCTCTAATACCGATAAACCGTCTAATGCAACCGAAACGCCCGAGCCGTCCGAGTCGACTAAACCATCTGCAACTAAACCGTCCGAACCCAAGCCTTCTCCTAAACCGACGGAAATAGTCGAACCGCCGCTTAAAGAAACGGAAATTTTCGCATTACTTGCGAACAGTTTGCCCGAATCGACGATCGAAAGCAACAAAGACGGCCTTGCCGTCGTTACAAATACGAACAGCCTGTATATTCTTGTAAACAAAAAGCGCAATTTGCCTTCCGATTACGTTCCTAATGATTTGATCGTCCCGGATGTCCCGTTCTCTTTCTCGGGAAATTCTCCGAAAAAACAAATGCGCAAAGAGGCCGCCAACGCCTTGGAGTCGCTATTCGAAGCAGCCGAGGACGACGGCATATCGCTAAAAGCCGTATCCGGATATCGTTCATACGCCACTCAGAAGGGAATTTTCGACAATAACGCCAAAAACAAGGGCGAAGAAGTCGCGAACCGTACGAGCGCCCGCCCCGGTCAAAGCGAACATCAAACCGGACTGGCCATGGATATATCGAGCGCTAGCGTCGGATACGCGCTGGAAGAAAGCTTCGGCGAGACGAAGGAAGGGAAATGGCTGGCCAAACATGCCGTCGACCATGGGTTTATTATCCGATTCCTGAAGGGTAAAGAATCGATAACCGGATATTCCTACGAGCCTTGGCACGTTCGTTATGTTGGAAAAGATGTCGCTAAGGACATAACTAAGAAGAACGTGACGTTCGAGCAATACTTGGAAGACGTCGCCGCAGCCGTTAATCAGAAAGCATAATCCAAAACATCGGGTGACTGAATGAACAAACGCATACTCATTGCCGACGACGAGCCCGGAATCGCAAACCCGATCTCCTATGCCTTCCTTAAGGAAGGCTACGAAGTGGAAACCGTTTACGACGGACAAGCCGCTTTGGACAAAGCGCTCAGCTTTAAGCCGCATGTCATCGTGCTGGATGTCATGATGCCTAAGCTTAACGGATACGAGGTTTGCCGCAAGCTGAACGACCGATCCAACATGGGCATCATCCTGCTCACCGTCAAGAACGATATCGTAGATAAAATCGTCGGCCTCGAAATGGGCGCTGACGATTATATGACCAAGCCCTTTGACCTGCGCGAACTTCTGGCAAGGGTCAAAGCGCTTGTCCGTCGTCTGGAGAAAAAAGAACCCGACGCCGAAACGATTGCCGTTGGCCAGTTAGCGGTTCATCTGAAGCAGCGAACGGTGTTCGTGGAAGACGCGCAAGTGGATTTGACGCCGAAGGAATTCGATTTGCTCGTCCTTCTGCTCTTGCACCCGGAACGGGTATATACCCGCGACGAACTGCTCGATGCCGTATGGGGCATGGAGTACGCGGCGGGCACTAGAACCGTCGACATTCATATGCAGAGGTTACGCAAGAAACTGGGCGATTCCGGCCAACGTTTGCTTCACACCGTATTCGGCGTCGGGTATAAATCGGTCGGTCTCGAACCATGAAATCGATCAGCATCAAGATCAAATTCAGCCTCTTTCTCGCCGTTCTCTTGTTTCTCACTGTCTTGGTTCTGAGCATATTCGTCCTTAAGGGAATTAAGGATCACCAGCAGCTCAGAATCGAACGAGAGCTATTGCAACAAACCAGAATCGCCAACCTAAGCATAAAACAAGCCTATCTAACTTCGCCGCCCATTGACGCGCAGAGGTTCCTGCAAGCTCGCGGCCAGCAATTCGCCATGGATTTGGCCGTATACACCGGGTTACACGTCGTATTGTACGATAGCGATGGCAAGAAGGTCGGGGATTCCGTCCCCCTCAGTTCGTCTTACGAAGTGAACAATGCATTATCTTTCGCGCTGCAAGGGAAAATCGCCTACCAGTATGAAGAGCAGTCTCTGCTTTATCTGACTCCCATGCAAGGGCCCGGAGAGCAGATGGGCGTCATTCAATTTCAATATTCATTGCTGAACGACATTCGATTCTACGACACGATCTTGGGTCTTTTCCAATTCACGGGCGCGGCCGTTCTTGCCATCAGCTTCATTCTCGGTTATCTCTATTTCAAGCGAGCGGGATCGGCGATCGTTACGCTTAATCATGCTGCGGAACGTATTCGCAAAGGGCAGTTTTTGCAGGTCTCCCCGATTAAGAGAAACGATGAGCTCGGTCAGCTAAGTCAGAGCATCACCTACATGAGTAAAGAAATTCAGAACAGCATGGCGACTATGAAGGCGGAAGAGAAGAAGCTGCGTTTAGCCGTCGACAAGTTGCAGAAGCTCGAACAACAGCAAAGACAATTCATCGGGAATATCAGCCACGAATTCAAGACTCCGCTCACCTCCATTAAAGCCTATTCCGAGCTCATGGAGATTTATCCGGACGACGGCGCATTGCAAGAGGATGCGGTCTATCACATTCGGCTTGAAACGGATCGGCTCACGGATATGGTGGAGAAAATCTTGCGGCTTGCCGCCCTGGAAAAATACGATTTCGAATTCCAAGCGGAGCAAGTTCAAGTTCGGGAACTGCTAGCGGATCTAGTCGGGCGGATGAAAGCGAAAGCGGAACGATTCGGCGTTACCCTCGTTTCGCGGCTTAATGACGTCACCATATGGGCGGATCGCGAGAGCATGGTGCACATCCTCGTTAATCTGCTCGATAATGCGATTAAATACAACCTCTCCGGAGGATATGTTTACATTAGCAACCGAATCGAAGTAAATAAGGCCGTCATCGAGATCGAGGATACGGGCATCGGCATACCCGAGGAATTCCGAACCAAAATATTCGAGCCTTTCTACACGGTCAACAAAGACCGGTCAAGAGAAAGCGGAGGAACCGGACTCGGGCTCGCGCTCGTTAAGCAATTGGTCGAAAAACATAATGGGACAATCGAGCTAATATCGAGCGAAACCGGTTCGTCTTTCCGATTAGCGTTCCCCCTTTTCCATTCGCAACGTAACGAGGAGGAGCATCTATGAGATCTTATTCTCGCAAAACCCGGCACTCCCGAGGAGCACCTAAGCGCCGCTTGCTATCCTCAATCCTTACGAGGATAACGACGGGAGCAATATGCGCTTCTATGCTCGTGCTGGTCGGCTGTCAGCAGCAACAAACCTCCGACAGAGACACTGTGCAAATCGCCGGCAAAGCGATTACCGTCCTGGACAATCCGGAGTTGACCTCCTACGACAAGTCGGAGACCAATACTTTAGTTCGTTTAGTCGATGTTCGAGGATTGGACTGGCTCAGCGAAGAGCAAATCATTATCGACCGGGAAAATCGCGATTTCAAACCGGAGCACATCGAAGGTTCGGATTGGTATCCTCACAATCTTTACGTCCATACCTTGTCCACGGCTGCTCAAGTCCCTCTTCTTCCTGCCAACGAGAATCAAGGATTCGCCTTGGCAAGTCCCGACAGAACCCGGATTTTCTACAAAACGTTCTCCTTGCAGAGCAACACCGGTCAAGGCCATTTTCTTGATCTCGCAACCGGCAAAACCGCTTCTTTCACGGAAGCGGATGCGATGGATAATCAAAATGGGCGTTGGATGGATAACGAATCCGTCGTATTCGCTACGATCGACGGAAAAGCGTACGTAGCGGATGTAGGTAACGATAGGCCTCGCTTGGTTGCGGACACCGCCATTCCGTTCCCCAACAATGTTGCCTTCTTGAACGAAAGGGTTTATTTCACGTCTCTGAAAGGCACATTGCTCACCAGCCCGCAAGAAAATACGGTCGTTACCGCACAATTCACCAACGTGATTTGGATGGTGCCTTCCCCCGACGAACAGCGTCTGGCTATCGTCCGCAAACTAAGCAACGGCGGCGAAATGGAGCTTATCATTACGGATCTTGAAGGAAATGTTCTCCAAGCGATCGCGCAAGACTCCCAGATTTACGGAACCGCATGGTCCCCGGACGGAAAAAAACTCGCCTACGCGGGCATTACGCCAAGCGGTACGGTCCGCGGAGTATACGTTGCCGATACTTCGACCGGCTTATCCAACACGTTATCCTTGGACGTCAAATTTATCGCGGATCCTCTACGCTGGAATCCCTCCAGCAATCGTCTCATGGTAACCTCCACGCAGCCCGATGAACAAAAAAACCGAAATCAATTTATAACCTATCTCGTCAGAATCAGTTAATATAGAGGTTACATTATGACTGGATAGGGGAAGACGACAGATGAAACCGATCCGCGTGTTGATTTTGGATGACGAAATATTGGCTATCGAACATATTCGAAGCTTGGTGCCTTGGGAGGAATTGGGGTTTGAGATTAGCTGCGTAGCTACCCATCCCCTCAAGGCGTTATCTCTCGTAGAGCAGTTCCGCCCTCAACTGATTATCGTCGATATCAAAATGCCCGTCATGGACGGGCTTGAATTTTGCAAACGCGTCCTAGCCACCGCGGCCGAACACCATAAACCCCAAATCGTTTTATTATCCTCCTACAAAGAATTCGATTACGCGAAGGAAGCTATACAACTCGGCTTGTCCAACTACTGGATTAAACATGAATTGCAGACCGATTACTTAACTCGCGAGTTGACGTTACTCAAGGAAGTAATCGAGGGCGACTTGCAAAAGCAAGCCGCTTCGCGCAGATCGTTGCTCGGAGAGTTGTTAAGCGGTAGGCCGGTCACGCAAGAGCAGTGGCAGTCGGTAGCCGAAGCTTACTCGGAGTCAGACTTCTTTCAGTTGGTCTTAGTTCAACAAGATCGGCCATTCCCCCTCTTAACCGCGATGTCGAATATCGGCTCTCCGATCCCGCCGGCGTTCGAACCGGTGCAGGTCGAACTCGAGGACGAGTCGTTGCTCGCGTCGATCCCTATTCGCAAGTCCCAATTCGCATTTTTATTTATCGCCCCAGGGATTCGAAGCGAACATAAGCTGTGGGACCGAGCCCACGAGAATGCCATGCTGGCTCGACGCACGGTCGAGGATCAAGCCGGCGGAACGGCATCCGTCGTTGTCTCCCACGATATATCCGATTGGAGGAGCATTCCAAGCCACTTTCACGAAGCTAACGTTTGGTTATCCTGTTCCGTATTTTACGGTCCACGGTTTCTCTATCGCTTACAGGATCGGCAAAACTACAAACCGATCCGGTTCATCGCGGATCAAGCGATGAAGGTCATTACCGAAAAAATGAAAACGTTTCAATTCGAAGAAATCCCCTCTCTGCTCTCAAGTCTATTTTCCGAAGCTTTGGCTGCTAAAGATCTGATAGGCTTTACCGACATGTGCAAGCAACTTGTTTCCTTACTCGAACAAAGCAGAGAAACGTTAAACTTGCCTTCGTTGGAGCAGTTATGGATGAGGAATGAAATCGACGCCTCGTTATGGACCTCCTTGGACGGCATCCAAGATTGGTTTATCGCCGAATACCGCTTTTTATCGAAGTCATCCGTTTCTTTCGGCACGTATTCCAGAAAAGTGATTCAAGCTCTAGAGTATATCCGCAAAAACTTTTCCGAGGACGTCGGAGCTCAAGAAATCGCCGATCACATCGGCATCAGCCGCGATCACCTGCGTCACCTGTTCAAGGAAGAAACCGGGCAAACGGTATTGGACGCTCTGACGGCCGTTCGGATCGATCAATCTAAAGCGATGCTGGAAGAGGGAAAATACAAAATATACGAGATCGCGGAGCTCGTAGGCTATCGGAACAGCCAATACTTCAGCCAAGTATTCCGCAAATCGACGGGAATGACTCCGCTCGAGTACGTGGAAAGGAAACGGTGAGCAAGCGATGCGCATGAAAATCAGATCGAAAATCATCGCCAGCACGGCGCTCGTCGTATCCGTCACTTTAATGCTTAGCGGATTTTTTATTTACGATTACGCCAAGAACATCATCCGGGAGCAATCGATCAAGGACAGCCGGACGAAGCTGGCGCAAATCTCCTTCCAGCTCAAGAAAGTTCAGGAGCAGGTAACGAAAACGGCGGAATACATCGTATCGGACGAGGAAATCGGTTCGCTCGTCTACGCGCCTCCAAGCCCTTCGTTGGAGGAGAATTATTTTCGCAAGCAAGCCGTACAGGAGAAGCTCAAACGGTTCGCCGCTTTGAACCATTACGTCCAGAACATTATTATCGTAAGGCCGGACCAAGAAACCTTCTCCAACAATAGCGGCTACGAGGATTATTTCGCCGAATACTTGAAGCAGCATTGGTTCGTGGATCGGATCGAAGATCGCAGCGGCTTCTCTGCGCCTCATCAATTTTTCTATATCGGAAGCAACCGCCAAGTATTCAGTTATATTCTAAAATACCGCCCGATCGGGGATAACGTTTCTCCTTACAGCTATTTGGTATTGGATGTCGCCTACTCGGAAATCGACAATGCGTTCCTGCAAAGCGCCGGCGACTTCGAACAAATCAGACTGACCACGGGATCGGGCAAATTGTTATACGAAAGCCATTCCGGTCTCTCCTCGGATGACCATGCATTTATGAATACCGTGTCCTTGTCGGAAAGGAACTTCAGGGAGGATGCTAAAAGGATCGCGTTAACCGACTCTTCCATGAATCAAGGCTGGAATCAAGTCGCGTTATTGTCGAAAGACAGGCTGTTCGAGAAAATCAATCGCGTTTTCTATTTTTACATTCTGATCATCCTATCCGCCATCGGACTTAGCTTGGTCGTTATGCTGCCGATCATTCTAAGCTTAACGAAGCCGCTTTCCCGGTTGACCCAAGCGATGAAACGGGTGGCCGTAGGGGATTTGAACACGAGCGTATCCATTCATAGCGGAGACGAGTTGGAAATCCTCGGGACAGGCTTTAACCGAATGGTTCACGACTTGAAATCTCATATCGAATCCTCTATTCGAGACCAAGACATGAGACGCAAAATGCAAATCGACCTGTTGATGGCGCAAATCAATCCCCATTTTCTGTACAACACGCTGAATACGGTTATTTACTTGTGCCATGCGGGTCGGAACGTTCAAGCCGCCGAGATGACCCAAGCTTTAATCGCTATTCTTCAGGATACGATCAAAACCGGGGACGGGGCCGAATTCGCGACGCTTAAGGAAGAACGCCGAATCGTGGATAAATACGCGATCATCCAACAAACCCGCTATCCGGATCGCTTTTGCATAGAGTGGCAAGCGGATGAACAGTTATGGGATTCCCAAGTTCCGCGGATGCTTCTTCAGCCTCTTGTCGAAAACGCCATTATGCACGGGTTATTTCCTTCCGATCGTGAAGACGGACGAATTACGATCAGAGCTTATGAAGCTCATAACCAAATCGTATTGGAAGTCGAAGACAATGGAGTCGGCATAGTTGAAAATAGCGATCCGGGAATACCCGACTTATCGCTTTCCGTTCCCGAAAGAACCCGCGGTATCGGACTAGGCAATATCCGGGAACGTATTCAATTCCACTACGGCTCGTCATTCGGCGTCGAAATCGACCGCCCTGATGGACAAGGTACGCTCATTCGGATAAGGCTGCCGTTAAAATCGATCGATTAACCGGATCGCCGGATTTTATACAAAATAACCGTTTACCCTCGTTTTCCCGTTTAACCCTCGCTGTTAACATGAACAAGGTAAGCGTTTTCCACAAGATATACAGGAGGGGTTACTAGAATGAAGACAATCGGACTCAAGAAACGGGCGACCCTGCTCGCCTCGCTATCCTTGCTAGCCGTCTCGCTGGCAGCGTGCGGCAGCAACAATAACAATGCAGCACCATCGGCAACGACAAGCGCAATCAGCTCAAGCCCTGAGGCTAGCCAAGCGGCTAGCGCCAACCCGAACGACCTTAGCGGCACCGTGAAAATCTGGGATTGGGACGAAACGTTCCAAAAAGGCATGATTCCCGAATTCAACAAAAAATACCCGAACATCAAAGTCGAAGTCACCGTCGTTAACCCGAACGATTACTTGCAGAAGCTGCAAAGCGGTATCGCTTCCGGCTCCGACGTTCCGGACATCATTCTTGGCGAATCCGCATACCGCGGCAAACTGTTCGATCTAGGCGTGCTCGATAACCTTGAGAACGCTCCTTACAACTTCGAAAAAAGCTCGGTGCTTGATTTTACCGTTCCTTACCTGCAGAACCCCAAAGGCGAATTAATCGCCATCGACCAAGCGATTACGCCTGCCGGCTTCGCATACCGCCGCGACCTTGCTAAAGAATATTGGGGAACGGACGATCCTGCCGAGCTCGAGAAGCTGATCTCCTCTTGGGATGCTTTTATCGCTAAAGGACAAGAGCTGAAAGAGAAAAGCGGGGGCAAAGTGCTGATGTTCCCGGGATTGGGCGATGCTTTTATCGTGCTTCGCGGACAAAACTTCAACTCCTACGTTAACGGAACCGAAGTAGACCTAACGACCAAACTTCAAAAACCGCTCGAAACGCTGTTCAAAATGAGAGACGCAGGCATTCTTGGCAAGAACGAGCTTTGGACTCCGGCATGGTCCGCGTCGATGGCGAAAGGCCAATTCATGTTCTACCCGATGGGACCTTGGGGACCGAAATGGCACATTTCCGCCAACGATCCGGAAGGCAGCGGCAAATGGGGGCTCGTGAAAGCGCCGGAAGGCGGATTTACGCGCGGCGGAACCGCGATCGGTATTTACAAAGACAGCAAAGTCAAAGAAGCTGCTTGGGCATTCATGCAATTCGCTTACTTGTCCGATGAAGGCTCGGCTTATAATTTCAAAACGTTCGGCAACATGACGGGCTCCAAAGCGTTCTACGAGAACGAAAAAGCGCTGATTGAAGCTCCTGGAGCTTACGATGAATTTTTCGGCGGACAAAACCTCGCGAAGTACTTCATCGAAAACATCGTTCCCGACATGAAGGGCGAAGCGCAATCCAAGTACGATTCCGTCGTAGATAGCGTATTCAATGCGCTTTATCCATTGTGGACCAAGGACACTTCCATCACTGCGGACGCCGCTTTGCAGAAGTTCATCACGGAAGTGAAGAACAAAGCAACCGACGCCACCGTGAAATAAAAACTTGCATAAACGAGGGATGAACGTGAATTCGGAACGCACACTTCAATCGTCTTCCGCCGCATCCCGCAAACGGAAATGGGGGCCACGCATGTGGCCCTACCTTTTCGCTTTGCCTTTCATTCTTTCTTACGCGGCGTTCCAATTATACCCGGTACTCTATTCCTTTTACTTGAGCTTGAACGATTGGAACGGAATCGGCGAGAAAACCTTTGTCGGCTTACGCAACTATGTCGACTTGTTAACGAAAGATCCGTTGTTCTACAAATCGCTCTGGAATACGCTGATCATGATGGCGATGTTCATACCGGTCACGCTGATTTTAGGCCTTCTTCTCGCCTACTGGACTTTTCAATTAACGAGAGGAAGAAAGTTTTTTCAAACGGTTAACGTTCTGCCTTACATTACGACACCGGTCGCCATCGGTTTTATTTTCTCGTACTTATTCGATTGGCAAACCGGCTTGATCAACCTCATCTTCGTGAAGCTAGGTTTAATGCAGGAAGGTTTTTATTGGCTCCAAGATCCTTGGACGTCGCGCGCGGTCATTGCCCTGATGGTCGTATGGCGCAATCTTGGCTATTTCATGGTAATTTTCATGGCAGGCATGACGGCTGTACCGCAAGACGTATACGAAGCGGCCAAAGTCGACGGCTCGACGGGATTCCATACTTTTCGTAACATCACGATGCCGTTGCTCAGAAACATCTCCGTTTTCTTGATCGTCACTTCAGTCATCAACGGCCTTCAATTGTTCGATGAACCTAAGCTGCTGTACGGCGGTTGGTCGGGATCGGTGCAAGTCGGCGGACCGGACAATACGGCGCTTACTGTCATATGGAAATTCGTGGACGAATCGTTCATTTCCAATACGCGCTTCGGATATGCTTCGGCAATCGCTTATACTTTGTTCGTATTGATCGTCTTTTTCTCCGTCATCAGCTACCGCCTAAGCGCGCAAAAGGAGGATAAGCGATGAAGCAGCTTATGTGGATTTGTCTCATTCTGATATCGATCTTGTCGCTGTTTCCTTTTTACATGATGATCGTCATGAGTACGTATTTCAATGAGGATTTGTTCAAAGGAATTCCGCTTCTTCCCAGCGACTATTTATTCGAGAACTTGAAGACGGTATTCAAATCCGACTTCCTGCGGGTATACGGCAATAGCTTGGTCGTGTCGATCACATCCGTCGCGCTCGCGCTGTTCACTAGCACGTTGATCGGTTACGCGATTGCCAAATTCAAATTCCGCGGCCGAAATTTTCTGCAGATTTTCGTTATCCTTACGATGATGGTGCCGACGCAGGTCGGATTGATCGGCTACATTATCGAAATGCGCCACATCGGCGTAGGAAACACTCTTTGGCCGATTATCTTCGTCTGGATGGCGTTCCCGTTCGGTGCGTTCTTCATGATCCAGTTCATGCGGGATGCGGTTCCGAACGATCTGCTCGAATGCGCGCGCATCGACGGCTGCTCGGAGCCGGGCATCTTGCTCCGCATCGTCCTTCCGATCATTAAGCCGGGGCTCGCGACGATGGCGACGATGGTGTTCCTGTGGTCGTGGAACAACTACTTGCTCCCTCTGGTCACGATCAACAAATCGGATTGGTTCACGCTGCCGCTGTTCATCTCCAATCTCGGAATGGTCCATCGCACGGACTACGCCGCCCGCATGGCCGCTCTCGCGATGACTACCGTCCCGGTGCTGATCTTGTTCATTTTGGGCTCCAGAACGTTCATGAAGGGCTTAACCGCCGGTGCTGTTAAGGGATAATGGGATTCGAGGGGAGCTGTTAACGGGAATGCGGTTGGGACCGTAGGTTACTGTTCATTGGAACGTTTGTGGTCTGTTTGCGGACTTGAGCACAACAACAGGCGTAGCCTCGGCCGCTACCTCGGGACTATTCAAATCTTCTTTTTCCAACTATACTATCTTCTATGAGACGAAGAACGTCCTTATCCCGCTTTCGCGGATAGGGGCGTTCTTTTTTATGCTTGAAAGGATTAACCTGAGTAATTTGACTGGTGTTGGTGTTGGTGTTGGTGTTGGTGTTGGTGTTGGTGTTGGTGTTGGTGTTGGTGTTGGTGTTGGTGTTGGTGTTGGTGTATTGCGTATAATTCTAAGGGGGTTAAATGATGGATTTTGAACAAGCTTACGCGGAGTTTATGCAAAATCATATTGGGCGAAGATCAGGTGAACGGAGAGGCCGGTTGATAAGTCGAAATTTTCACGGTGAGAAGCTATTTCTGCAGAATATATGGTGGGTTCTTAAAGGAAACTTGGATAATTTGCATCCTGAGTATGAAATTATGGATTGGCGCAGCAGATCCTATTTCGCCGATTTTGCTTGGAAAACACCTTGGAATTTCACCCTCTTATTCGAAATCAAAGGCTTTGCCAAGCACATTCGAGATATGGATAGAAACGGATTCGATAATGACTCAAATCGAGAACTGTTTCTACAAGGGATCGGTTATCGCCTCATCTCCTTGACGTATGACAACGTTGCAAACCGCCCGGAATTATGCACCACATTGCTTCGTTTATTTTTTAGCCAATTTCAAGATGTTCAAGTACCTGAGCAAGTCACTCAACTTGGCGAAAAGGAAGTCATCAAATTCGCACTTAGACTCGCCCGCCCATTTCGTCCGATCGATGTATCACGAAATTTTCAGATCAATTACAGAACAACCATGAGGATTATTCGGCAGCTATTAGCAAAGGGCTGGATTGTACCTGTCATTACCGGTAAAGGCGATAGAGTCGTATGGTATAGAGTCGCTGATGGGGCTATTCATTTTATTTGATAATATCCGATGTCGGTGCAGAAGTAGCTATTCCGGAGTAGCTAATTCAAGACAAACTCACCTAATACTACCGAGCTTAATGCATAAATGCGCTTTCTCGTTCAAGTACCAATGAACCATTGACTGGATAATGACTGTCCAGCTAATCTAAAATTCTACTCACTCCAGCCGACAGAAAATCTAAGTGTAAAAATTACATTTAGATTTGCCTAAATTCCTCGTTTCCACCATCTAAATGTAAAAGATACACTTAATTTGACTGAATTCGTGTTAAATCGAAATATTCGCCTGAACTAGTTGTATTTTTTACACTTAGTCATTCGAGCGAGAAAAACTCCACAAACTAGTTGTATTTTTTACACTTAGGTGTACGGGCGGCTGATTTACTGGGACTACTGGAGCTATTCGAGCTACTGAGGCTACTGGAGGCTACTGGAAGTTACTGGGACTACTGGAGCTACTGGGGCTACTGGAGCTACTGGAGCTACTGGAGCTACTGGAGCTACTGGAGCTACTGGAGCTACTGGAGCTACTGGGACTATTGGAGCTACTGAGGCTACTGGATTTACTGGAGCTAAAGAGGCTACTGGGACTACTGGAGCTACTCGAGCTACTCGAGCTACTTAGGCTACTGGATTTACTGGAGCTACTGAGGCTACTGGAGCTAAAGAGGCTGCTGGGACTACTGGAGCTACTGAGGCTAATGGAGCTAAAGAGGCTGCTGGGACTACTGGGACTACTGGAGCTACTGGAGCTACTGGAGCTACTCGAGCTACTTAGGCTACTGGAGCTACTGGATTTTACTGGGGCTACTGGAGCTACTGGAGCTACTGGATTTTACTGGGGCTACTGGAGTTACTGGAGCTAGTCGAGTTTTGCCAAGTTTGCCAAAGTTCCCCCAAACAAGAAACGCCCTCCCCGAAGGGAAGGCGGCGTTTCTTTGTATTACATGCCAAGCCATTGCTTGAACAGTTGCTTGGTCGTGTCTCTGTTCATCGCCGCGATGGAAGTCGTTAGCGGGATGCCTTTCGGACAGGAGCGAACGCAGTTCTGCGAGTTACCGCAGCCTTCGATGCCGCCTTCTTCCATCAGCGCGTCAAGACGCTCGTGAGCGTTCATTTCGCCCGTTGGATGGGCGTTGAACAAGCGAACTTGCGAGATCGACGCCGGGCCGATGAAGCTGTTCCTATCGTTGACGTTCGGGCAAGCCTCGAGGCAAACGCCGCAAGTCATGCACTTGGACAGCTCGTAAGCCCATTGGCGTTTCGATTCGGCCATGCGAGGACCCGGTCCAAGATCGTACGTACCGTCGATCGGAATCCAAGCTTTAACCTTCTTAAGCGCGTTGAACATCCGTTCGCGGTTGATGACCAAATCCCTTACGACAGGGAAAGTCGCCATCGGCTCCAAGCGAATCGGCTGCTCCAGCTTATCGATGAGCGAGCTGCACGCTTGGCGCGGCTTGCCGTTGATGACCATCGAGCAAGCTCCGCACACTTCTTCCAGACAGTTGGATTCCCAGCAGACCGGAGCGGTTTTCTCTCCGTTGGATTTAACGGGATTGCGCTGAATTTCCATCAACGCGCTAATGACGTTCATATTCGGGCGGTACGGAACTTCGAATTCCTCCGTGAATGGGGAGGCATCCGGACGTTCCCGTCGCGTAATGATGAACTTGACTTTACGACCCGTAGCCGTGGTCGCTTTCGTTGCAGTAGTAGCTTCCGCCATGACTTAGCCCTCCTTCTTCTTGTTGGTGGAGTAGTCGCGCTTCCGCGGCTTAATCAACGATACATCGACGTCCTCGTACGAAATCTGCGGACCTTCCGGCGTAAACGACGCTAAAGTCGTCTTCAAGAAGTTATCGTCGTCGCGTTCAGGGAAGTCCGGCTTATAGTGAGCTCCGCGGCTTTCGTCGCGTTGAAGCGCCCCTGCCGTCATCGCCTCGGCCAGCTCAAGCATGTTCCACAGCTGACGGGTAAACGCCGCTCCCGCGTTATTCCAATTCGCGGTATCGTTGATATTAATATTTTTGTAACGCTGTTTGAGTTCCTTGATCTTGCCGATGGTCTCTTCCAGCTTCTTGTTGTAACGGACGACGGTCATGTTGTTCGTCATCCATTCGCCGAGCTCTCTGCTCAATACATAAGCGTTTTCCTTGCCGTCCATTTTCAGGATCGACTCGAATTTGTTCGCTTGTTTTTTGCG
This sequence comes from Cohnella herbarum, assembly GCF_012849095.1. NCBI lineage: Bacteria > Bacillati > Bacillota > Bacilli > Caryophanales > Paenibacillaceae > Cohnella > Cohnella herbarum. The sequence continues at coordinate 3,079,144 of NZ_CP051680.1, forward strand.
CTCGTTCTCGAATACGCTCTCCGATACGTCCTCGGCCGATTTTTTCAATCCACGGATGTACTCGATCGCTTTCGGTCCGGTTACCATGCCGCCGAAGATCGCGGACAACAAGGAGTTCGCGCCGAGACGGTTCGCGCCGTGATATTGATAATCGCACTCTCCGCAAGCGAATAGCCCCGGAACGTTCGTCATTTGATTGTAATCGACCCACAAGCCGCCCATCGAATAGTGAACCGCCGGGAAGATCTGCATCGGAATTTTCCGCGGATCGTCTCCGGTGAACTTCTCGTAGATTTCGATAATTCCTCCAAGCTTAACGTCAAGCTCCTTCGGATCCTTATGCGAAAGATCGAGATAAACTCTGTTCTCGCCGTTGATGCCGAGATTCTGGTTTACGCACACGTCGAAGATTTCGCGAGTCGCGATATCCCGCGGAACGAGGTTACCGTATGCCGGATATTTTTCTTCGAGGAAGTACCAAGGCTTGCCGTCTTTATAGGTCCAGATCCGGCCGCCTTCTCCCCTTGCCGATTCGCTCATGAGACGGTTTTTGTCGTCGCCGGGAATCGCGGTCGGGTGAATCTGAATGAACTCCCCGTTCGCATAATGCACGCCTTGCTGATAAACCGCGCTCGCCGCCGTTCCCGTATTGATTACGGAGTTCGTCGTTTTGCCGAAAATAATCCCGGGACCGCCGGTGGCCAGAATGACCGCATCGCCGCGGAACGTGACCGATTCCATCGTGCGCAGATCTTGCGCGGAAATCCCGCGGCAAACTCCGTCGTCATCGATGACCGCTCCCGTAAATTCCCAATGCTCGAATTTCTGCACCAGTCCCGCGACTTCCCAACGCCGAACCTGCTCGTCCAGCGCGTACAACAGTTGCTGTCCCGTCGTAGCTCCGGCGAATGCCGTACGGTGATATTGCGTTCCTCCGAACCGGCGGAAATCGAGCAATCCTTCCGGGGTACGGCTGAACATTACGCCCATCCGGTCCATCAAGTGGATAATGCCGGGCGCCGCTTCGCACATTGCTTTAACCGGAGGTTGATTCGCGAGGAAGTCGCCTCCATACACCGTATCGTCAAAGTGCTCCCAAGGGGAATCGCCTTCGCCTTTTGTATTTACAGCTCCGTTAATACCGCCTTGCGCGCATACGGAGTGAGATCTTTTAACCGGTACCAGCGAGAATAGATCGACCCGAACTCCCGCTTCCGCCGCTTTAATCGTCGCCATTAATCCGGCAAGTCCGCCTCCGACGACAATTACTTTTTGAGTAGCCATAATTTGTTTCTCCTCCCTCTAACCGATCGAGACTGAACTTAACGCCGTTGCTGCAGCCGATGCGAACTCGTCGCCGCGGAATGCGAACAAGGACAACAAGAACAGTGCCGACAAGATTACGAAGATGACCATGCAAATATTAGAGGAAACTTTCTGAGCGCGCGGGCCAACCGTAATTCCCCAGCTCACCAAGAAAGCCCACAAACCGTTCGCGAAGTGGAACGTCGCGGCGATTACGCCGATGATGTAAGCCGTGAAGACGAGCGGGTCGCTAACGATTCCGTTCATGTGTTGACCCAGTTCTTCATGCGTAACGTTGCCGAGCGTAATCTGGAATCGGGTTTCGTAGAAATGCCATGCCACGAAAATAAACGTGATTACCCCCGTAATCCGTTGCAACGTGAACGCCCAGTTGCGGCCATAGCTGAATCGGCCCGTGTTAATGTTCGATTGATACGCGATGTACAGTCCGTATACCCCATGGAATAAAATGGGCAACCAGATAACGAACAATTCCAGCCAGAATACAAGAGGTACGCTGTTCAAGAAGTCGATGCTTTTCGTGAAGCCCTCCTGTCCGCCTTCGTAAGCGGAATAGTTCGTCAGCGCATGCTCGATAATGAACAATCCAAGCGGAATTACGCCAAGCAACGAATGAAGCTTTCTCGGTAAATAAGAATTACCTTTCATGTCTGTGTTCGATCTCCTTTCGCATCCGTGCTTCGACTTCAGATGACGAAGTTTCCATACGTCACCATTTTGTCACCGCTTTTAAGGTTACCCTATTTTCGCTTATAATGGAACTGCTTATTTAATATTAAAACTTATAACTAAAACGCATAAGAGGATGGTGTTCCCTGTGCTCGAAGATATGCGGCTATTCGCGACGATTGTAGAACAAACAAGCCTAAACAAAGCAGCGGAAAGATTAAACCTGTCGCAACCCGCCCTGTCCCGCCGTTTAGCCCGGCTTGAATCGGAGCTTGAGGTCGACCTGTTCCGAAGAATCGGCAAGCGACTCGAACTAACGGCAGCCGGACAAGTCACTTACGAATTCGCGCTTGAGTTACGACAATTCCACGGCAGCTATTTACAGAAACTGAACGCTTTCAAATCGTCGGAAGCGCACGTAGCTACGATCGGAGCCAGCTTGACGACTCTCCAGACGACGCTGCCCGATCTTATTACCGCAATTACCGAGAAGCACCCTAATCTTGAGATTAAAGCCGTCACGGGCAAGTCGCACGAAATCGCCACGCTCGTTAAAGAACGCAAAGTCGATTTCGGAATCGTAGCCTCGTCCGTCATCTACGATCCCGCTATTACCAGTTTACCCTTGTTTGAAGATCATCTTATCCTCGTCCTTCCGAGAACGCATATTATATTAGAAAGAACGCAATTGGAAATGTCCGATCTCGACGGCCTTCCGATGATTCTTTTTGCGCCGGGAACGTGGTACCGAACTCTGACAGACGAATTATTAAAAAAATATAACCTTAAGCCGGATGTCCGGATGGAAATCGACTCTTTCGAGGCCATTATTCGGTTATTATCCGCTTGCCGCGCGGGCACTTTGCTTCCTAAATCTTACCTGCGCGAGCAAGTTCTCATCGATAACGATTTATACCTCGTGCGCATCAAAGAGCTTGAGGGGACTAAGCGGACGACGTCTCTCATTCACGGCGACCCGGTCTGGCTCGCTCCTTCGACGCGCTATTTGATCGAGGAAACGACCGCCTATTTCGACCGCGGGGCAAACCGTCTCAAAGAATCTTAATCTAACGAAAAAATCGGTCCGACTCCTGATTTTTCCTGTTTTAACCGCCTGCTCGCTATGGTACCTTTTACAGGTAGTTGGGGCGCCCTTCTTAGGAACGCAACAACAAAACATTCCGGCCAAAACCGTCAGGTGCGGGGGGACAAGTATTAAAAGCACATACTCGAAACGAACCTATACATGTGCAGGGGTGAAGCGCAATCGCGCAGGGCTGATCTCCCAGTCCGAATCCGACAGCTAACCTCGCCGGCCCATCTCTAGGAGGATATACGTAATGAAACACGGTTTGAAAAAATTGAGCATACGATCTTCAGCGCTTCTTCTTGGAGCGGCATTGGCACTACCGGGACTGACAGCACACGCGGCAACGACTCACACCGCTAAAAATTCCGATACGTTTTGGAAGCTTTCAACCCAATACAAAGTGCCGCTTCAGAAATTGATGAACGCGAACCCTTCCGTCGATCCTTTGAATATCTACACCGGATTAAAGCTTGTGATCCCGAGCAGCACGGCCAACTCCGGGAGCGCTTCCAAGGCGACAGCCGCTGCCGACTCGAGCAAGCCCGTCCAAATGCAATCGACGTCGACCGCGGAGTCGCTCGCTTACTCCAAAATTATCGACATTAAAGCTTCGGCTTATTCGGCTGCTGCCGAGGAGAACGGCGGATGGGGGGCTGTCGATTATTTCGGCAATCCGCTTAAGCTCGGAACGATAGCCGTGGACCCGAAAGTCATCGCCTTCGGAACGAGAGTATACATTGAAGGATACGATTTCAATGGCTTGCCTCAGGGAGGCATGTACGCGCGGGCATTGGATGCGGGTGGCGCGATCAAGGGCAAACGAATCGATATTTTCGTTCCGGGTTCCCGTTCTTTCGTCTCGAGTTTCGGTTTTCAGAACGTCAAAGTCTACATTTTAGAATAGTTCCGGCCATTCGAATATCGCGCGCTATAAATAAACCTAGGCTCCGATTGCGGACCCTAGGTTTATTTAATCCGTTCACTCCGCAACCATACAATTCGTAAGCTGCCTACCTGACCGATTTCCACGGTCGGGTACGATTTTACTGCCCTTTTCTGCGTTCGGGAATATCCAGCAGATCGGTTAAAGTCACGGGCTCGTAATGATTCGCGCGCAACCAGTCGATAATTTGCGGAAGCGCCTTGACCGTACCGGACAAGCTCTGTCCTTGTCCGCCTCCGGCATGCATCAGCACGACGGAACCCGGCCGTACCGAGCGGGTGACGTTCCGAAACACCTGATCCGAGCTTAACTGTCGCCAATCCGATGAATCCACATCCCAATTCACTACCGTATATCCTCTTTTTTTCGCCCAGTCCAGATGTTTTGGTAAAATCTCCCCGTATGGAGGACGCACTAGCCTTGGTTTAAACCCGACGATCCCCTCGATCACGTGCTCCGCTCGTTCGATCTGCTCTTGCACCTTCGCGAAGTTCAGCTTAGAGAAATTAGGGTGGCTATACGAATGATTACCTAGGTTATGGCCCTCCCGGTGGATTCGTTTGACTAAATCCGGATGTTTCGAGCTGCGGGTTCCTACGACGAAGAAAGTCGCATGAACCTTCTTGGCTTTCAGGACGTCCAGAACCTGCGGCGTGAACCGGGGGTCCGGCACGTCGTCGAACGTTAACGCGACTTTGCGCGAACCCCGGGACGCGGACAATACGAACACGCCTTCATACTTGCGTTCATATTCGGACCAATGATTGCCGGACGGCTTAACCTGCGTTGTTCCAGCTGCATAAGCGGCATGCGCACCAGTACAATCCCCCAACAAAGACAAAAGGGTGACGGCGCTTACCAGCGCCATCACCACCGATCTAAAGCGCGACATCGTCATCTCGCCAATCCCCCCATAACCGCTCATTCTAACTATATCCTGAACGAATGGGATGGATTTCATTCAACTCTCGCTAATAACTTTTCCAGCCGGCTATTGTCCGATCGACTCTTGGAATTGCTCGATCTGATCATTCGTGCCGATAACGACCATCACGTCGTCCTTCGATAAGGTATCCTTCGCCACGGGAGCGATGATGATCCCCTTCGGTTTGTTGATAGCCACGATGCTGCAACCGAATCTCCCCCTCGGGTTCACATCGTCCAGCGACTTGCCCGACAGGCATTCCGGAACCGCAAGCTCCGCTATCGTATATTGCTTGGACAGCTCGATATAATCCAACAAGTTCGGCGAAACGAGCTGATGGGCCACGCGAACCCCCATATCCCGTTCCGGATAGATAATCCTGTCCACGCCGACCCGCTCCAATACGCGGCCGTGCAGATCGGATACCGCTTTCGCCACGACCTTCTTGACGCCGAGATCCTTCAACAGAATCGTTGCCAGTATACTCGCCTGTATATCGTCCCCGATCGCCACGACGCCGCAATCGAAGTTCCGGGCGCCGATCGAACGCAGCACCTCTTCCTCCGTAGCGTCCGCAACGACCGCGTGCGTAAGAATGTTGGACAGTTCTTGTACTTTCTCTTCGTCGCGGTCCACGCCAAGCACTTCATAACCTAATTTGATCAACTCCGCGCCTAAACTCGATCCGAACCGTCCCAACCCTATAATAACGAATTGATTCATCTTCATGATATTTCCGTCCTCTACCCGATAATAATTTTACCTTCCGCATGACGATACAAGGCCCGCCCTTGCTTTCGTCCAAGCGCATATGTCAAAGTCAGCGGACCTAACCGCCCCATAAACATCATAAGGATAATGATGATTTTTCCAGCGACGGTCAAATCTCCGGTTAGACCCATCGATAAGCCGACCGTACCGAACGCGGAAGTTACTTCGAACAAGATCATGAGGAATTGGTGATCTTCCGTCGTCGACAAGATCATCGTCGCCACGATGACGAGACCGAACGCGAATAACGTAACGGTTAACGCCTTGTACACCCGTTCCTGAGCCAACCTCATTTTGAACAATACGACATCTTCTTTACCTCTGACCATCGCAACGACGGCTCCGACAAGCGCCGTAAAAGTCGTCGTCTTGATTCCTCCGCCAGTAGAACCGGGAGAAGCCCCGATGAACATGAGGATAATGATGATAAACTGCGTCGCTTGCCGTAAGCCCGCAATATCCACAGAGTTAACGCCGGCCGTCCTCGGAGACACCGACTGCATGAAAGCGGCCAGCAGCTTCTCTCCGAAGCCGAGAGGAGCGAACGTTTTGCCGTTCGTGTACTCGAAGATGAGAATAAGCGCCGCTCCCGTTACGATCAGAATACCGGACATGCTGAGCACGACTTTGGAATGAAGCGATAATTTACGTTTCATATTACGAAAGTCGACCAAGTCCGATAAGACGACGAAACCGAGTCCGCCTAGAATGATCAACAGCATCGTTACGATATTAACCAAAGGATCTCCTACATAATCTACGAGACTCCGATAGTCCCCCATAATGTCGAACCCCGCATTGTTGAAGAAAGACACCGCATGAAACGCGCCTTTATACATGGCCTCTCCAACGGGCATATCGAACAGGAAACGCGCAGTGAACAGAATTGCTCCGACAAGCTCGATCGTTAAAGCGTAAACGACTACCTTACGGACTAAACGTATGATGCCTTCGATACTCGTCTGGTTTAACGATTCTTGCAGAACAAGCCTTTCCTTCAGTGAAATCCGGCGTTTAAGAATAATCGCGAACAACGTTGCCATCGTCATAAATCCTAATCCGCCGACCTGTATCATAGTCAATATGATGAGTTGACCGGCCGTTGTCCAGTACGTCCCGGTGTCGACCACGACAAGTCCGGTGACGCAGGTCGCCGACGTTGCCGTAAACAGCGCATCGATGAACCGGGGAGCGGAGTCTTGGGTGTGCGAGAAGGGCAGCATCAGCAATCCCGCGCCGAGCAATATAATCATTGCGAATCCCAACACGAGAAGTCTGGGCGGGGAAGCTATGAGCGAACTAAACCATTTCCGTACCACATCGACCACCCCGTCATCCGATAATGATTTTACCTTCCGCATGACGGTAAAGTACGCGACCCGGTTTCGGACCTAGGGCGTACGTCAAGGTCAGCGGACCTAAGCGGCCAATGAACATGAGGAATATGATCGTTAATTTCCCTGCTAACGTTAAGTCACCGGTAAGACCCATCGATAAACCGACCGTACCGAATGCCGAAGTCGCTTCGAACAAAATTTTCAGGAATGCCGCGTCTTCCGTCGTGGAAAGCACTAGCGTGCCTAACAATACGATTCCGATACAGAACAGCGTTACCGTTACGGCCTTGTATACACGTTCTTGCGCCAATCGAAGACGGAACAATACGACGTCTTCTTTCCCCCGAATCATAGCGAGCACGGCACCTACCAGCACGGCGAAAGTCGTCGTCTTGATTCCTCCGCCCGTAGAGCCCGGGGAAGCGCCGATAAACATCAAGATAATAATGAAAAATTGCGTCGCTTGACGAAACTCGGTAATATCTACCGTCGTAACTCCCCCGGACCGCGTCGTCACGGATTGGAAGAACGACATAAGCACTTTCTGTCCGAACCCTTCCTCCCCGATCGACCGACTGTTCGTAAATTCGAAGATCAGAATGATCAACGCCCCAACTACGATCAATGCGGCCGACACGCTAAGAACGACCTTCGTATGTAAGGAGAATTTCCATTTCTTCTTCCAGTCGAACAAATCCGCAAGGACGATAAAGCCGAAACCGCCGAGAATAATCAATCCCATCGAAACGATATTCATATAGAGATCGGATGAGTATTTGGAGAAACTGGTAAAGTCGCCCGACAAGTCGAAACCGGCATTATTGAAAATTGAAATCGAATGGAATACTCCATGATACATCGCGCGCCCTAAGGGCATATCGATCGAGAAACGGATCGTATACAATATCGCGCCTACCGTCTCAAGGGCCAAGGCATAAAATATTACTTTTCGGACAAGCCTAACGAGTCCTTCGATGCTGCCTTGATTAAGCGATTCTTGCAAAATAAGTCTTTCCTTAAGCGAAATCCTTCTTCTCAGGATCAGCGCGAACAACGTTGCCATCGTCATAAAGCCGATTCCGCCGATTTGGATAAGCAGCAGAATGACCCAATGCCCGAACGTGGAAAAGTAAGCTCCGGTATCGAATAAGACTAATCCCGTTACGCAAGTCGCTGACGTGGAAGTAAACAAGGCGTCAATGAAAGACATCGTTTGTCCGCTAACGGAAGAAATAGGCAAACTTAACAGCAGCGCGCCAAGGAAAATAATGAAGGAAAATCCTAACAACAATGTTCTCGGCGGCGATGCGCTGAACCATCGAACGGCTTTCTTAATCAAAGAAGTCACCTCATACGGATATTCAAGGTCATGCATAGGGCAAGGCGGTTATTGCGAAAAATACGCGGGCTGTGCGCAACAAAAAAAGCACTGGATTCCCAGTGCTTGATCGATCGCACGCGAGTCCTGTTCGTCATATAGCCTACGAGGTTAGCTGTCGGATTCGGGCTCGAACAGGCCGCCCTATCTACCGCACTTATCGCGCGGATGGAATTCACCCCGGGTTCGTCGAATACAATTAAACTTGTACCCATGAACGGTTGGTTCCCCCGTTTTCTTCTTTAAGAAATTCGGCTAGCTATTTAGTTGGTTGAAGGGTTCAAAAAGTCGGGTTTTCAGAACGTACCATCGAATTATATTCTTTCCGACAAAGGGGGACAACGTCTAAATGAGCCCAAACCGACCCGTTTGAACGATTTTTACGATGGCTTCCGCATGGTTATGCCCCCGGACAGTGATTATCGTTCTCTTTGCTTTCATTTTCATCGAAAATGAGAGATACTTGATGAAAACCACGGCGTTTACTAGCTTTAAGGTGCTGTATGCGTTTACTTGAGCCTTTATTGCACTTAGGAGGTATGCGATTTGACTGGATTTGCTCCATCCTCGATGGATAAGCGATGGATTTGGACTGCCACGATCGGTATGATTATTTTTTTGTTCATTCAAGTATTCCCCGTAACGGGGCAATTGTTTGCAACCGATGTTCAAAATGTGATGACGAGATCCCAAGCCGAAGCGAAAGCGCTGAACTGGGCGGAGGAAAAATTCGGTATTCCATCGGATCAGTTGCAGAAAACGACGGTTACGCATCTGACCAATAGCGATGCCACCGGTTACTTTTCCAAAAACGATTTTTTTACCGACTACGACAAACAATGGTCCTCGGGTACTCCTACCGATACATACGCGGTTGAACTGCATCTTCGCGAAGATATCGGCAGACTTCTGCTATTCCTGAACATGGAAACCGGGAGTTTGGTCGCATGGGAGCACTATGGCGATAAGCCTGCTCAATCGATCGAGTCCGCCGGAGACAAGGAGAGCGGAACTCAGCTTGCGGCAAAAGCGTTACAATACGCGTCATTCTGGGGCGTTAATCCCGAAGAGTGGAAGTGGGACGATCAACCGGTCAAGTACGGAACTCTTAAGTTCGTTTCAACAAAAGGCGACATCGGTGAAGCCAAATTATGGCTTAAAGTCGACATGCCGCCAGGATATAGCGCTCTGCACTCGTCCTTCCCCGAATGGCGAGGCGGGTCAGCAACTTATGGCGTAGATCTCCCCTCGTCTTTCCTCGATTATATCGAGAACCAAGAAAAGTGGTCGATCAATCTTTCCATGTTCGGATTTTTCCTGCCTCAGATCATCCTGTTCATCCTTGCCATCGTGTACACGGGAACCCATGGCGGCCATACTTCCTACCGTAGGGGCATCTTCCTGTCGATCGCGTTCTTCGTGCTCCATGCTGGCTTAACATTTAACAGGATTCCTGGTTTGCGCGCAGAATCTTGGGACGCCGGCGCAAGTATCGGGGATAATGTTAACCTCATCGTCAACCTGGTTACGTTTGCGGCCATGGCCTTGCTGACTTACTTCTCCGCGGTCGGGGGGGACGGCTTGTGGAAATCGATGGGACGTTCCTTATGGCCGAGATGGAAAGAGCCCGGTTACGGAGCTGCGATACTGAAGAGCGTGAGAGAAGGGTATTTCCTCGCCTTTATCCTGCTCGGGGCGCAATCGCTCATCTTGCTTATTCTCGAACAAACCTTAGGCTCGTTCGCTTCCTCGGACGCGACGCAATCGATGTACAATATGAGCATTCCTTTGCTTCTTCCCCTACTGGCTTGGTGCGCCGGTATTTCGGAGGAGTTGCAAAGCCGGTTGTTCGGGATCGGCGTATTCCGCAATTGGTTTGTTGCCGGTGCGAGGAAGTTGCTTGGCCGCGAACCATCGAACAAAACCGCGGTCGTTCTGACGACGATTGCCATCGTTCCTCCGGGTTTGATCTGGGCGCTCGGTCATGTCGGATACGCGATTTTTCCTGTCTATACGCGCATTATCGAGCTTGTGCTGATGTCCTTTCTATTCGGTTGGTTCATGCTGCGCTTCGGCATTATGACCGTCATTTTCGCCCACGTCACGTTGGACGCGATTCTAATGGGCATGCAAATGATGTTCGACGGTTTGCCGTGGGATTTCGCCGGCGGCGTGTTCAGTCTTGTCATGCCCGGTCTCGTCGGCATCGTCATATGGTGGCTTCATAGGGCAATTCGATCGCGAAAAGAAACCGGCCGCCCTTATGCTTGAGGTATGCTTGACCTCCATGCATCTCTACGATGCTACGAGTGATCGACAAGCCTAGACCCGCTCCTCCTTCGAGGTTCATATTCGTTCTGGAGTCGTCTGCTTTATAGAACCGGTCGAAAAGATGCTCCTCTTGCTCCTTCGTAATTAACGCACCTTCGTTTTCGATCGAAATGGTTACATGATCACTCCGAACTGCCAATGAAACCCGGATGATTCCGGGTTTCAACGAAAATTTCAACGCGTTCATAAGCAAATTATCGATCGCTCTCCTGATTTGTTCGGGATCTACTTCCAGGAATAAGGAGCGTTCGGTGAGGCGCGCATCGAACGAGATTTCGTTTTCTTTGGCGAGAGGCTCGATTTCCACAAGCATTTGATTGAGCATCTCCCGAAGATCGATCGTCTGCAGCTCGAGCTTATTATCGCTTTGCGTTAGGCGAGTGTACTCGAACAGTTCATCTATGAGCGTCTTTAATTGCTGCGCTTTATTATGGGTGTTTCCGATAAAACGTTCGTACTCGGCTTCATCCCGATAAGACTTCTCTTTCAGCAGCTCCAAATAACCGATGATGCTCGTAAGCGGCGTTCTAAGATCGTGGGATACGCCGGTGATCAACTCCATTTTCGACTTCTCGACTTGGCGTTCTTTCTCGATCAAGGTTTCGAGCTTCTCGGCCATCGCATTGATATGCTCGGCTACCGTGCCTAGCTCGTCTTGCCTGATAACGGGGATTCTGTATTGAAGATTGCCGCCCGAGATCACGGTCAAACCTTCGGACAACTTCTGCATATATTTCATCGTATGTCGCGTGTACAGGACAAAGGATATTGCAAAAGTACCGATAAACGCGATCATCGATATGGGAATATCGAACAACAGACCTACAGGGATCGATATGGATACCAAAGAGCCGGTAAAGAAACTGGCCAAGAACGTCCATATCATTTGAAAACGAAGGCTCCTCCGGCCGGATACGATCGAAAAAAAGTTATTTTTCAATTTTATAACCTACTCCCCATACCGTCTTGATATAGCGAGGATCGCGAGGATTATTTTCGATTTTCTCGCGAATATTGCGGATGTGAACCATGACCGTATTGTCCGAATACCCCGCCGTCTCCCTCCACACCTTCTCGTAAATTTTATCCGCATGAAAGACCTGTCCTTTATGGCTAGCCAAAAGTTCGAGAATCGCGAATTCCAGCGGAGTTAAGGCAATCTCTTTCCCCTTTACGGTAACCTGGTGCTGAGCGACGTCGATCTTCAAGTCGTTAATATGCAAAACGTTATTATTCTCTACTTTGACCGTCAGGTTTTGCCTGCGAAGCTGCGCCTTAACCCTTGCCATTAATTCCAAAGGACTAAAGGGCTTGGCAACGTAATCGTCCGCTCCCGTCGAAAGTCCCGTAATTTTATCGATATCTTCCTGTTTCGCGGACAGCATGATAATGGGGATGTTGGACGTTTCCCTGATTTTGAGGCAGGCTTTAATTCCGTCGAGATTAGGCATCATGACGTCCAGAATGATCAGTTGCACCGGCTCCGTGGCTAAAATCTCCAATGCGCGAAACCCGTTATCCGCCTCTAGGACATGAAATCCTTCGTTACGCAAATAGACGTGAACGACATCGCGGATTTCGGGATCGTCATCGACGACCAGAATCGTATTTTTATGCATTTGCATCCTCACACACACCTTAACAGCGGAATGTCTTCTAGTCCTATTCTAAACCCTGATCCGCTTTTCGTTCCACGATAAATTCGACATCATTATGGGAATCCGTCGCTTTCCGGCAAACATAGACGAAGGCGGACGGAAAATTCAACGGCACGAACTTTATTTTCTCGATTTCGAACAGTTTGGACATCTGCTTTCTCATTTGAAGGGAATATTGAAAAGCTACGAATAATCCGTCCGGCTTTAGCGCTCCTATAATTTGCTCCATAAGCTTATCGCGTAAATGCTGAGGAAAATTATAAAAAGGAAGGCCGCTAACGATGCAATCGAGTTGACTTTCCCCTTCCTGTTCGAGAATTCGAAGCATATTGGTCACGTTTGCGGCGCAAGTGTAATCGGGATACTCCGACTTAAGCTGTTTTCGCATTTTCGAATCCTTCTCGAATAAATACACCCGCGTATCCGGACCCGCTCTTCTAGAGATCGCGCGCGTGATCGCTCCGGTACCTGCTCCCAATTCCGCTACGGCCTTAACGTTATGCCAGGGAATCGAACCTACCATGCTTTCGGCCAAAAACCTCGAACTCGGAACGACGCTGCCGATCTGGTTGGGCTTTTTCATGAATTTATTGAAAAAAACGCGGGCCTCCTTACTCATAATTCGCATACCGGGTCCTCCCCGCTTTTTCCGCCATCGTTCGTTTCCGGAATATCGAGATTAGGTATCCCGCCAACCAGAATACGAATTTAGCCAGAAGTATTCCCGCGAAGACGTCGGCGATCACATGCTGCTTAATGAAGAGAGTGGAAGCGATAATACTACATGCAAAAATGAAGATAGGTACTCTCATCCTCCATCCGAGCGCCCGGGAACCCAATATCATCAGCATACTGGTCATGACGTGGATGCTAGGGAAGCAATTGTAAGGCTCATCGCCTTCATATACGAACATGACCAGGTTGTTAAAAAAGCCCGTTGAATCCACTTCAGGCCGGGGAACGGTCGTTTGGAACATCAAATAGATCACGTTGGACAGAAGCAAACCCGTGCAGAACGCCAACAAGGTTCGGTAGTATTCCCGTTTATCCTTACGCACGATAAGGACGAATACAAGCAATAGAAAAGGATACCAAAGCAGGTAGGGAACCGAAAACGCCGGAATAAAAGGCGTGTTCCGATCCACTTCGGTAACTAAAGATTGAACGTGATCCCCTCCGTGGTTTTGCAGGAAGTACAGGATATTGATTATCGGTATTGCTAACAAGCCTAATAACGGCAAGTAGGTTCCGGCGCGGCTGCTCTTGATATTGCCCGCTATCGAAACATTCGTTTTCATGTTTCCCACTCCTCATCCAAAAGTCGATAAGGTTATATTAGAGGAGAGAAATAAGGAACGACTCGAGAAATTTCTGAAGATTTTATAAAGTTACGATTTTAACCGACTCGGTATTCTCGGGATAAAATCTAAACCAACGCCGGTTGGAATTAAACCTTTGGCAAAACGCCGATCTCGATGATACGAGTAAAACGGGGGTTAATTTCTCGCGATTCCGATCAATATGCCTTAAGCCGTCAGGATGCATAAACCGCAGCAATAATCTGAGATAGAGCGTCGTTATTACTTCGAACCGCTTCGAAGGCAAACGGTGCTGCTCGAACCCCAAACCGTGCGTAAGCCCTCTGTGAAGCAGGGTCACTCCGACCAAAGCTTTCACTTGAGCCATCTCCATTCGCGTATCCAGCGCTTCGCCGATTTCCTTCATGGATGCGCGCACTTCGCGAGCCGTCTGAAGAGCGGCTCTATCCACCCCGAATTTGCGAGTTAATTCATTTATCCTCCTGTTGTTCAGATGGAGCTCTCCAATTCGATCCCCGTCGTCTATCCAAGTCCCGTCTTCGCAGCGAATGCTCTCCCCGGAGTATTTCTTGACCATCACCTTGCATATCCCGAATTTTAGCGTGTGCTCGCTTCTTAATCCCATGATCAAGTCCATTCCTTTTTCCCAAGTCAGCCATATCATCTGTTTAACCGTATTCTTGTTAAGGTGCTCGTTTGCGCAATTAGGGAGGGGGACCGAATTTCGTCCTTTTTCCATTTTTCATTTCTCCTTTATAAGGAATTGAATGTCCGTTTAGTACCTGATTCCATTGTATCGGGCTGGAGTACCTCGCACCCACCGTTCCACGTCGGAATCGTATCCCTTCTTATGTCCAATTCTAAATAGACTAAAGTCTTGGTTAGAGTCCGCGAGGTACAAAAAAACCGCCAAGGAACTATCGCTCCTTAACGGTTCTATGAACTCTTCTATGAACTCTTCCGACTACTCCGTGTTTAACGTCTCAAGAATGCGCTGCGCGAGCGCGTCTCCGATCGATACGGCTTTGAAATCGGAAACCTGCGCTTCCTTGATCGCCTTCAACGAGCCGAAATGGCTTAATAGCTGCTTGCGGCGTTTCTCTCCGATCCCAGGTATCGCGTCGAGCCGGGAAGCGATCATCGACTTGGCGCGCTTCTCGCGGTGAAACGTAATCGCGAAGCGGTGAACCTCGTCTTGGATACGCTGCAGCAAGTAGAACTCCTGGCTGTCGCGCGGCAACGGAACGACTTCCGGCGGATCGCCGACGAGCAGTTGCGCCGTCTTATGCTTCGCGTCTTTCGCTAAGCCGCATACCGGAACGTCCATGCCTAACTCGTTCACCAGCACGTCGAGTACGGAAGCGATATGCCCTTTACCGCCATCCACGACGATCAGATCGGGTAGCGGAAGCCCTTCCTTAAGCACGCGCTCGTATCTCCGGCGAACGACTTCCCTCATCGATTCGTAATCGTCCGGCCCTTGCACGGTTTTGACGTTATATTTGCGATATTCTTTCTTGTCCGGTTTGCCGTTCGTAAATACGATCATCGCCGACACGGGGTTCGTCCCCTGAATATTCGAATTATCGAACGCCTCGATGCGGTTGGCGCTCGGAATGCCGATCCAGTTGGCCAAGCCTTCTACCGCTTTCACGCTGCGCGATTCATCCCGCTCGATCAGACGGAATTTTTCTTCCAATGCTACGCGCGAATTGTCGCAAGCCATCGCGACGAGTTGGCGTTTCGAGCCTCTCCGGGGAACCGCCACCTTAATCTTCAGCCAGCGGCGCAACGCCTCCCCGACTTCGGCCGCTTCTCCCTCTTCGGCTGCATCCGCGACATCGTCGCCGTAAGCTTCCTTGGCTTCCGCCACGATCAAGTTTTTAGCTGCAGGCGCGACATCGTTCTCGACGGGCTGCTCATCTCCCGGGGGGACCGGTAGCAGCATCTCCCTCGGCAAAGCGGGATTGTCGCTATAATACTGGGTCACGTAGCTAAGGAAGTCATCATAAGCGTCTCCATAGAACGGGAATACAGACATGTGGCGCTGATTCATTTTCCCTTGTCTCATATAGAGAATCTGTACGCACATCCAGCCTTTGTCGACCGAATAACCGAATACGTCCCGGTCCATCGCGTCCGCCATATTGATGGTCTGCTTTTCCATAAGCGCTTCGATTGCGACGATCTGGTCCCGATACTCCCGCGCGCGTTCGAATTCCAATTGTTCGGCGGCCTGCTCCATCTTGCGCTTCAGATCTCTCTTGATCTCCGCATGCCCGCCGTTCAGAAACCGCGAAATCTCGCCGATCATCTCGTCGTAAACGGCTTGTTCCACAGGATATTCGCACGGAGCGACGCATTGCCCCATGTGATAATACAGGCATACTTTTTCCGGCAATGTATTGCATTTGCGCAACGGGTACAACCTATCCAGAAGCTTCTTCGTCTCCTGCGCCGCGTAAGCGTTCGGATAAGGCCCGAAGTATTTTCCTTTGTCTTTCACGACCCGTCGGGTTACTTCCAGCTTAGGGTGCGTTTCATGGGTAATTTTCAAATAAGGGAAAGATTTATCGTCCTTAAGAAGCACGTTATAACGCGGAAAATGTTCCTTGATCAAGTTGCACTCCAAAATCAACGATTCCGTATTGCTAGCGGTGACGATATATTCGAAGTCCCGGATTTCCGAAACCAGCTTCTGCGTTTTGCCGTCGTGACTTCCCGTGAAGTAGGAGCGCACGCGGTTTTTCAATACTTTCGCTTTGCCTACGTAGATGATTTTGCCTTCATCGTTTTTCATTAAATAACAGCCAGGCTGATCGGGAAGCAACGCCAGCTTGTGGCGTATGTTTTCCATCGCCTTATCGCGATTAGCGGATGGACTCAAGATGTCCACGATCGGCACCTCCTCTATACGACATGAATGGAATGATTGGCATGAATGGGGCAGAACACCCGTTCCTCCCATTGTAGCACAGCCGAGCCCTTTATCGCTGTATCCAATTCGGGGTTGTCGCAAACTTGTCACGATAAAGAAGCAGGAATACTTTACAACAAAAAGCGTTGTTGGGTATACTGTAGTTATAGATATTGTCAGGAGGCTTCCCATGGAAAACGCTAGAGATCCCCGCCTTCACATCAATGAAGAGCCGCGCGACGATTTAATGGATACGGCACTCGGCTTCGGAGCCATGTTCGGCTTCATGTTCGTCGTATTCACCGTTGCGGTCGTCGTTAAATTTTTGATTTCTTAATACGTGCGATGAAACGTAAAAGCCGTCAGGGGCAAATGCTCCCTGACGGCTTTTATCTTTATGCTTCGTTCTTCTCCTGTTTAATGATCCTTATGGAATCATCGTATCTTTTTCGTTCCTTGCGTTCGATCTGAACGATTCTTCCGTCATGTACGACGATATTCACCTCGCCGTACTCCAAACCGTTTACCTGCTCGGCAATTCTCCCAAGCCAACGATCGTCCACTTCTACCGGTTTCGCCATTGCGTTTCCCTCCCGATTAAGTTCAGTGAATCAAGCATAAACGGCTTCCGCCGTCCTTTGGGATGGCGGGGAACGTTTATGTCGGAGACATTTCAGAAATAGTAGAGTGAATTTATTACTTTCTGAAATGTTGAAATAGAATCAATGCTCTTCGCTCATGCGGCTCTCCAAGATGGATTTAACGACTAACGTAATGATTGCCAATAACATCAATAACGAAGCAACGGCGAAAGCTGCGCTGAATTGGTACTCGTTATAGACGATCTCGATGTGCAGCGGTAAGGTGTTCGTCTCTCCCCTGATGTGACCGGAGACGACGGATACCGCCCCGAACTCGCCCATGGCTCTAGCATTACAAAGTATCATGCCGTACAACAAGCCCCATTTGATATTCGGCAGCGTAACTTTGAAGAATACCCGCCACCCTCGCGCTCCCAAGCTGACGGCCGCTTCCTCGTCTTGAACGCCTTGCGCTTCCATGAGGGGAATGAGCTCTCTGGCGACGAACGGGAAAGTGACGAACATCGTAGCCAGAACAATACCCGGCGTCGCAAAAATGATATTGATGTCGTGCTTATCCAGCCATGGCCCCAGAAACCCTTGAGCTCCGAACAACAGTACGTAGATCAAACCGCTGACGACCGGCGATACGGCGAACGGAAGGTCGATTAACGTGACGAGCAGATTTTTGCCGCGAAATTTGAATTTCGTGATGGCCCAAGCCGCCGCGACGCCGAAAATCGTATTGAGCGGTACGGCAACCGCCGCCGTGATCAAAGTCAACTTGAGCGCCGACATCGCATCCGGATCGGATAGCGCGGACAAGTAGGCTTCCCACCCTTTCCGGAACGATTCGGCGATTACGGATACCATCGGAAGAATGACGATTAATCCAAGAAATAACAGCGCGATTCCGATTAGCGTATACCGAACGGCTTTGGATTCCGTCAGGTGTGGTCGGGTCGGTAGGCTTTTCCCTTTACGGGGATTCGTGACGATGCCTGCCATATCGATTAACCTCCCTTAACGGTGCGCAGGCGGCGATTGCTCCACCTTTGCAAAATGTTGATAAGGAACAATAGAAAGAAGGAAATTAGGAGCAACACGACCGCTACCGCCGCCGCTTGGGCATATTCGTATTGCTCGAGTTTCGTGATGATAAGTAGTGGAGCGATTTCGGTTTTCATCGGCATGTTACCGGATATAAACACGACCGAGCCGTATTCTCCGATGCCTCGGGCGAACGCCAACGCGAAGCCCGTCAGTAACGGAGGAATCAAATCCGGCAAAATGATCTTGAAAAACGTTCGCGCCCGGTACGATCCGAGCAGAACCGCCGCCTCTTCCATATCCGACTCCATATCCTGCAGGATCGGTTGTACCGTTCGGACGACGAACGGGATTCCGATAAAGATGAGCGCGAGCGTGATCCCGATCGGCGTGTAAGCCACCTTAATGCCTAGCGGCTCCAGGAGGGAACCGACCCAACCTTTCGGAGCGTAGATCGTCGTTAACGCGATACCCGCTACGGCCGTCGGCAATGCGAACGGCAGATCGATCAACCCGTCGACGATTTTTTTGCCGGGAAACTTATACCGCACTAGCACCCATGCTAGCAACAACCCGAACACCAGATTCACGAACGCGGCGAAGAAGGCAGTCAGCAAACTTAATCTGTATGAGGCCACGACCCGGGGACCGGATACGGTATCCCACCACTGGGAGGGAGAAAGTTCCGCCGACTTAATCGCGAGTGCCGCCAACGGAATCAATACGATCAGGCTCAAGTAAAGAACCGAAAATCCTAACGTGAGGGATAATCCCGGCAATACCCGGTCTTTCTTGCGAAGTAATGTCATGTGCCCGCCTTAACTCCTCTTCCCGGCCCTTGGTTAGGATCCCGGCGTATAAATTTGATCGAACGTTCCGCCATCGGAGAAATGTTTGTTCTGCGCTTCTTTCCAACCGCCGAAATCCTGATCGATCGTCAACAAATTCAGTTGCCCGAACTGATCTTTATATTTGTCCGCAACCGATTGGAGTCTAGGACGGTAGAAGTTTTTCGCCGCGATTTCCTGTCCTTGCTCGGTGTACAGATATTTCAAATATTCTTCGGCCGCCGCGCGGGTACCCTTTTTATCCACGTTTTTGTCGACGATGGCAACCGGCGGCTCGGCCAGAATGCTGATCGAAGGCGTTACGATCTCGTAATCATCGCCGAATTCTTTCAAAGCCAGATACGCTTCGTTCTCCCATGCAAGCAATACGTCTCCGATTCCCTTTTCCACGAACGTCGTCGTCGATCCGCGGGCTCCCGTATCGAGAACGGGTACGTTCTTGAACAGCTTCTTGAGGAAATCCAACGTTTGCGTTTCATCGTAACCAAGCGTCTTCGTCGCGTAACCCCACGCCGCAAGGTAGTTCCAACGTGCTCCACCGGACGTCTTAGGATTCGGGGTAATGACTTGGATACCGTCCTTGATCAGGTCGCCCCAATCTTTGATGCCTTTCGGATTCCCTTTGCGGACGAGGAAAACGATAGTCGACGTATAAGGAGTACTGTTCTGCTCGAAAGATTGTTGCCAATCCGTTTTTAGCGCGCCCGTTTCCGCTATGGCATCGATATCGTATCCAAGCGCCAAAGTGACGACGTCCGCTTGCAACCCGTCGATAACCGCGCGGGCTTGCTTGCCTGAACCGCCGTGCGATTGCTTGATCGTAATTTTCCCGCCCGTTTTTTGTTTCCAATACTCCGCGAAGCTTTTATTGAATTCCTCGTACAGCTCCCTAGTCGGGTCGTAGGAGACGTTAAGCAACTCGATGTCTTTCGGAGTTTCCCCCGATCCGCTCGCTGCCGCGCTCGGACTAGATTCGGAACCGCTTGCGGTTGCAGAGGATTCATTATTTTTATTAGATCCGCATGCCGACAATACCGTAATGATTAATACCGCTATTAAGACCAGCTTGAGGTTTTTAAATGTTTTCATTTTCATGCACCCCTATTATTCGATTAATGAATGGATACAGCGATTTGCGCAAGCACCGGATGGCCATTCCGGTAGCCAGTCATACAAGCTTACAATTCCTACCCGTTTTATAATTCCTACCTGTTTAGTTGGTAATGGAGCAATGATAACAGGTGATCTTGCTAGCTGTCAATAACTGCTATAAAAAAAATTGATAAATCCTTTATTATGATTCAGATATTAAGGCTACTCCCGACATAGACGGATTATCCGCTTATCTTCCTGTTAATGAGCCCACCCGCGACCGAGTTAGACTGATTTTCCCGCCTATTTTCCTGTTAGACAGCCGACTCGTGATTGAGTTAGACAGATTTTCCGCCTATTTCCCTGCTAGTGAGCCCACCCGCGACAGAGTTAGACGGATTTTCCGTCTATTTTTCTGCTTGCAAGCCTACCTACGCCCAAGTTAGACGGAATTTCCGCCTATTTCCCTTTTAGTGAGTCCTCCTGCGGATTTTCCGCCTATCTTCCTTCCAATTACTGAGCCCTTACAAGCCGCTGGCAGCAAGCTAACCGTGGAAATTAGTCTATGGTCCTGTCGCATAAAAAAACAACCCTCGAATTCGAGAGTTGTTGCCTGAATTAGTCCCGTATTGAAGGGATCACGATCCCCGATGATTCCTGCCTCTAACATGGATCACGTCGACGAAAGGACGCACGCGATCCATCAGCCGCTGACCTTTGTGCATTTCTTCGCCTTCCTTGTGCGTGAAGCTGAAATGCCTCTCCAAGTCGTCAAGGTCGTGGTTCGACGTGTAGAAGGTCGGCTTGCGATTCATCCGATGATTCAGTATCGCTCCGAGCACGTGATCTCTGACCCACGGGGTCAAATTCTCGGCGCCGATATCGTCGAAGACGAGAAGGTCGGCGTCCTTCATAAGCGTAATCGTTTCTTTGAGCTTTTGCGGCTCGAACATGAGCGCTTTGGCATCCTCAACGAACTCCGGCATGTACACGATTACGCCCGAGAAGCCTTCCTTCGCTAGCCTCTGAAGCAAGTAACCTGCCAAGTAGGTTTTGCCCGTGCCGAAGTCTCCGTTTAAGTATAACCCTTGCTTCTGTAAGCCTTGATTAATCGTCGTGCTGACGTAATTCTGCAATTTATTAACGGCAAGAATCCGATTGGCGTCGAGCTTTATCATTTCCGCTTCGTCGTAATGTTCTCCCAATACGGTTTCATCGACGTAGAAGCTCGTAATCCTGCGACGAATCTGCTCCTGCTGCTCGTTGGCCGTCCATTTGGAGCAAGCGGTTTTGTAATCGTTGATTTGCCAACGTCCGTTGATTTCAACGCAATTGATTCCAGTAGAATGGCCTTGCATATCGTTCGGGCACTTGGCAAGTCCCGGACATTCCTTGCAAGCCCGATATTCGGTAGTCATCTGATATAACCGGTTTAAGTTAGAGCGCAGCACCGTTTCGTCCAGTTCGGGATAACGGGAACGCAGCTTTAGTACGAGCGGGTCGTTGAGTACCTGATTCGCGATTTGTTCCGCGTTGCCACGCTGCAAGCTTGGCATGCGGCGGAGCGCCTCTCCCAAAGATTCCATTTCCCGTTCCCCCTTTTTGTTTAGTCATTCAGACAAACATGCCGCCGTGGCACCATTCTTTTCTGAAGTACCTCCGTCATAAACGTTCCTTCGCCGTCTAAACCGACGATAGCCGTTTAGGCTTGGTCGTTCGGCTCATCCGCATCATCGGCGAATTAGCTTTTCCCCTTGAGCTCCCTAGCAAGCTCAAGCATTTTCTCTAACTCTTCCGGCGTGACCTGTTGAGTCGGTCCGGTATCCTTAACGACCGACATGGCGGGTTTTCTCCGCGTATTCCGTCCTTGCGAGCCGAATGAATTCCCGCCCGCGCGCGCAGGCTCTTCGCCCCGACGCTTTCGTTCCAACGCAGCATTCAGTTTTTCTTGCTCGCGTATGTATTGAACCGCCCTATCCAACGTGTCGATCCCCTTGGCCAACATGTTGGATGCTATGGAATCGACGAAAGATTTCGTTAAGCGCTGGGCATGCCCCATAGAAAAGACGTAATGAATAAGAACGTTAATGACAGGCTCGGGCAGCTTGTAATTGATATCTATCCGCTCGAAAATCCCGACGAAAGCATCCGGAACGGCCCCCGGAAAATAGCGTTCGAGCATCCTCGTGTAGGGTTCCCGCAGAAGCATCTCGTTATAGCGTTCGACGGAGACGTCCGTCTGAAACCGTTTCGGGATTTCCAGCTGCAATTCGGAGCTTACCTGCCCCGTTTCGCCAGCGTCGGAAGGCTTGCGTTCCTCCCCGCGGGACAAGTAACGTTCGCGCTCTTCGTCTCGCTTCCGATCTTGGCGATACATCAGATTCGCCCGGTTCTGAAGCTCGTCCCAATTTAACGTCCCGTCGGGATGAAAGATCCCGTCCTCATCGAGAAGGCGGCAAATTTCGGGAACTTCCAAATTAAATTTATAGGCCAGATAGTTCAGTTGGGCCATCGATTCAGGCGCTCGGTTAAGTCGCTCCACATAGCCGCGATTAGCGGAGCCTCGCGGAAACCTCAGCATCATCTCGCTATGTCGTATCCGTTCCTGTTGCTTAGTGGCAGGCGTTCGTTCTCGCGCGCTCGCGCTCTCCGCCCAACCGATCTCAAGCTCCGGATCCGTGGCGCCCGAACTGATGCGGAACATTTCGTAGAAGGGCACGGTCGCCTCTTCGCGGTTAACGAACCGGGCTAATTCCGGCGGTTGCTCGATCGCGAGCTCTTCGCGAAGCTCTAAGAGGGCGCTCTTGCCAATTTTATCTCTTAGCAGAAGCGTTAGATGATAGTTGGAGAAAAATTCGGCCGAGCTTAACGGCTTCAGAAGCACGTACTCGTACAGCGATTCTTCCGTTAATGGATTATGATTGCGGTATACCTGTAGCAGTCCGACGGCTTCCAGCCGGGAAGCCGCATCGATCGCCGTTTGGCGACCGGCCGCGTTAAGTTCCAATCCGAGCCCTAGGAACAATCCGCGCTGCGGTTCGGGCGAGGAATACCCCGTGCAATCTTCCGCAAACCGATGATAGAGCAAATGATAAAAAGCGGCCGAAATCGCCCCCACCATCGGTTGATAGAGGGAGACAAACAATTTACGATCCAATCCGCTGAGAGCAAAATCACGACTGGTAAAATAACGATGATTCTCCGTAAACTCCATAATATTCGACACGCGCATAGCGGGACCGACAACTCTTTTCACAAATGAATGATTGTTCTATTGTAGCATAAAACAACCCTCCCGGAGAGATGTAAAATAAGTCTTCTCCTTGCGGTGGACCGAACGAAATCGCCCATAGCCCGCGTGATCCGACTAGACGGAGTCCATCCTCCGAGCTTGAAACACCCATAATCGGTAGCCGACGTAATTGACGACGAGCGAACACGCGACCGATACGATCTTCGCCAGCGCGGACTCGGCACCCCACTGCTCCAAACCGAGCAACAGCGCCGTAGCCGCGGCGAAGGAAAGGATGTTGATCACGATAAATCGAACCAGCTCCGCCATATTCCGCTTGCTTTTCACTTGAAACGTCCAATATCGGTTCAACAAATAGCTATTCGCCACGCCCGCTAGATAAGATACCGTCTGCGCCGCGATCGATCCTATTCCAAACCCGTATACGAATGCACAAAAAACGGCGAAATCCACCCCCGTGTTCAAACCGCCCACGAGCGCGTATTTCGCCAACTTCATGCGTTCAGATAATCGGAGCATTCGACTCCTCCTTATCTTATTAGAACATTTTGTACCCGCCGCGCCGTAGCGCCCTGATCGCCCAGCCGCTTAAATAAGCGCCGACCGCTCCAGCCACGATCAATATCATATCCGATACGAGCAGCGATTGTATATTGTCCGTGACGGTCAGGTCATCCTGCCATAATTGCCAGATGCCCAGAGGCGTTATGATGATCAGGAACAACCATAGCGGAAACCAGGTTGTTTTGATAAGCATGTTCAATATGAAACCGATACCGAAAAAGAGTACCAGGCATAGTAACGAGCCGACGATTCCGAATAATATCCCGCCGAGTATTCCACCGGTCATTGTGCGTCCCTCCAAAATAGTGTACTTATCCAGTTTACAAGTTGGTTCCGCGCCAGTCAACGAGCAGGGTGTGAATGGGATGTGAACAATAAGCGGAAGTGATCTATTTTACGGAACATAGCGAAGTCTACGGTTTGCCCCCTCCCTTCCGATTGGGCTACAATGGGAGAAAACAGGTTGGACAAGGAGAGATTATAGATGAGTGAAGCAGCTCAAACGTTGGATGGCTGGTATGTATTGCACGACTTGCGCAGTATCGATTGGCAAGCTTGGAATGCCGCTACTCCGGCAGAGAAGGATACCGCATTAAACGAGCTTTCGAATTTGGTGGCCGATTGGGAAGCCGTCGAAGCGCGGAAAGAAGGAAGCTTGGCACTCTATTCTATCGTAGGGCAGAAAGCAGACCTCATCTTCATGCATCTTCGGGAAACGCTGGAAGAGCTGAATGCGATCGAGAACTCGTTCAACCGTTCAAGCTTTGCCCGATTTACCCGCAAGGAGTATTCATACGTTAGCGTAGTGGAGCTTAGCAACTATATGGCCGCACCCGGCGTCGATCCGTTGCAGGTTCCCGAGATTGTCGCCCGTCTCAAACCGATCCTGCCTAAGAGCAAGCACATCTGTTTCTATCCGATGAACAAGAAACGCGACTTGCAAGATAACTGGTACATGCTCCCGATGGAAGATCGTAAAACGCTGATGAGAAGCCACGGCATGATCGGTCGCGGGTATGCCGGAAAAGTGAAGCAGATCATTTCCGGTTCGGTCGGGTTCGACGATTGGGAATGGGGCGTGACGTTGTTCGCCGACGATGCTTTGCAATTCAAGAAACTCGTTTACGAAATGCGCTTCGATGAAGTGAGCGCCCGTTACGGCGAGTTCGGCGCGTTCTACGTCGGCAATCTTCTGACCGGCGAATCGCTGACTCGGCTGCTGCAACAATAAATTCCGAATAAAAGACCGTGTTTGCTCCGAATACGAGAGCTTCCACGGTCTTTTTTGCGATCATAACTTCTCTCATGACCGATATATTATGCCCGGCTCGCGCCTAATCTTGATCCTTCAGCAATCTTTCCCCCGCGATTCCCGGAGACGTCATCTGCACCGGATCCAGAATTTCGTTCATTTCATCCCGAGTCAGCAAGTTCCTTTCCAGAATGAGCTCCTTAATCGTCATTCCGGTCGCCGTCGCTTCCTTCACCAGTTGCGCCGCGACATCGTAACCGAGATGAGGATTCAATGCCGTCACGATTCCGAAGCTTTGATCGACGTAAGCTTGGCATCTGGCCCTATTCGCTTCCATGCCTTCCAGCGCGAACCGGTTAAAGACGTCTAGCGCCCTTTGCATCACCTGAAGCGATTGCAGCAGGTTAAAGGCGATAACCGGCCCCATGACGTTGAGCTCGAATTGGCCGGCTTCGGAAGCCATGCAGATCGTAAGATCGTTGCCCATGACCTGGAAGGCCACTTGGTTAACGACCTCAGCCATGACAGGGTTGACTTTACCCGGCATGATCGAAGATCCGGGCTGCCTGGCGGGTAAAGAAATTTCGTTCAGTCCGACATGAGGACCGGAAGCCATCAAACGGATATCGTTGCAAATTTTAGACAAATTAACCGCGCACACTTTAAGCGCCGCGGAAAGCTCGGTATACGCGTCCGTGTTCTGGGTCGCATCGACTAAATCGGCTGCTGAATGTATCGGGAGATCCAAATCTGTCGCTAAATGTTTAACGACGAGTTCAATGTATTCAAGTGACGCGTTCAGCCCCGTCCCGACCGCCGTCGCTCCCATATTAACGGAGAGCAAACCCTCCGCGGCTCTATGAATCCGGCCGATGTCCCGATCCAATACTTTAGCGTACGCGCCGAACTCTTGTCCCATCCGGATCGGAACCGCATCCTGAAGATGGGTTCTCCCCATCTTAATGACGTCATCGAATTCGGTTCTTTTACGCTCGAAACCTTGGCGTACTTCCCTCATCGTCGCGAGCAGTTGGTCGGTCAGAACGTGCGCCGCGATTCTTAACGCGGTCGGAATCGCATCGTTGGTCGATTGCGACATGTTCACGTGATTGTTCGGGCTGCAATGGAAGTAATCTCCCTTTCGATGCCCCATGATCTCCAATGCCCGATTGGCGAGAACCTCGTTCATATTCATATTGATGGACGTCCCGGCTCCGCCCTGAATGGAATCGACGATAAATTGGTCAGCCCATTGTCCTTGCGCCACCTCGTCGGAGGCTTGCACGATAGCTTGTCCGATAGAATGAGGAAGCCGCTTCAACTCCATGTTCGCCAGTGCGGCGGATTTCTTCACTCGAGCCAGCGCGATAACGAGCTCGGGGTGCACGGCTACGCCGGTAATCGGAAAATTCTCGACGGCTCTTAGCGTCTGAATGCCGTAATAAACCGAATTCGGCACCTCTTTGCTTCCAATGGAATCCTTCTCGACTCTGGATGACAACGTTATCTCTCCTCTTCGAAATGCGGTTTGTATCTCTATTCTACACCGAATGCAGTGCCATAACACGTCGAAAAACCCCTTAACGAGCTTATGCTGCTCGTTAAGGGGCTGGATTGAATCATGAGAGCTTCGTAATCCGAAATTGTAGACTTAATCTTCGTTATCCAATTCGCGCATCTGAGCTTCCCATTCCGCGAGTCGTTTTTCTTCCAAATACTCCTGGGTCATCCGATCCCGCGCCCGGCCTTTCTCCTTCAACCGTTCAATACCGGGTTGAATGAGAAGATCCACTTCCGCTTGGACCGTCGCGACAAGATCGTATCGGTTCTGCGATTCCAGGAATGAGCCCACTTCCATCAGCGCATTGTAACGGTCCAGTTCATTTCGTGTTAACAGGCCCCGCACTTGCACGCTGCAGTGTCTCATTAGAAGAATTTACCTTTGCGCAGCACTAACGGAATTCCGCCGATGATGAACAGGTAACGAATGTCGATCGCTTTTTTCAACCATGCAGCTACGCGGCCTTTATACTTCTTGCCGAAAGCTACGCCGATCGCTTCGCCTTTACCAAGCGAGGCAACCGTACCTTTGTTAGAGAACGCGTAAGTTTTCAACGGTTGGTTACGGATAGACGCAACCAGGTTATGCGCGCAATTAACGCCTTGTTGCATAGCCATTTGCGCGGTTGGCGGATAAGGACGTCCCTCCGGATTAAATACGAGGGAGTTATCGCCCAGGATATAGACGTTCTCGTGGCCAGGAGCGCGCAAGAATTCGTCTACTTTCACGCGGCCTCTCATCGTTTCGAAGCCCGCTTCTTCGATGAGGCGGTTACCGCGTACGCCACCGGTCCAGATTACCGTTTGCGATCTGATTTCTTCTCCTTCGCCGACGATTACGCCGTCCGGAGTACATTCTTTGATCGCCGTTCCGATGCGGAACGTAACGCCTTTTTTCTGCAACACTTGCATAGCGTACTCGACCAACTCCGGATCGAAACCGGGAAGAGCCGTAGGAGCCGCTTCGATGTTGATGATCTTAACGAGCGATGGATCCACGTCGAATTGTTTGCACAGTTCAGGTACGCGATCGGCAAGCTCGCCGATAAACTCGATACCTGTAAACCCGGCTCCGCCGATGACGAAAGTCAGGTAATCCGTACGGTGCGGTTCGCGTTTGAAACGAGCGAATTGGTATTCGATATGCTCGCGAATCAAACGAACGGAGTTAATGCTCCGGATGTTCATCGCGTAATCGCCCAATCCCGGAATTCCGAACGTTTCGGATTCGCCGCCGAGACCGATGATCAAATAATCGTAAGAGAGCGTTCCGTCTTCGAGAATGACTTTGCGGTCTTGCGGACGAATTTGCACGACCGTCGATTTCACGAAGTCGATTTTGAATTCGTCGATCAATTTGGAGATGTTCACTCTCGCATTTTCCGGATTGTCCGTCCCTGCTGCCGGCATATGCAAGTGAGTCGTGATGTAATGGTAATCATGTTTGTTGACCAATGTTACATCGGCTTCATTATAATTTAACTCCTTCTGCAGTCGAAGCGAGGTGAGTACGCCGCCGTAGCCTGCTCCCAGGATAACAATTTTCGGTATACTGCTCATTGATGATCCCATCCAATCCTTGTGTGTGTTTAGTTTGTGAAAAATTACACAATGTTCTTCGTTAAGTCACTTTAACGGAGATTTACAAAGTAATCATATAAGCTTTTCCAACAATTTTCAAGGTTCATTTTCACGAATTAATTTGGACATCTCTACAAATGACTTTCCATGGTTCGAACACAAGTTTATAATGAAAACGAAGATTCGGCATCAATAACGGAGGTGTCACCCCATTGAACCAAAGTATCGAACCTGCCGTAGACGTTGCCATTATCGGCGGAGGCCCCGCCGGGATGTTCGCGGCCTTCTATGGCGGAATGCGGCAAATGTCCGTAAGTCTTATCGAAAGCATGCCACAACTCGGCGGTCAACTCGCAGCCCTCTACCCCGAGAAATATATTTATGACGTCGCGGGGTTTCCGAAAATAACGGCTCAAGAGTTGGTCAATAACTTGAAAAGCCAAATGGAGCATTTTCAATCCCGACTGTATTTGGAAGAAAAAGTCGTTCGAGTCGCCAAGCTCGAGGAACGCCTATTTGAAATTGTTACCGATAAACGCGTCCATCATGCACGCGCCGTTATTATAACGGCTGGAGTCGGGGCATTCGAGCCTCGTCGGTTGGAATTACCGGAAGCGGCACAATACGAGAAATCCAATTTGCACTATTTCGTTAGCGATCTGGAACGTTACCGCGATCAGAAAGTTCTCATCAGCGGCGGCGGAGATTCCGCGCTCGATTGGGCATTAATGCTCGAACCGATAGCCGAAGAAGTCATCTTGGTTCATCGCAGGGATAAATTCCGCGCTCACGAGCATAGCGTCGAATTATTAATGAAGTCTAAAGTAAAAGTCATTACTCCGACCGAGATCACCGCGCTTCACGGAGAAGAATCGATTCAAAGGGTAACGCTAACCGACGTGAAATCCGGTGCCGTTACCGAGCATCCGGTCGACGCCGTCATTATCAACTTCGGTTTCGTTAGCTCGCTTGGCCCGATCGCCGAATGGGGGCTTAGCATCGAAGGCGGATCGATTATCGTCGATTCCAGGATGGAGACGAATATCCCGGGCATTTTCGCCGCGGGAGATATTACGACCTATCCCGGTAAACTTAAACTCATTGCCGTCGGATTCGGGGAGGCGCCAACTGCGATCAACAACGCTAAAGTATACGTAGATCCGAATGCGAAGCTGTCTCCCGGACATAGCAGTAATATGAAATTATAAACGACAAAAGGGCATCCTACCTGAGGTAAACCGGAGTAATTCCGGCTCCTAAGGAGGATGCCCTTATGATTTGTCCAGTCTGCAATGCCTTAAACCCCCTAGAGGTTTCTTGTCCGAATTGCGGTTCCGCAGCCGAAGACGAAGGTCGTTGGAACGATTGGAGCGGTCCGTATTCCCCCTATGAACCCTTCCTCCCCATATCGAACGCCGCAACAACCGCAATCTCCGACCAGACAGCCTGTCAGCATTCCGTTCGCTGCAGCGCGTGCCATTTCTCTTTTACAGTAGAAATAACCGCTTGGCATATCTAGAAACCCCGTTCTTCCGGAACGAACAGTTTTCTCCGTTTAATCTCGGACCTAAGCATCCGTACAAACTCTCTTTCTAATTGCAAACGAATCGCGCTTTGATAGGCATCCAATAGCAGGTCATCGGACAGTAAAGGCAACATCGCGCACACCCTTTCCTTCTTTATTGGGAGCTTTGTGAAGGCATCATAGCATGTCCCCAACTTCACGGACAAGCTTGCCGGTTATCCACAGAAGGGTGTGCGCAATATGTGTGCAATTTGTTGAAAAATGCCTGTAGACCTTTGTCAGCTTTGTGCGGTTTGTGGATGAAGTTATACACAGTTTACAAGAAAGCTTC
Source organism: Cohnella herbarum (assembly GCF_012849095.1). Classification (NCBI taxonomy): domain Bacteria; kingdom Bacillati; phylum Bacillota; class Bacilli; order Caryophanales; family Paenibacillaceae; genus Cohnella; species Cohnella herbarum. Next base: position 3,109,445 of record NZ_CP051680.1, read on the forward strand.
CCTTCAAATCGAGGATAAATAACTTTCATGACCGCAAATTATTCAATTAGAGGAATCTATAGAAAAGACTGTCGTTTCAAGACAACTACTGCGGTCGTGTATTGACCTCCAGCATCCAAATATGTCCGTTTCGGTCGATTCCGTAATCGTAGCCTAGCGACCCGATACCCGGATAACGACTCTCCAGTAGCGCCGTTGAAGCATTCGTCAATTGTCGCATTTGTCGTTTCTTCGGTCCGACAAGCCGTGACGAGAGCGAACGCCTTATTCCCTGAGCGGCGGTCATCTGAGTTCCGCCCCGGCACAGATTCGTGACGAACAATCCCCTTCTGGCCAAACGGCCAACCATCGAACGATAAGTCCATGTTCCGTTCATTTTGACGTATTTAACCCGATAATCGATCGGCCGTCCGCCGATCGTGGCTAGATGTATCCCTTTCTGAATCAAATAAGAGCGTTTCCTTCGGGAGGCGTTCAGTGCGCGCATAAGTCCATCGAAGCTGGAAAACGTCCGTTTGGATGATTTATGTGTGAGCCTATACGATCTGCCTATGCTTTCGACTTTCATAACGCCGATTCCCCCTGCTCCGCGAACCGGCTTCACGACAACCATCCCGTAACGCGACAGCATCGTGCGCAAATTCCCCGCGTTAAACAACCGCGAAGGCGGAATATGCCGGGCAATGTATGGATTGGAAAGCAAAGTGTTGGTCTTCAGCCACTTGCTGGCCAATTGCCTGCTAATCGTAACTTCCATCCATTGAGGCTCCTTTCCTGAGGGTATACTTATACATACTCTCTAAAGCGGACAGGTTCTTGGATGGATGTCGCCGGAGATTCGCCTCTATTTGTTTTCAAGCGTTAACCATTCGACTATCGCCTTGAACATGGATAGCCTATTGTGCCGAACGATTGGGATAACGCTTCAACGATGGTTACGATTGCCTATGGCAGCAAATCATCGATTAGAAGCAATGACCGGATTGGCTTACGACATGGGGATTGCGGAAAATAAATAGCGGTGACTTCACGGTCGGACTAGAACTGCCGGACTTTATTTCGCGTTTACAGCGTTCGTATTTATTTAGCTGATCGTCGAGTAGCCGAGACAGACGAAGCACTTGCGGGTTGCTCATATCGGTGCCGTTCTGCAAAAAGCTTTGAACCATCTCATTTCGCAAATTCTCGATTCTCCGCATGATTATTGATAATTTCGTTTTACTCTCCATTTCGCTACCTCCTCCCTGCAATCAATTTCAAGCGAATATTCCGGTTTTCTGGATTGTATATCGATCATAATCGCCAATCTTTTGGAAAGTTCATGGAAAACTATTAAGCAATTGTTAGTTTTTATTGAACAAGGCGTGAATTCCATAAAAATAAAACCTCCCGATCGACGAGACATTCGCTCGCCGTTCAGAAGGTTTTTATCTTAAGTCATTCCTTCGCTGTCAATTAGCAAGGATCAGCAGCCGGATTACCCGCAGCGGTTGCCGTACGGAAGCTAGATCCGCAGCCGCAAGTCGCGGTGGCATTCGGATTGTTGATGGTGAAGCCCCCGCCCATGGCTGATTCTTTCCAATCGATCTGAAGTCCGTTCAAATACTTCATGCTATCTCCGTCAACGACGACCTTAACGCCGTGAATATCCATCTCATTGTCGCCTTCGTGAAGCTCGTCGTCGAAACCCATGCCGTACGAGAACCCGCTGCATCCGCCTTCTTGGACGCCAATGCGCAAGAACATATTCGGCATCTCTTCCGCCGCCAGCATTTCTTGAATTTTGCCTGTTGCAGACTCGCTAATGTTGACCATTATCGGTTCCTCCCCCTTGCGTGTACTCTCTTCAGTATACCCTAGAGAGTGTTAAGCCTCAAGAGAGGTATCGCCCGCAATTTGTTGGGCGAGTGCTTTCAGCTCTATTCGGCAACGAAAGTGCCCCATTTCATTCTGAAGGAAATCGGCTAACCGCCGGAATACCATCGCAAGTTCGGGTCCTGTAGAATCGGTATCCAGCATGTAGCGAAATTGATCCGCGGACAAATCCCTTAACCGGCTTCTCTCGATTTCCCGTCCTTCCGACTCCTGCATTCTCTTCCATTCCTTCGAAGGCTCGAATTTATCCGCTCGACGGACGATTTGCTCGTATATTCTTTGTTTCTTCAGCCACATGTAATATTGAATCGGATTGGACAAGCTCCAAGCTTGACTTAAATCTTTAATCGTATATGCCGCCCGATACTGCTGTAATGTTTGAATTTTCTCTGCCTCGTCCAGCTTTTCAAGTTCGCTAAGTGGCAAAATTTCGGGTTTCAGGTTAATACACCGCCTTGTTCAATATTTTCACTACTAACATAACCATAATTTGTTTATTATTCAAGTTCATTCCCGATTTTGCCAACCTTTATACGTTTTCTATTTCCAGTTGCCGAGGTTAACGTTCGGGTTTATAATATTTACAGTTGTTCACGAAGGATTTGTACGCATTTATACTAGTTATTTTTTTCACAAACTTATGCGACATTATTCGTACTTACTAAGAATCAGAATAATGGGTTACAGGAGGCGCATCTTATGACGCTCGTTACGACGCACCCCGATCGCCAAATGGCCGAAATCGCCGATAAAGTCAGGAACGGCGAACGGCTATCTTTCGAGGATGGCGTATTTCTTTACCGTTCCGATGATTTGTTGACAATCGGGCAATTGGCCAACGAGGTTAATTTAAGAAAGAACGGCAAGAAGGTTTATTTTATCGAAAACATGAGTCTCTACTTCACGAACGTCTGCGAAGCTCATTGCGCGTTTTGCAACTTCCGTAAAGATGAGGGACAAGAAGGCTCTTATACGTTATCCCCGCAGGAAATGATCGATTACGTGGAACAGCACATTCATCCTGGCGTTCGCGAATTCCATATCGTCGGCGGACATAACCCGAACGTACCGTTCGAGTATTACGTGGAGTCTATTCGGGCGCTCAAGGCGAAGTATCCGAACGTGACGATCAAAGCGTATACCGCGGCGGAAATCGAATTTTTCTCCCGTATTTCCGGTTTAAGCTTCAAGGAAGTCCTAGAACGCCTGATCGAAGCCGGACTGGAAACCTTAACGGGCGGCGGAGCAGAAATTCTGTCCGATCAATATCGCAAAAAAATGCGCGTAACCAAAGCGAACATCGAGCAGTATCTGGACGTTCATCGTACGGCTCATCAACTTGGATTACGTACGCACACGACGATGCTATACGGATCGATCGAATCGCTGGAAGAACGAGTCCAGCATATGATTCATATCCGGGATTTGCAAGACGAGACGAACGGGTTCCAAGTGTTCATCCCGCTGTCCATGCAACCGATCAGTCCTAAAGCAAGCATTCGCCGGCGAAATTCCGCTTACGACGATCTTAAAGCCATTGCGATCAGCCGATTGATGCTTGATAACATTCAGCACATTAAAGCCTACTTCATCAATATCGGTACCCAATTGACGCAGGTAGCGCTTACAATGGGGGCATCCGACGCTCATGGCACGATCGTTCGCGAGAAAATCAGCCATGCGGCGGGGGCTTTGACGCCAGCCGGCATTACCAGAGAGGATCTGGTCTGGTTGATCAAAGGCGCCGGGCGTATCCCGGTCGAACGCGACACATTCTATAACGAGATGAAAATATACGAATAATCCCCTGAGTTCCCCGTCGGGTAGACGGGGGCTCTTCTGTGTCATACTAAGGCAAACCGACATAAAAGATTGTTCAAAAAGCCTCCCTCTTGTCCGATGCTGGATACCGGCTTTTTGAACACACGATAAAAGGAGATCAACGTATGAGTAAGGTCGTCGTATTAGGCGGAGGTTACGGAGGACAAATGGTCATTCAGGAGCTGATTGAGCATCTCCCGGCCGATGTCCAATTATTTCTCGTGGATCGCATGCCTTATCAAGGCTTAAAAACGGAATATTATGCTTTAGCGGCAGGAACCGTAGCCGACTTGGAAATTCGCGTGAATTTCCCCGCCCATCCGCAATTGCAAATGGTTTACGGGAATATTCTCGATGTCGATTTGGAAAATAAACTCGTTCATATCTCGGAACAAGAGCCGCTGTCTTACGATTCGTTGGTCATCGCTCTCGGTTGCACGGACAATCACCATGGCATTCTCGGCGCTGCGGATTATTCCTGTAGCATCCAGTCCCTATCGGCTACAAGACGTACCTTTCAACAAATTAACGACATCCGTCCCTACGGTCAATTATCGATCGTCGGCGGCGGTTTAAGCGGCGTCGAGATCGCCGCCGAGCTGCGTGAAGCCCGCTCGGATATCAATATCCGCATTCTCGATCGCGGGAATAGCGTCATGTCCGCGTTTCCGGGAAAATTGCAGCAATACGTTGCCGACTGGTTTCGTCAACACGACGTGGAAATGCGTTCCCACATCGGAATTACCGCATTGGAAAATGGCGTCATTCATAACGGCAACGAATCGATCATCACGGATGTGACCGTATGGACGGCCGGTATTCAACCCGTAGAGCTTGTGCAAAAAATGTCGCTTCCGAAAGATGCCCAAGGTCGTCTGATCGTTAATGAATGGCACGAATTGCCGGACGCGCAGCATGTGTACGTGATCGGAGATTGCTCCAGTCAACCATTCTCCCCTAGCGCGCAGCTTGCGGGAGCGCAAGGCAAGCAGGTTGCCGAAGTCATTCGTACCCGCTGGGACAATAAAGAACCGAAGCTCCCTCGAATTAAGCTTAAGGGCGTGCTCGGTTCTCTAGGAAAAAAAGCCGGTTTCGGTTTAATGGGAGCAACTCCGCTTCTCGGCCGAATTCCGCGTATGCTCAAGTCCGGAGTGCTCTGGAAGAGCAAACGCCACTTCGGTTAAAGATCGTCCAGAAGCTTATCCATAGCGCTTCTGTTATGCTCTTGTTCTTCAATGGCGCTAAGTACCAAACCATATAGCTGATCAGCCGTTTCCGCGACGATGCTCTCCCCGTTCACCAGAGCGTAAGGGGATAAGTAACATTCGCCGCAGTTGCCTAAGCAACCATACTCGATAACTTCGATATGAGGAAGCTTTTCCAGCTCTTTAAGCACCCCATCGGTTCCATGGTGCATATTACTTACGCAGAACTCCACGATATGCATAGGTTCTATTTCCTTTCCTTAAGCATAATGCTAACAAGCGTCTGTTTGAAAACTCGACTTTTTGTACTATAATAGAAGTTGAAAGGAGTTGATGATCATGAGTACAAATGCTCCAAGCACGCAGTATGATGAGGTCATTGACGTTCTCGATAAATTGCGTCCGTTCTTGCAACGCGACGGCGGGGACGTTGAACTGGTCGACATCGAGGACGGTATCGTCAAATTGCGCCTTATGGGTGCATGCGGTAGTTGCCCTAGCTCCACGATCACGCTCAAAGCGGGTATCGAGCGCGCTCTGCTGGAAGAAGTCGAAGGCATTCAGGAAGTCGTTCAAGTGTTCTGATTCTTCTTATCCAGAAGTGAAGAAGGTCCTGCCCTCGCGGCAGGGCCTTTTGTCATCTCTTAAGATGGGTACGAATGGGATCCAATCCTCCGGATACGTCGATCGTGTTGCCCGTAATAAAATCCGACTCGGGCAAACATAGGAACGCGATCATTCTGGCGACGTCTTCGCCGGTACCCGGACGTCCGCGCGGGGATTCGTCGTCCAGTATCCCGGCAACGTCCACGATGCTCTTCTCCTTGTTCCCGCCCCGGATATCCCCCGGGCAAATCATGTTGACGGTGATCCCGCTGGCGGCCTCCTCGACCGCGAGCGTCTTCGTGAACGAGACGAGCCCGACCTTCGCCGCCGCGTATACCGCGCGATGAGGCCACGAACGCGCCTCGGAAGCATGCCCGAATCCAAAATGAATGATTCTGCCCCATTGCCTGCTTCTCATTCCCGGTAACACCCGATGATCCATGAGCATCGTGCCGACCAGGTTTCCGTTCATTAAATAATGGATATCTTCCGTTTTATAGTCTGCGAACAGGCGTCGCTCCCGAATGAACGGCCCCGCGTTATTGATTAAAATATCAACGCCGCCGAGTTTGTTCTCCACTTCGGAAACGAGCCGCTCGGCATCGTCGGCTTTGGCGATATCCGCTTGAATCGCATGGGCTTTGCGTCCCATCGCGGTAATTTCGTATACGAGTTCCTCCGCTTCTTCGCGGCTGGTCACGTAATTAATGGCTAAATCGCAGCCGTGAGAAGCCAACTCGAATGCCGTCCGTCTTCCCAATCCTTTGGCGCTCCCCGTAATCAGTGCCGTTCTGCCCAACAGCTTCACCCAGCCATCCCTCCACCCATGATCCCATGACAAGCTTAATCGTAATTACGTAACCAATTGCATGCATAACGGAACGAATGGTTTAACGAACCCACCACCATGTCCAAGCTTTGCTCCAAATCGGCCATATTGGCAATCAAGTCCTCTATCGTCCTCCGTGCCCCGCCGTTGGCAAGACTCTGGTTAAGATCGTCCTTAAGCTCGGCATTCATTTGATGAATTTCCAAGTTCCGTCGATTGCGAAGCCTGCTCATCGCGACCTGGCTGCGCTCTTTTAATTCGTTGAGCGGTTTCATCAAGTCCATATGCAGATGATTCTCGCGTAAATTTCTGAGCACCGTAAAATAGGAAAAATGAGCTTTTATTCGTTCGGTACGAAGTTTCAGGAGATGATTTAACAATGTTCCGAGCTTATCGAGCAACGCAAAAACCCGGATATAGGCGTTCTTATCGAAATAAACGTGCCTATTATAGCTAAGGATTTCTTCATCCGATAGTTCGTCCATATGATTATGGCGGATAAGTTCGGCATAACGTTTGGCCGCGAAGCAGCTTTGCTCAAGCTCGTCCAAGGAACGCAGCAGCCCCTCCGCCCAGATCGCGTACGTGCGGAATTTCTCGGAATGCTCCGGCAATCGGTCGGCGATCTCGGTCGTTCGCAATCCGAAACGCTCTATCAGTTGTACCGTGTCGAGCGATATGCCCGTCCACTCTTTCGGCTGTTCTCCGAACAACAATCTCAGCAATTCCGTTCCTCCTGCCACGATTTATATAGATCAGGTTCAAAAAGTCAGGTTTTCAGCACCGAGAAGGTTGGAAGAAGCCAGGGCATGAGGAGCGGAGCGTAGGCGAAACCTACGTGAGCACCGGAAGGCCCGGCTGAATCCAAGATTCGATGTCGAACACGCTTCCTTGCATGACTTCGTGATCAGAAGATGGCTTTTTGAATTACTTTTATAAACTCATTGTTCCATTGTAACGCAAAAGAGACGGCACGCTCAACCAATAACGATTGCGCAGACGCCGTCTCCTCCGTGATTAACCTTTCCAATTCGCGGATTGGAAATATTCCTTCCACCGGTCATCGACCAGTTTAACGATATCCTCGCGCGGAAACAACTCGTCCGGATATCCCGGTTTCATCCGCGCATCGATCACGATCGGCAACCTGTAGCCGATATGATGTCTTCCCGCATCGCTAACCGCGTAAATGTCCGCGGCCGGATTAAAGCGCGTAAACGTCGCCCACAAGAATGCGGTTTGGCCGTCGGCAATATCCGCGTCATCCGCGATAACGATTAAAGGCCAAGGACTGTTTTCCTCGGATAATCGCTCCGCAAGTCTCGAGCCTAGCTCCGGATCGTCCGCATAGGAAGCCCCCTCGACGACCAGACAGCCGCGACAATACGGCTTAACCTTGTGAATACCCGGTATCGTGCCTCCCGTATATTCTCCCGGAAGCTGGCGTACGGGATCTCCGACGCCGAGCAGAACGGCTTTGCTTCCGTGGTTTAATCGAGGCCCCGTATAGTCCAACGTATCGTGCGAAGTTTGATCGAATACGAACAAATCCTTGAACGGATCGAATCTCTCCAGAACCGTTTCCAACAGCAACGGGAAATCGGCTAAATCCATCGGCTTGTCCGTCAAGATCAAGAACTTGGTCAACGATAGCTGACCCTCTCCGAGAATCCGGAAGGCGGTGCCCAGCGCTTCCCTGGAATAGCTCTCGCGTACGACCGCTGCCGCCAACGCATGAACGCCGGTTTCCGCGTAGGCCCATAAGCTGCGCACCCCTGGCATAACCATCGGGAACGCCGGAGACAACAGTCTCTGAAGATATTCGCCGAGGAAATAATCTTCTTGCTTGGGTTTGCCGACAATCGTCGCCGGGTAAATCGCGTCTTTCCGGTGCCAAACGTGGTCGACTTGAAACACTGGAAAATCGTGCACCAAGGAATAGTAACCGAAATGATCTCCGAACGGACCTTCCGGTCTCCTTTCGTGAGGAAGAACCCTCCCTACGATGGCAAACTCCGCTTCCGCCGGAATCCGATGACCGCCGAGAGGGTTGTCCGCCATCGGGAGTTTCCCTCCCATAATCAATGAAGCAAGCATCAATTCGGGCATATTTTCCGGCATCGGCGCGATTGCCGAAGCGATTAACGCCGGAGGGCCGCCTAAGAATACGGTCACGGGTAAGGCTTCTCCCCGCTTCTCCGCTTCGTGGTAATGGAATCCTCCGCCTTTATGTATTTGCCAATGCATGCCCGTCGTCCGGTCATCGAAGATTTGCATCCGATACATGCCAAGGTTATGGTTCTTGCGGTTATGCGGATGCTCCGTATAGACGAGCGGCAACGTAACGAACGGCCCTCCGTCCTCTTGCCAGCTCGTGATCGCGGGGATGCCCTCCAGGGGGCGCTCCCTCCGCGACACTTGAAGAACGGGAGCGCGTTCGCCAGGAACCTTCTTAAACCCGACCTTCATCAAGTCGAGGAACATATTCTTCTGCCCCCACAAGGCGGAGAAGGAGGGCGGCAACAACGAATCCACGGAACCGATCAATTGTTGTACCAATTGTTCCGGACGCGGCCCGAACGCGAGATCTACCCTTTTTTGGGTACCGAACAAATTCGTAACGACGGGAAAGGTGCTTCCCTTCACGTTCGTGAACAGCAAAGCAGGACCTTCCCGCTCGATGACGCGGCGATGGATTTCCGCGATTTCCAACACGGGGTCGACGGGTGCCTCTATGATGACAAGTTCATTATTCTGACGTAATACTTCAATAAACGGCCTTAAAGAATCGAATATCATACGCTAACCTCCGAGTCGAGTAACTAATCGCGAGAAGATTGCCTCGTTCGAATCGCCAATAATACCAGCATGCTGAAAAGCGCCGAAATGATGATCGTGTGCAATAACCCGGTAAAAATATAGACGTCTTCATCGGTCAATGTGAACGATAGCAAACCGCCGCTGAGCACTTGCAGGAATACGAGCAATAGCGATTTGTTCGCGATCGACGTAAGCTCCGAAGCGGTTCCTGCGACTTTACGGACATAGAAAGCCAAGATCGCGACGAAGATCAGCATTAATAACGCCGCCACCCGATGAGCGAAAGCGACTCCCGTCGTGCCCGATAACTCGGGAACGATCGCGCCGTTGCACAACGGCCAGCCTTCGCAGGCGCCTCCGGCGCTCGTATGCCTGATGTAGGCTCCTAAATAGACGACGACATAACAATAGATAAGCAAAGCTAACATGCTGCGATACAAGGCTTTAGGCAAGCTGACGGCGGCATGTTGGCCGAAACTCTTGCCTTGCGAGCTGGATTGTCCCGATTGCGGTAACGTTTGTCGTTTCGCAAGCTTATATAACAACCAGGTACAGGTGAAGGCTAACAAGGAAATTCCGAAATGGAGCGCCAAAACGAGCGATGATTGTTCCCACACGACTGCCATCGCACCCAATATGGCTTGCATGATCGTAAACAACAACGCGCCGCCCGCATATAACAAGTTTTCCTTATGGCGAGCCGGCTTCCAGAAGCGCGTAACGAGATAAGTGGCGCCGACCAGCAATCCGACAAGTCCGCTGATCATCCGATGGCTATATTCGACCATGGACTCTACCGTATACGCGGGAACGAACTTTCCGTTGCACAAAGGCCAGTCCGTGCCGCAGCCTCGTCCGGAATCCGTGTTCGTTACTAACACGCCCGCAATAAGCACCAAAAACATTCCTATACAACTTAATAAGGTCAATAATCGATATCTCTGTGAAGTCATGCCCATCCCCGATTTCTTGTGAAAGTTGGCGCAAGGGGCCAGTTCCCATTATACCGAACCCCAACTTTCAAAGCCATGTTCAATATGTGAACAATGGAAGCTCGCAGGGTTTAGCCATATTATTGCCTAATTTGGCTTTAACGCTCCCCCTAGACAAAGAACCTCTCTTATCGCCGATGCGGTAAGAGAGGTCTTATGTTTTCGATTCTTATTTGTTGCTCGCCAACGCAGCCGATACCTCGACCGCCCTGTCCAAAAATCGTTCGATTTCTTCGCGGGTTTTGCGAAGCTTGCTGACGAACCTGACGAGTTCCTCGCCTTTACGAAATGCGATAAAACTCGGAATGCCTAGAATATTCAGTTCGCTGCATAGGGCCTCCATATCGTCGCGGTCGATTTCCACCATTTTCAACCTGTCCGCGTACGCAGCCTCAACGTCGGCGATGAAGGGATCGATAAAGTGACAATCCTTACACCATGTCGTCTTAAAAATAGCGACCGTCAACCGGTCCTCAGCGATTTGTTCCCGAAACGCGGCTTCATCCGTAATCCGTTGCATCGTTTTCCCCACCTTTCATTCACTCTTGACGTCATTATAATCGCTTGCGCCGGGTTGATCAAAAAGCCGTTACAAATCCCTTGTCACCTTCAGGATAAGCTCGCCGTCCTCGAGCTCCTCAATCGTGTATTCCGCGCCAAGAATACCTAATAAATCATCTGCCGACATATAGGAGATCGGCCCGTCCGCGAACACCTCATGCGCCAGCGTTATCGGCTTTTCGTTAACCTTCGCCTCCGCCGAACCTAAATGAAGATCGATCGCTTGCCCCGTCGCGGGATCGTGGACGCGAATTTCCCCTTTGCCGGAAGTTACGATTAGTCGCCCCCCGAAGTCCTCCATAATCGCTCTTATCGGCACGAACGCAATTCCGTCCGAATCGACAATGAAGGGGATCCCCCACTCGCTGCTTAGTTCGAACGATTGATCGTCCGCTTTGAAATCGTTTTTGAGAATCCCGTACAGCGCAGAATCTTCCTCGAACAGCCTTACGACTTGGAACGGCTCCATTCCAAACAGGGAGTCAAACGTCAGGGCGTTCAACGGAATCTGTACTGCTGGAATATCTATCTCCCCGTTCACGTTCCACATCTCGTTGTCGCTGCGAATCCGAATACTCTTCACGGGACTTTCTTCATCCAAGAAAGCCGCCGGAGCGATAATGATTTCTATCGAGGATTTACGCAGGCGCAACGAATCGTCGACGAACAGATCCGCTTTAGCCGTTATTCCTTTATCGAAGATTTCTTTCCATTCTTCTTGCTTGCTCGCTTCCGTCAATTCTTTCTGCGCTTCCTCCATTAGCGGGAATAGCTCGTTCACGGCTTCTTCGATCGCCGCTTCGCTATCGAATTGTTCTTCGAGCAATTCTTCTCCGCCGAACGCTTCTTTTATCTCGGGCGGGAGCTCCTTCATCCATTGAAGCACCCCCTGCAACGTCGCGCGGAAACCTTCCTTGTCCTTGATCAGATTGTCGAGATAGACGGGAATCCATTCGCCGAGCTGTTCACCGTTTATCTCCGCGTGAACCTTCGTTAAGTCCGTCGATACGCCGTGAATCGGCAAAGATATCCGATCTACGGAAATAACCGGCGGATTCGGCAGCCCCTTCACGAAATATGCCCCGACGTTCTTGATCAGTTGGCGCGCGGAATCCGTTAACGCCTGTTCCAGATTATCCGAATCGCTTCCGAACGCGGAGCCCAATCCCAAAGTCGAACCCAGTTGGGAAATGTCCAAGACAAACGGGCGTTTCGCGCCTCCTATATCGAATCTTAAAGCCTTCTTGTCCGTATGCAGCGTAAACGGAATATCCCCTTTACCGAAGCTAAATACTCCGGTCATCCATAGGTTTCCTTTGTCGTCGGTTTTGGAATGGGAAATATTCAATGAGATCTTCTTCATTGCATTTAATAAAGCGGTTACCTCGGCATCCTCTTCGGACAACAGCTTATCGTTAAACTCCAGCTCCAGCTCGAATAGCTGCGACTGCTCTTGCCCCGAAACATCCAACTGCTTCATAATCATATCGTTGAGGTTTAACCCTCCGACCGATTGGCAACCGACGATGATGGCTAACAATAACGTACCCAGCAAAACTCCGAATTTCTTGACGGACCGTCTACTCACTTATAATCTCTCCCCTTTACACTTCTGTAAGACTTATGCATAGTCCGAAGACTTGTGCCCTTTAATTTCGACGCGGGTAATGAAAATCCTGCCATACCTATCCGTTAACAAACAAAACCGGCTGTAAGTCCGCGAATCGGACTTTACCGCCGGTTATAGATGTTCCGTTATATGGCTTAACCTGCCGTGCTTTTTGAGCGAAGCTTCATGAAAGGCGCCAATAAACGGCGGACGGGACGAGGATAAGTCGCGACCTCCTCGGCGGTTACGACGCGCATGTACACGAGCAACGCCGGATAGAGCACCGCTAGTACGCCTCCCATCACCGCGCACGAGAGGAAGAACGCCAGCTTGTCAGGGAGTCCCTCGCCGATGGCCAGTATCGCCCACTCTACGAAAGCAATAGCGGCCGCTACGATCCCCGAAGCCGACAGGAAGCCGATCCAACGCCCACCGAGCAACTTGAACTTGGATCTCTTGCGCAAGCTGAGAATGTTGAAGGACAAAGCCCATATAAAACATAGGGTCGTTCCGGCGATAATTCCGTATACCCCGAACACCGGGGCTAGCGCGAAGCTCAGAACGATCTTAAGAAGTACCCCGGTAATCGCATGCATAGTTGCTTTCTTCGGTTCCCCGATTCCCAGCAAAATCGAGTTCGTTACCATCATGCCGATCTGGAATAACGTACCTAAAGTCAGCATCGCGACGACCGCGCTTCCGGTCGCGTTCTCGAACAATAAACCGTTAACGCTATAAGCACCGATACCGAGCAGCAACACGACCGGCATTCCGCTGAAGAGAGCGATTCTGACCGCAAGCGAAGCTTGATGGCCGACCCGAGCACTATCTCCTACCGCGTGGGCGGACGAGATGAGCGGAATGATCGACTGGCTGAGCGCCACGGCTAGGATGATCGGGATACCCGCGATCGATTGCGCGTTCATTCCGTACACCGCGGTCCAATGGTTAATCGTCTCCGCATCGTAATGTCCGACCGTTAGCGATTTGATCATAAAATTGTCCATCGTGTATAACAACTGAACCGTAATCGCGGTCATGACGATCGGAATGGACAAGTTGAAGAGCTCGCGATAAATCGTCCGCAAACGGAGTCTTTTCGAAGTATCCTTCTGAATTTGCGGCTCAAGCCGGTCGCTGACTTTTAGTTTTCGAGCGTAATACAGCATAACCGCAAATGCCCCGATGCTTCCGAACACGCTGCCTAACGAAGCTCCGGATGCGATTCCTTGCTGATCCGTCTTGTCTATGGAATATAAGGCATAAGCGATAATAACCGCGGCGAATACCCGAAGGATCTGTTCTACGATTTGCGAAATCCCGCCAGCGGTCATGAACTGACGCCCTTGGAAATAGCCTCTCATCATGGCGATCATCGGGAACAGGAGCAAAGAGGGCGCTATCGCCCTGATCGCCGACGCGGCCTCGGGCTCTTTCAGAATCGTATCCGCGACGAAAGGAGCGACTACCCATAATCCGATCGTAATGATTACGCCCGCCGCCGCTCCGAACAGCATCGCGGCGCGATAAACCTGTTGCGCCTCCATCACGCGGCCTACGGCATACCGACCGGACACCATTTTGCTTACGGCGCTAGGAATGCCGGCAGTCGCCACGATAAGCAATAATAAATAAATGTTGTTCGCGACGTTGTAATAAATATTTCCTAAGTCGTTCAGAAGATAATCGAGCGGTACGCGTTGGAAAATGCCCAACGCCCGCGCCACGAGCGCGGCAGCCGCGAGGATAAGCGTACTTTTGAGTAACGTGTCTTTTTTCAAGGGAACCTCTTCGGAATGAGTTAATTATTCGGTTCAAAGCGGAATTTATTGCCTCTCGCGGAATATCGGGCGGGAAACCTCTTAATTCGTAACTAACCAAATGACGAAGATTACGATCATTCCCGCTTGCAAGAAGATCTTGACGATCGTGCTCGTGAATAAGCCGACCAGCGAGCCCCAGCCGACTTTGACCGACCGGCTCATGTCCGAGCCATGGATCAATTCGCCTAGCACCGCTCCGGCAAACGGACCGATAATCAGACCGAACGCCGGAATCACGAACGGACCGATCAGAATTCCGATCGTGCTTCCGATGACGGATGCCCGGGAGCCCCCGAACTTCTTGACGCCCCAGGCGTTGACCATGTAATCGGCCACGAACAGAATAACGACGATAATCGTTTGAATGCACCAGAACCAGAATCCGAACGGCTCGAATGAGAAGAACCAACCATAGATGAAAAAAGCCGCATAAATCGCTAAAGCACCCGGTAAAATGGGGTAAACCGCTCCGGCCATCCCTACTACGAACAATGCCGAAATGATGACCCAACCCAATATGTCCATTCGATCACTTCCTCAGTACATAGTTCTGGATGACCTGCGCAACGCCATGCTCTTGGTTGCTTCCCGTTACGACGTTAGCCGCAAGCTTGACTTCGTCTTGAGCGTTCCCCATCGCTACGCCGAGACCGACGGCGCGAATCGCGGCAATATCGTTTAAGCTATCTCCGACGGCAACCACTTCGGACATTTCATAACCTAACATCCGGCAAACTTCCATAAGCGCGGTCGCTTTCGATACCCCGGTCGGGTTGATTTCGATGTTGAACGGAGAAGAGTTGGTAAGCTCCAGGCCGTCCCAAGTTTGGATCTCCTTCAGGATTTCGCCAAGGCTTTGCACGTCCTCGGTATAATAGCCGAATTTCAACCAATCGCTCGCAATGGTGTCTCCGACCCAACGTTCCTTATTATAAATATCCACGGTCGTATAACCCCAATACCAGACATCGGGATATTGCTCCGCGAGCGCGTGAAGCTTCATCACCTTACTGGAGTCAAGCAACGTTCGCCGGTGCAACGAATGGGGCTTCGTCCAAATTTCTCCCCCGTTCACCGTAATCATCGGCGATTCCAAACCGAGCTTCTCCGCGATCGGAAGCGCGCTATTGAACCCGCGCCCCGTCGACACGCACACGGTAACGCCTGCGTCTACGGCATGCTTCACCCATTCCGCGTTCGTATCGCTGATCTCGCTTGATTCGTTCAATAAAGTGCCGTCTAAATCCAAAGCCAATAAGCGGTATTGTCCTCTCTCGTATGCCAACTTTCATTCCACTCCCTGCTGCCGTCATCCATATGTAATTCAACGTCATTCTATCACATTTCGACCCCGAATCGAAATTTAAAAGGCTGAACGGAAACGTTCTCCGTTCAGCCTTAAGGCTATTAATAAGCTTCGCCGGCTACGGACGCCCGTTGCCTTAGCTTGCGAGTAACGAACCCGTGCGATGGCGAGAAGAGGAATGCGAGCAAGAAGATAAGTCCGGCAACGCAGACCATACAGCCCGCGATCGAAGCATCCAGCATAGCCGCGACGTAATAACCCGCAACGGAGCTGATGACTCCGATAACCACGCTTAAACCGATCATCGTGCCTAATCTGTCCGTTAACAAGTAAGCGGCGGATGGAGGAACGATAAGCAAGCCGACCACGAGGATGGCTCCTACGCTTTCGAAAGAGCTTACCGTTGCCATGGAAACCAATCCCATGAGTACGTAATGGAACAAAGCAACCGGTATGCCGATCGCCGCCGCCAGTGCCGGATCGAAAGCGCATATCTTAAATTGCTTGTAGAACAACCCGATAAGCGCCACGATAATGAACAACGTAATTCCAAGCAGCCAGACGGCTTTCGGTCCTAGCTCCACGCCGCCCAGGATTAACGGGTTCCACTGAACATAAGCGATTTCCCCATAAAGCACGCAATCCAGATCCAAATCGACCTGTTGAGCGTTGAGGCTAACAAGAAGCACGCCCGCGGCGAACATCGAGGTAAAGACGACTCCGATGGACGCGTCGTTCTGAACGCCGCTCTGCTGGAACATCTGGATCAGGAACACCGTCACGAAACCGATGAGCGCCGCCCCGAACAGCATGAAGAAGGAATCCCTGGAACCGCTGACCAAGAACGCGATCACGATGCCCGGAAGCACGGAATGGCTAATCGCGTCTCCGATGAGAGCCATGCGGCGCAAAATAAGGAAGCATCCTAGAATCCCGCAACACGTTGCGACCAAGGCTCCCGTCAACATAATCCAAAATCCGCTCATGCCGACACCTCGCTTTCCTTCGAGCGAGAACCCGAATCCGTTTGTTTTCCGTTCTCCTCCGACCATTCGCGTTTGGCGGCATAACGTCTTGCCACCTTGGCAACGATGCCTCTGCGCGGTCCGAAGAGCACGGAAGCCGTAAACAAAGCCGTAGCGGTTAATACGCTTAACGGGCCCGTAGGCAGGTTCTGCGTCCCTGCGCTGATCCATGTTCCTATCGCTCCGCTAAGCGCTCCGAAAACCCCGGAGAGGAAAGTCATCATTCCCAGACGATCCGTCCAATAGCGGGCCGAAACGGCCGGCGTAATGAGCAATGCGGCAACGAGAACGACTCCGACCGCTTGAATCCCGACCACGACGGCGATCGTTACGAGCCATAGCAGCAATTGCTCCAAGGTCGATACGGAGAAACCCAGCCCCCGTGCGTAGCCGGAGTCGAAGCTGATCAGTTTGAATTCCTTGAACAGCAAAACGCAGGCAACGATCAGAACGATCGCGACTCCCATCATCGTATAGACGTCGTTAGCCGTCATCGATGCCGCTTGCCCGAATAGAAACTTATCCAACCCGCTTTGGTTGCCATAGGAACTATGCTGAATTTGCGTAAGCAATACGATGCCCAGCCCGAAAAATACCGATAAAACGATACCCATCGCGGCATCCTGTTTGATTCTCGAGTGACGGGTAATCCAACTGATTCCTACCGTCGCGATCATCCCCGCTACGATCGCCCCTATCATGAAGAACGCTACGTTTTTGACGCCGGTCAGCATGAAAGCAATGCAAATCCCCGGCAATGCCGCATGAGCTAAGGTATCTCCAATTAAGCTTTGTTTGCGCAAATACGCGAACGTGCCGATGACTCCCGTGCTTAATCCGAGCAGCATGCTGCCGATCAGTATCCATTGTAAATTCGGATCGGTAAACAGGTTCAACATCACGATCACCTTCCCATTCCCGCGAGAACGATCGGCTCTTCGGCTGGGCTGGTCTTGAGAAAGGTCAATCTTCCCCCGTACGTTTCTTGCAGCCTTTGTTCGGTGAACGTCGTGCGGGTAGGACCGAATGCGATCAATTCTCCGTTTAGCAGCATGACGGAATCGAAGTATTGTTCTACGGTCGCGAGGTCATGGTGTACGACGAGCACCGTCTTTCCTTGCCGCTTTAATTCGCCAAGCAGCGTAATAATCGCCTTCTCGGTCGCCGCATCCACGCCCGCGAACGGTTCGTCCATGAAATACAGCGTAGCGTCTTGGGCCAGGGCGCGGGCTAGAAACACCCTCTGCTGCTGGCCGCCCGACAGCTGGCTAATCTGGCGGCCGGCGAAATCCGCCATGCCGACCTTAGCCAAGCACTCCATCCCGATCGCTTTTTCTTTGGCCCCCGGTCGTCTCAATAAGCCGAGATGACCGTATCTGCCCATCATGACGACATCCAGCGCGTTCGTCGGAAAATCCCAATCGACCGATTCCCGTTGCGGCACGTATCCGACCAGTTTGCGTTGCGACTTATAAGATTTTCCATAAACAAGCGTCTCGCCCGTAAGGGTCGGTTGTAATCCGAGCACGGCCTTGATCAAAGTCGATTTGCCTGCGCCGTTCGGTCCGATGATACCGATCAGTTCGCCTTCCGTGACTTCGAAAGACACATTCCTTACGACGGGTTTTTTCTGATAAGCTACCGTTAAATCTTTAACCGACAACGGAGATATAAGTTCAGTTTGCATGGACATTTGAATTGTCTCCTTCCTATTTCAAAGCGTCGACGATCGTATCGACGTTGTGCCTAACCATTCCAATGTATGTGCCTTCCACCGTTCCTGCTTTCCCCATCGCATCGGAGAACAGCTCTCCACCGATCTTTATTTCATGTCCCTTTTTCTTGGCGCCCTCGATGACGGCTTCGATCGATTTCTTCGGAACGCTCGATTCGACGAAAACGGCCTTAATCCCTCTTTCCACCAGCATATCCCGCAAACCGGTCACGTCCTTGGAGCCGTATTCCGCGGCGGTGCTAATCCCTTGCAACCCTACCACCTCTATGTCGTACGCATCTCCGAAATAACCGAAAGCATCATGTGCGGTAACGAGAACGCGTCCTTGCTTCGGTATCGTGGCGATTTGCGTCTTCGCATATTGGTCAAGCTCTTCCAGCTTCGTCAGATAAGCTTCAGCGCGCGCCCGATAATCGTCTTGATGCTCCGGGTCCTTCTCGATCAACGTATCCCGTATCGTCTCGGTCGCGCTCATCCACAGCTGTACGTTAAACCACACGTGAGGATCGTGCGTTCCGTCGGCAACCAACCTCAACCGTTGCTCGGGAATATTCTTCGTAACGGCGACGACCGTTTTCTTATGGCTCATTTTCTCGAATATTTCCGTCATTTTCCCTTCCAGATGCAAGCCGCCGTAAAAAATGATTTCAGCGTGTTCCAGCTTGCTTATGTCCCCCTGCGAAGCTTTGTATAAGTGCGGATCGACGCCAGGCCCCATTAATCCGACGACTTCCACTTGTTCGCCGCCGACTTCCTTAACGACGTCGGAGATCATCCCGATCGTCGCGGTCACGTGTAATTTATCCTTATCGCGAAATGCATTCTGCGTTCCGCACCCCGCAAGGATGAACATTGTCGCGGTTAGAAATACGAGAACCCAAATCAGTCTTTTTATCGATGATGCCTTACCTCTTTTCATGCGCAAGCGCTCCTCTCCAACTCTCTCTACTAGTTGTGTGAAAACAATTTTTTTGTACTAGAGACTAACAATTTCCCGAATGACTCTTTTTTTATATTATACAACAAAGTTTACCTTGTGCAACAAATAAATTAAAAAAAATGCCGCGCTTCTTTTGGGAAGGCGACATTCTGTTTTGCAATGCTATTGTTGTTCCCCATTGGCATTCTCGCCTTGAGCGTTTGCATTTACGGCATTGACGCCGAATGGTTCACCGACTTCGCCGTTAGCGGGGTTTGAAGATACGCTGTTCGGGTGAGGCTTGCCATCCAATCCCACCTTCGCATCGTACGCATCGAATATTTTGCGTGCGATCGGAGCGGCTCCCCAGCCGCCATATCCGCCTTCAGGCACGACTACGGCGACGGCAAGCGTTGGATTCTCCGCAGGCGCGTAGGCGATAAATACGGCGTTCTCGACGGTTTTTCCGCCGACATCCTGCTGCGATGTTCCCGTTTTCCGGTAGAAGTTATACTTGAAATCATCGAAGCCCCGTACTCTAACCTGCGCCATTCCGGCTTCGATCGTTTGCCAGTAAGAGTCGGGGAAGCTGACCGTGTTCAGCACTTCCGATTGGTAAGGCTGAACGATGTTTCCGTCCGTATCCTCGATTCTATCGACGAATTGAGGTTTCATTCGTTTGCCATGGCTAGCCAAGGTCGAAGCATATTGAGCCAGTTGCAAAGCCGAATACTTGGCTTGTTGACCGAATGATGCATAGATCAAGGCGGATTGAGCGCTCCCCGTCTTGATCTCCTTGAAATAATCGATGATGCCGCTAGACTCCAGCGGCAGCCCGCTTCCGGTCGTCACGCCGAGACCGAATTGCTTCATGTAGCTGTCCCATATATCGACGCCTTCGCTACCGTCGCGCATATAGAGCCTGTTCCCGATCATCCCGGCCATATAGGCATTCGAAGACTTGGCGATCGCGGTTACCGGCTTTAGCAATCCGTTCGCCGCACTGCTGGCGTTACGAACCCGCGTTTCGTGTCCTTTGCCTCCGAACGCGAAGTATCCAGGATCGATAAACTCGGATTGCGTCGTTATTAATTTCTCGTTCAAACCGACCAGAATCGTTAGCGGCTTCTGCGTCGACCCCAGATTAACCAACGAGGACGGATGCTTCATCCGTTCTTTGTCGTCTTTATATGGCGGCTGCGCGTCCCGAATGGCTCCGTTACTCATGTAATAAGTGATGGAGTCTAAATCATCCTGACTGATCCCGCCTTGCCAAACCGCAGGATCGTAATCCGGCATGCTGGCCATGGCCACGACTTTTCCGGTTTTGACCTCCATCGCGACCGCATATCCGGTTTTGGCGTTGGCCGCCCTCTCTTGCTTATCCGATGAAGTTCGAATTTTCTCCAAGTGCTCCGTTATCGCGTTCTGGGTCGCCAATTGTATGTCTTTGTTGATGGTCAAAATAATATTGTCGCCCTTAATCGGCTTCGTCAACTTCATCGGACCGATAATCTCGCTCTGATTGTTAACCGGATACTCCTTAATTCCGTTTCTGCCTCTAAGTTCGTCCTGGTACATAAACTCCAGTCCGTCAAACCCGACCTCTTCATCCTTGAGATATTCCAGCGTTTTGTCCGTTTGTTTCTCGGCATCCTTGTATTTCGATAGGGAAGTCGCCCCGCTCATCTTCTTCATGTAACCGACGAGTTGTACGGCGACCCGATCCTTATCGTATTGACGGACGCTTTCTTCTACGACCTCGATGCCCGGAAATTGATCTTTGTGTTCGGAAAAATACGCGATCTCTTCTTTCGTTAATCCGGATTTTATTCTCCGCGGCTGATAAGAATAATACACTCTTCCCTTGAAATCCATGTACTTGAAAACTTCTTCCACCGTTAGAGGTTTGGCCGTCTTGAGTCCGAGCTCGTTAAATTTGGCGACCAATTCCGCCGCAAGCGCCTTGCCGTCTTCCTCGCTCATTTTCGTATCGTGCGTGTAGTACAGCGATTGCGTTGAGGTGGAGTACGCAAGGGCTCTCTTCTCCGAATCGTAAATATTGCCCCGGATCGGAGGTACGGCGACCGGTCTCGTCCCGATCTCATGTTCTCGCGCGCGAAGGGAATCTCCCTCCACGAACTGCAAATAGGCCAATCTCACGATCAAGACCGAAAATACGAAAAAAGTAATAAAGAAAAAAACATTGAGTCGGAAACTGAAATGCCTCCGGTTTTTGATTTCCCGTTTCTGGGCTTCTTCCGTAAGGTTACTCACCCCGTTATGCCTCCTTTCCGTATATGCGTATCGGTAAAGCCCGGAGAATCAAACCAATCGCCCGTCTTTGCCCAAGTCGAATCCAATGAAATCCAACGGTCTTGCTCGGTCAAATAAACTTCGTTCCACGCATGTGCCCCGTAACCTCCGCGACCGTCATATCCTAGGCCGGTTACGACCCGAACGTCCAAATCGACGGCTCTAGCCATTGCCGCATATAATCGGGCATAGTCGATGCAGACGCCTTTTCGAGTCTCGAACGTATGCTCGGGATTCTGCTCTAGCCAATCGCCGCGTTCTTCGTACGCCTTTACTTTATCGTCGTCATACGCGATTCGGCTGCCGACCCAATCGTACAGGGCTCGAGCTTTCGCCTGCTCGCCGTCTTTGCCTTCGGTAACGGATACGGCGGCTCGCACGATATCCTCGGGCAGTTCCGCGTCGATGATGTCGTATCGTTTCAGCCATAGCTGATCAAGCTCTCCGGACATTTCCCGGGCAAAAACCGGCAACCGCTCTTCGATGAGACCTCCCGTTGCCGGGCGGATCACTTGCGCGGCGACTTCCCGGTACAAGCCAGATTGCTGGATGTAATCCGTCATCGGTCCTTGCGGGAATAACGCGCAATAAGCGAACAGAACGGCCGTAAATAACAGCGCCCTACCTGTCCCTAGCGCGGTTCCGATAATTCCGCCGAACGATCGGCTCACGGCCCCCCCGCCAGGCACTATGGCGAAGGGGAACGATATGACGGAAGCCAACACGCGCGTCGCCAGTCCCGTAACAACCCGAATGACCGTATGAAACACAAGGAATAAAACCGCAAAACGGAACAAAGACAAATCTCGAAGCCCCGTTATGGCAGTATAGCCGAATTGCGCGAAGAAGTTAGCATCCGGTTCCGGTCGCCCGATGTTTCGGTCCGTTAACCAAATCTGTAAGTGCGGAGAAACGGAGGATGCGGCCCATGCCGCAACAATAACGGCCGTTACGGCCACTACAGCTCCTACGAGAAAAAAGAGAAGCTGTTTGACGGAGCCTGAAGCTCCTCGCCGGAAGCCTTGAAACAAGGAGAATGCCACGACGGCCAATATCATCCACGTTACGAGATTGGCATCCAGGACGGTCCAATTGCCGCTCATCCTGCTTATTTAGCCGCAGCTCGCGCTTTTACGACAAATTCGCGCACGGCGCCTTCCAATTTCCAAGTTCCGAGCGAAATGCCTCTCAGCTTGACGGTGACTTCGCCGGAATTGGGAACGCCGACAAGCTCCAAATTCGTCGTCGTAATCGAATACGTACCGTCCGCGTTATCCACGTACGTCGCATCGCCCGCTTCCCCGGCCATCGCTTTGATCGCTTGGTCTTTCGCTTCTTCCGTTACTTTGGATCCTACGTCTTTAATATCTTCGATGCTGTATCCGCCGTAAGTCGCGATACCGATGACGATTGCCGCCACGAGTATCCACTTCATGACCGTTTTGACGACTTTCATAATAATAAAAATAGCTACGATAGCAACCACAATAATAATCCAGTTATCTTGCGCGAACTGTAACCAGGCATCCGTATCGAAATTCATTCCATTCTCCCCCATTAACATAAGACTCCGTCCATAATAAGCTTCGCGAACATAATCGGACATAAATGAACTGCCCCTATTATACCGTAACGCGATAACCTCCGTAAACGACCGTCATATCCGAGACCGATAGCACGTACAAGTAGGATAGGCCGTTGAATTGGACGAGGGGTGCCGACACCCCTCATAGGAGGAGGTTGCGGAAAATGAAAACCGCCGTCTGGCTTTATTTGTTTTTGTTCGTCGCATTTTTCGATTTGCATGCCCAATATCCGATGCTGACGCCGTTCGCCGTGTCGTTAGGAGCAGCGCCATCGTTCATCGGGCTTGTCATGGGCATGTATTCGCTGACCCATCTGCCCGGGAATCTAATCGCGGGCGTCGCGGTAGACCGATTCGGCAGCCGCTTGTTTATTGCCGCCAGCTTGGTCGGCGCCGGAATACTATTGCTCTTCCAAGCTCGGGTGACGGATCCTTGGCAGCTCTTATACATCCGCTCCATCAGCGGATTCGTTCTAGCGTTCTTATCTCCGGCTTGCATGTCGCTGCTCGCAAGACTCGCTAAAGATCATATCCACCAAGGCAAGCTGATGGCCGGCAACGGACTTGTCCATACGATCGCGTCGGTGATTTCCCCCGCGGCCGGGGCTTACTTGGCCGCCTCGATCGGCTTTAGCCAATCCTTCGCCATGCTCGGCTGGATTCTCCTCCTGACCGGTATATTGTCCCTGTGGTTCGTGAAAGAACCAGCGAGATCGCCGGAAGAAATAGCCGAACTCAAAAAGAAACCGATCGTTCCTGCAATAGAATCAGGCAAACCGGACAGCTTAAAGGAACAATCGTCGCCTTCCCGTTTTCCTTGGACGATATTCTCTTTACCGATCGGAATGGCGTGCGCGCAAGGGATACTCGCATTCGAATTGCCCCTTCGCGGCACGGATGCCGCGACAATCATGAGCACGGGGATTTTGTTCTCGATCGTCAGCCTCGGCGCGCTCGTTACTTTGGGGCTGCTGTTCTTAAACCGCTATTTGCCCTATTCCCGTACGCTTGTCGGCTTACTTCTGCTTGCCATCTGCTATTACGGACTAGCATCCGATTGGCCGGTTCCCATGGTTGCTCTGCTTTTCGTCATCGGGATGGCGAAAGGAGTCATTTTTCCCGCTATGACTTCTTTCTTGTTGCAGCTTAGCGGGCCGTCGCGCTATGGAAGAACGTTTTCGCTGCTGTCCATATCCCTATCGATCGGCTCTTTCCTGGGCCCGGTGGCCGCAGGGGCGGTCAGAGAGCACTTCTCGCCGTACTTCCTTTCCTTCCTTGCCTTGATGATCGCCCTTGCCTTGCTTTTCCCGCGCCCTTCCTTTCGCGATAATTGGAATCCGCGTGGACCTATCCCCTTGCATCAGGAAATCAACGCGAAATAGCCATGATTTTTTTCTTTTTCCTTCATCATCTAGGTACTCGCACAAGTCAAGAGCGGCAATGGGGCATAA
Organism: Cohnella herbarum; assembly: GCF_012849095.1. NCBI lineage: Bacteria > Bacillati > Bacillota > Bacilli > Caryophanales > Paenibacillaceae > Cohnella > Cohnella herbarum. Next base: position 3,133,923 of record NZ_CP051680.1, read on the forward strand.
CATGCATAATAGCCTATGCCCGGAACGGCGAATATCCCTGACCGCTGGCTCAAACTTAGGCTGTTGAAGAGGGGTGACGCGGATGTCCCAAAGCGGTGTCGGAGGTTCTAATATAACAACGACGATGGTGCTCGTTTTGTTCATTTTGCTTGTAATCGTATTACGCGCCTGTTAGCCAATCCGCAGGCGATTCGGCAGGGCTGCCTTACCGATGCTTAGCGGCCCTGCGATTTCCATTTCGACACCATGTTGGACAAGCCCGAATAAGAATGCCTGAACTAAGCGCATACTCAACAAATTCCGCAATCATGGTACAATATCGTTATAGCTGTCGAATCGAGGTGGTCTCTATGGATATTGCCATTATCGTCGAAGGAAAAAACGACAAAAGCAGGCTCTCCCGCGTACTTTCTTCCGATATTCCCATCCATTGCACTTTCGGTACGTTGAATACGAACCGGATCGAAGCGCTGCGTAAAGCAGTCGGCGATCGTCACGTTTACTTGTTCACGGATCCCGACTCGTCCGGCCGCAGAATAAGAGGCATGCTTCGCGACGTATTCCCCGACGCCGACCATATCTATACTCGCCGAGGGTATAGCGGAGTCGAAGGTACGCCTGAAGAGTATTTGATCCAGCAATTGGAGAAGGCCGGATTGGAAGAATTCATTTTATACCCGGATCCGACGATTGGTTGAAAAAGCGGTAAGAAAACAGCAGTGCCGACTCGCGGCACTGCTGAGGGGGATGGTTCGTTAAGTTTTCGCCAATCTCCGAACTTCGTCAAGCGACAAATCGATCGTTTCCGCCACTTCTTCCGGCGAAAAGCCTTTGCCTAGAAGCTTGCGAACGATAAGTTGATTTGCTTTTTCCATGCCTTTTTCCATGCCTTTTTCCATGCCTTTTTCCATGCCTTTTTCCATGCCCTCTTCGATGCCTTCCTCGTATCCCCAACGTTTCCATGCTGGCATTAGCTCCATAATAACCGCTCCTCCCTCCTCGTTTTCTCGTTTAAGCTCACGAATAATGACGTCATCTTCTTCTTTGTCTGGATTAAAGTACAAGTCTGCTACCGACATAATAAGCGCTAATCTCGCGTCGTCCAGTTTATTGCGTAAACGTAAAACCATCCGTAAGTATGCGAAACGCATCTCTCTCTTTTCCCTTTTATTATACCCCATCTTAGCCAGCAATGCAGCGGCAACCGGATTGTCGGAATCGATAAATCTACGCCATTCCAATTTTTTAAGCTCGACCTTCAAAATTTGAAATCGTAAAATAGGGTGGACACAAAAAAACCGCTCAAACCTCCCAAAGGAGGAAGAGCGGCGCGTGCTTCGCGTCCGGATATGGTAATTGATGTAAGTATGGCAGATCCAGCTCGCGTTGGCAAGCCCTCTCAGTTAAAGCAAGCTTTTGATTTTCTTCGCCATATCGCTCGGACTTAGCCTATCTTCTTCATCGGCGTAACCTTCGATGTAGTCGTTCGCGGAAATCCAATCGCGGATTTGACCGTCTTTATCGAGCAAAACGATCAGGTTCATATGTCCGAAGTTACCGTCTTTGTCCTTATTGACAAGAATCGAATACTCCCGGGCCAATTCGGCCGTCGCCTTCTCGTCTCCCCGCAAAAATTTCCAACCGTTCGGATCGGCATCGAATCGTTCCGCGTAATCCTTCAACACTTCGGGAGTATCGTTGGTCGGATCGATCGTAACGGACAAGAATTGAACCTTGTCGCCGAATACGCCGTCTTCCTTCAGTTCATCCTGAACTTGGGACATGATGAACGTCGTCGGAGGACAGACGTCCGGACAGTTCGCGAAGAAGAAATAGAGCAGACGCGCTTTGCCGTTCGTTCCGCTCAAAGTAACGTTCTCGCCATTCATATCGGTATAGGAGAATTCCGCTCCTTTGCCCTGTACCGGCAATTCATCCTCTTTGTTCTGTTGCATGAGAATGAAATAACCCATCACGATACATAATCCGAGTACGAGCAGGGAAAATCCATAACGTTTTAACCAGGAGCTCTGCTGCTTAACGGGTTCGACCGCCACGTCCGCATTCGCGTTCTGATTAACGGAGAGGTTACCCTCGACATGCGCCTGTGATTGTTCATCCTTATTATTTTGATCCATCTTTCCTTACACCCCGTTCGTATCCAAGATCATCGTTAGAAACATAATCATTAAATAGTTAATCGAAATCATAAAATCGGCTTTCGCCCACTTCTCGTCGTTCTTTGTTCTCAATCCGGAAAGCGCATGGACGAACCATACGATAGCTATCCCGACGGAAAATACAAGAAAATAAATTCCAACGTATTCGTAACGAAACATAAGTACGGAAGCCGGTATAAGCAACAATATGTAAGGAAGCATTTGCCATTTCGTGCGAGTAACGCCTTTAACGACCGGCAATAGCGGAAACCCAGCGGCCCTATACTCCTCTTTGCGCCTGATCGCGAGCGACCAGAAATGAGCAGGCTGCCATAAGAAGAGCAATGCGAACAGAATCCAGGCTCCCGCGTCGACCTCGTTCGTAACCGCGCAGTACCCGATCACCGGCGGCATCGCTCCGGAGATTCCTCCGATCGAGGTGCTCCAAGTCGAACTGCGTTTCAACCACATCGTGTAAATCACGACGTAAACGAACATTCCGAGCAATCCCAACCAACCGGACAATACGTTCACCAAGGCGAATAAAACGATCAAACCGACAACGCCCAATACGACGCCGTAACCGAAAACGAATTTAGGAGTCATTCTGTTCTGAGGAAGCGCGCGATCGCGTGTCCGTTCCATTTTCATATCGAGCTCGCGATCCAAATAATTATTGAAAACACAAGCGGAAGCCATGGTTAGCGCGGATCCGACCAGCATCCAAAGCAAGGACCAACTGAGGATATTTTCCCATTTGGATGCGACCCAATAACCACCGAAAGCCGCGATTAGATTTAATCGAATAATGCGTGGCTTCGTTAAAGCCACAAGATCTTTAAACACGGAGTTCCTCCTTTATGCAAGTAAAGCGGCATAACCTGACGTCTGTTCAATGATACCGCAAATCTTCAAGCATTGACAATGTTCGCCTCGCCGAGTTCATCAAATCGCCACCACTGTTGAATAAGACCGATTTTCCAATAAATTCGAATCTTCCGGCAGTCACAAAAATCGGGCTGCCTAAATACACTGTATTGCGACAATCGCCTAATGCCGAAGCCAGAGGTTTAGGCGACTTGACTAAGAAAGGGTGGCATGCGATAAATATTCGCTCGATTTTTTTCCGCCCTGCCGGAGGCTATTGCCCCGTCAGCCGCAAATTGTCCGTCCGTTTATTAATTTAAGGGAGGATTTACGATGTTAAACAACAACAAAATGCCTTGGCCGTCCTATCAGCAAAATCAAATGCCGAGCGCGGTAATGCCGAGCTCCGTGATGCCGAACTCGGTAATGCCGATGAGTATGCCTGCCGCTAATATGATGCCCAATATGATGATGCAAGGCACAATGCCCCCTCCGGTCACCAACGGCGTACCGATCCTGCCGAACGGAACGACGCTTCCCGGCATACCGACCCAAGAAGAATCGTACGTGGAAAATATTTTGCGCATGAACTTGGGTAAAGTCGCTACGTTATACATGACTTACGAGAACAATTCCGAGTGGAACGCCAAAATCTTTAAAGGCGTTCTCGAAGCTGCCGGTCGCGATCACATAATCATAAGCGACCCGACAACGGGCAAGCGCTACTTATTGCTGACTCTGAACTTGGATTACATTACTTTCGACGAACCGATCAATTATACGCTTCCGTTCGGTTCGATGCCTACCCGTTAATCTTCACGGGACGGAACGTCCAGATTCTAACGCCTTCTTTGCCCCCTTTAACCCATTGCTCCATCTCGTTCCAGGAACGTCCTTCGCGGCGTTCCTTTTCGCGTTTGGCGGCTTCCTCCTCGGTGGAAGCATATTGAATTTCTACATAGACCCCCGGTTGAACGGTGTTCTCGGCGATTTCGATTTCCCGCCAACGTTCCGGCTCGGCTTGAACCCATGCCCTGAACGCTGCGCGATGCTCTTCAGGTATGACATATTCGCAAAAAACGATCATAGTCTCGACCTCGCATTTTCATATTTTATCGGCAAGACGACCATACTGTAACAAAAAAGGGGGACTGGTTATATGGACACCGGCACGCATTTCGTGTTCGGATTGGGTTTAGGCGGACTTGCCATGGTCGATCCGGTCATCACTTCTCATGCCTTCGGCCCCGTCGCCATCCTTATTGGCACGATTGCAGGCTCTAATGCGCCTGACTTGGACGGTTTACTGAGATTTAAGAGCAATGCCGATTATATCAAAAATCACCGCGGACTGTCCCACTCTTTTCCTGCGATTATCGGCTGGGCTGCCTTGATTACGACTGTCGTTTCCCTTTTGTTCCGGAATATTCCCTGGTGGCATATCGGATTCTGGGTATTGCTAGCTGTCGTCGTCCACGTCATCTCCGATTTATTCAATTCCTATGGTACGCAGGCATTTCGTCCGGTTAGCAAGCAATGGGTCGCCTGGAATATTATCCATATATTCGACCCGTTTATTTTTTTCAGCCACTTGCTCGCCATTCTGCTTTGGATATCAGGCGTTGCGGCCCCTCAGGTCGTTTTTCCGGTCCTCTACGCGATGCTCGGTATATATTACGGATGGAGAACGCTCGTTCACCGAAGATTGTCGCGGAAAATCGCGAAACAAGATCCGGAAAGCCAACCTGGAGACCGATATACGTTACTTCCTACCGTCTCCTTATACCGTTGGAATCTGGTGAGATTGTCCGCGGATTGCACTTACGGAATCGGCGAGTGGGATCATGGCCGACTTAAATGGATAGACGTCCTGAAATGCGACGACCATCCCGCAATCGACGCATCCAAGCGGCACCAAGACGTTATAGCCTTCCTAAGCGTCACTCCGTTTCCTTGCGGTCACGTGAAACCGCAAACCTGGGGCTATGAAGTACGCTGGGTCGACGTCCGCTACCGTTACCGCAGGCAATATCCCTTCGTAGCCGTCGTACTGATGGATTTGTCCTACGAACCGCTGCAATCTTATGTAGGCTGGTTAAGCGACGAGCGTTTGGAAAAGAGACTGCGTATGAATACGTATTAACCTCATCTTATCGAATAGCTTTCCAACAACAAGCGGGATCGTCTTCTCATAGACGATCCCGCTTGACGTTTGTCATCCTTAAGCGCACAATATGAAAAGCCCGAGGGCAAGCCTCGGGCTTTCGGTGCCGGACTAATGTCCTTAGCGACCGGAAAGTTGTTGCTCAGCCATTTGAACAAGTTTCTTGGTGATATAACCACCGAGGGAACCTGCATCGCGGGATGTTACGTTACCGTAATATCCGTCCGCCGGGATTTGCACCCCTAAAGATTGAGCTGCTTCTACTTTCATGCTTTGCAATGCTGCTTTTGCTTGCGGTACGACTAATTGGTTACTTGACGCCATGAGTAAATTCTCCCTTCGACTAAATGATTGGTTTGCAAGCTTGCCAACTTAGTATGCTAGAAACGAAGAAAAATATGCGAGGTGAAATCATGAGTAAAACTTTATCGCTTTTTTTTGCGATTGCATCCATAGTTCTAATGCTCGCGACCGCTTTTTCCCTCAGCCATAACGGCTGGCTCGCGTTGCTATTCGGCGTTCTCACGCTTGGAATGACCGGAGCTGGTTTCGTCGTTAAAGCCAAGTTAAGACGAAACCGCCCGGATTCCAACGGTTAACCTTTACCGGCCTCTAGGCAAGAACCCCATCGCGTCCTTCACCGAATGCAACGTAACTTCCGCAACGGCGGAAGCGCGTTCCGCTCCGTCGCGAAGAATGTTATGAATTTCGCCGGAGGAACGAATGTCCGCGTACTTTTGCTGCAGCGGTTCTAACGCCTGAACGACGACCTCTGCCAAATCTTTCTTGAACGCTCCGTATCCTTGACCGTCGTATGCCGCTTGAACTTGCTCGATCGACAGTCCGGAACATTGCGCGTAGATCGTCATTAAATTGCTGACTTCGGGTTTATTCTGAACGTCGAATACGATTTCCCGGCCCAAGTCCGTCTTGGCCCGGGATATTTTTTTGCGAATTTCGTCCGGCGTATCCAACAGCGTAATGAAGCTTCCGGCGTTCGGACTGCTCTTGCTCATCTTCTTCGATGCATCGTCCAGCGACATGATTCTTGCTCCAACTTTAGGAATGAACGGTTCCGGAATAACGAGCGTATCGCCGTATCTGTGATTAAATCGTCCCGCCAAGTCGCGAGTCAGCTCTAAATGCTGTTTCTGGTCGTCTCCGACGGGCACGAGATCCGATTTGTAGAGCAAAATATCAGCCGCCATCAGCGAAGGATAGACGAACAGACCTGCCCCGACGGCCTCTTTCCCCTCGGATTTATCCTTGAACTGGGTCATCCGTTCCAACTCGCCCATGTAAGTCATCGTAGTCAACAACCAACCCAGCTCGGCGTGGGCAGGCACGTGGGACTGCATGAAGATAGCCGCTTGCGCAGGCTCTAACCCCGCCGCTATGAACAACGCGGCTACCGCTTCGCTCTGCTCCCGCAATGCTGCCGGATCCTGAGGTACCGTAATCGCGTGTAGATCGACGACCATGAAAAAGCATTCATGTTCGTGCTGCAGGGCTACGAAGTTTTTCATCGCGCCGATATAATTCCCGAGAGTCAATTTTCCGCTAGGTTGTATTCCGGACAATACGCGTTGTTGTTTAGTCATTGTCATCGAACCCCTTTTTTTGAAAATAAAAAAAGCCTTCCTCCGCAAGGGACGAGAAAGCCGTGGTACCACCCTTATTCGTATCGCGATTAACGCTTCGCGATACCTTATGATCCTGTAACGGGGAACGGTCGGAGAGCATGGGACGGGTTTGCTATAGGTAAGGGCCCTTACCTCGCGCTCGTCGTTTCGCTCTCGGCTCCAAGATCCATTCCGCAAGGCAAGCGTACCGGCTTCCAGCAATCACCGGCTCTCTGGGAGCGCTTAATCCAAGCGTACTTGTTCTCTTCATCGCCGAATATACTTGATTTGTTAATCATTATACCCCTCGCAACGGCTTTGTCAACCGAGCGAAATGACGATTTTCACATTAATCTCGTCGATTATGGATGTTCTGATAGGCTACCGGCCAAGCATAAGGTATAATAATCGTAATGATTACTATTTGAAGCAAGGAAGTGATAAGTTGCCTAATCTTCTCGCGCGATGGATGACGGGAGCCGCTACGGTTGGCTGTGCTGTTTTGCTAGCCCTCATTTTTTTCGGCAGAGACCTCGAGCAATGGAGTTTCGATTCTTCGAAGCTGCAAAACTTCAAGATCATCTTTCTGAGCATTATCCTCGAAGCGCTGCCTTTCCTTCTCATCGGAGTATTTATTTCGGCGCTTCTGCAGGCTTTCGTATCGGACAAACTCATCCAGAAGCTCACTCCTCGAAATCCCGTCGCGGGAGTGTTATTCGGAAGCCTGCTCGGCATTATTTTGCCGTTATGCGAATGCGGCATGATCCCCATCGTGCGCAGATTGATCCGCAAAGGATTACCGGCATACATAGGAATCATCTATATCGTTGCGGGGCCGATCATTAATCCCGTCGTCTTCGGGGCGACATTCGCGGCGTTTCGGACGAACAAGGAGCTTGCGTATTCGAGATTTTATTTGGCGTTTTTGGTCGCGGTCTCCCTAGGCTTCGTTCTTTATTATTTCATGAAACGTAACCCTCTGAAAACGGGATCGCAAAGCCTACCGATAGCCGCGTCGCCGCTTCGCGAGCCTCAACATGAGCATGGACATGCTCATCATCATCATCATCATCATCATCATGAGCACGAATCCCAAGGCAACGCTTTTAAGAAGCTGGCCGAGACTCCGGCGCACGCGGCGGAGGAATTTTTCGATATGGGCAAATATTTGATACTCGGCTCGCTGATCACCGCGCTTCTGCAAACGACGATCTCGAGAGCCTCCTTCGCGGCCGTGGCGGATCAAGAGCTGTTTTCCCATTTGTTCATGATGAGCTTCGCCTACGCATTGTCGCTTTGTTCAACGTCGGACGCATTCGTCGCGGCATCCTTCTCCGGCATGTTTCCTCCTGCCGCGCTTCTGTCCTTCCTCGTCTTCGGACCGATGCTCGATTTGAAAAACACGATTATGATGCTAGCGGTGTTTCGCAAAAAATTCGTCTTGAAATTTAGCTTGCTCATTGCTTTTCTCGTACTTATCGGCTCTATCCTGTTTGATCATCTTGGATTCGTATAAGGGAGGTACCCCGCCATGAATAGTCAGAAAGTCGCGACAGCCGCACATTATTTAACGAGAGCCATAATACTCGCGGGATTCGCGTTCTTCATCGTCCATCTTGTCCGTTCCGGCAACTTGAATCTCTATATTGCCAACCGCATGCAGTTCATCGTGAAATTATCCGCCTTGGGTTTGTACGCCGTCGCCGCGCAACAACTGTATTCCGCTATTCGCACCGGTTTCGAGAAAGCCGACGAGCATCTTGCCTGCGATTGTAACCATGAAATGCCCGCCACTTGGGGGAAAAGCCTTCTATTATACGGATGGTTCGCGATTCCGTTGGTGATCGGCTTCACGGTGCCCGACGGGCTTCTGGGAAGCAGCATGGCATCGGCCAAGGGCGTCCAGTTCACCCCCCAGCAAATCGTAAAGCCTTACGAAAGCTCTCCGTCCGGAGCAGTCCCTAACGATCGGAACGGTCAGAACGAACCGATCGTCGCAGAGGAGCAGCCCAACGAGGAGGGGAGTGCCCTAACGAATCCTATCGGATCCGACGAAACCGCCGAGAAGAGCGTTAAACCTTCGCCTTCTGAGCTATCCGAAGCGGCATTAGATCTCATGTTCCCTACCGATGAATTTACGGAAATCTATGCCGCTTTCGGCAAACGGCTCGTACGGCAAGATGTCGTTAACGTTACGGAGAAGCAGTTCATCGAAACCTTGACGACCATCGATCTGTATCGTACGGCTTTTATCGGCAAGACGATCAAGCTTAGCGGATTCGTATATCGCGAAGAGACGATGGGCAGAACGCAGTTCGGAGTCAGCCGGTTCGCGATCAATTGTTGCTCGGCCGACGCCTCGCCTTACGGAATCATGGTGACTTACGGCCGAGCGGATACGCTGGCGACGGATGAATGGGTGACCGTTACAGGCAAGCTCGGGACGACTTCATACAATGGCATCGAAATCATTGAGATCGACGTGTCTAAAGTAGTCAAAATCGCGCCTCCGGATGACCCTTACGTGTCTCCCGACTTGGATTTCGGATTAGAGTAAGCCGGATTTTAATTTTCCTTGGAATCGTTACCTTCAAATGCATAGCCCTCCCAATAACGTCCATACTACGTTCAAAAGGAGGTGAGCGATAGTGGCATCACGTTCACGCAGCAATTCTCTCGTCGTTCCTCAAGCTGCCCAGGCGTTGGAACAGCTTAAATTCGAAGTCGCGCAGGAGCTTGGCATCCAGCTTCCTGCGGACGGTTACTACGGAAACCTGCTAACAAGCGAAGCAGGCTCCATCGGCGGTCAAATTACGCGCAGGCTCGTTCAAATGGCCGAGCAGCAGCTTGCAGGCCGCTCCAGCCGTTAATTCACCGCTCTTAATCCAACCTCAGATATTGAGCAATTACCGAAAAATCCGGCATCCTCTCGATGGAGAATGCCGGATTTTTATTATGTAGCCCTTCTATTCGTTCGAAACATCCCTTCGATCACGCTTCTTAGGGGAATACCTGAACAGAACATTCGCCATATTGTAGTTGGATTCGAACTGTACGCTAACGAACACGCGCCCCTGCTTCAACACGAAATCGTAAGAAATCTCGCCGTGCGTCCAACCGCTCTTGTGCCGAAGCGCCTGTACCGCCAGTCTTCTTAGCTCAAGCACTTGTTCCGTCGACAGACCTTTAGATCCTTGCTCCTTATCTTGGCAGTCGACCGGTAAATGACGAATACCGAATCTGCCGACCGCATCGTCGCGAATTTGCAACACGATCGTACCCGCAGACATCCCCTTCAACTCGCCCCCCAATTTCTCTAATGCGACGTCCACTTGACGTCCCAAAGGAATTTGCTGCTCCAAAGTCATCATTTTCCTCCTTTATGCTTAATATTGAATAATTTCTAGGTATTACCTAACGCGACTTCGGACTCAGTATAATTGAATATTTTGAATATTTCAATGATTTTGTCTATATTTGGTTTATTTTGTATTATCACGCCTATCAACATGCCAAATAACCTCCAGCTCTGACTACGAGCTGAAGGTTTTCGTTAAATTTTCGTTATTCCTTACACAATTCAGCGAACGCTTCTACGTCAGCGATGACTCTAGATACGGCATCTTGCCAAAAATCCGGTCGGTCTAAATGAACTCCGAGGTGGCTGACTCCCAATTGCTCCACGGTCATCATCCCGGTATCCCTAAGCAAATCGTCGTACCGTTTGCTGAACGCGGCGCCTTCCCGTTCCGCTACGGCGACTAATCCCGTGCTGAACAAGTAACCGAACGTGTAAGGGAAATTATAGAACGGCATTTCCGTAATATAAAAATGAAGCTTTGACGCCCAAAAATGCGGATGCCAGCTACCTAAGGCATTGCCGAATGCTTCCTTCTGCGCTTCCACCATCAATTCGCTTAAATCGGCGGCTTCCAGCATCCCCTGGGTACGGCGATCGTAGAACCGCGTTTCGAATAAGAATCTTGCGCGAATATTCATGCAGAACGCAACCGCGCGCTGCAAGCGGTCATCCAATAACGCAAGCTTCTCTTCATCGCTAGCGGCTCTGCGGAGAAGGGCATCGCTCACGAGCGCCTCCGCGAAAGTAGACGCCGTCTCGGCGACGTTCATCGCATAATCTTGGGCCAGCGGCGGCAACCCTTCAACCAGATTCCCATGATACGCGTGACCAAGCTCATGCGCCAGCGTAGAAACGTTACCCGGAGTTCCCGAGTACGTCATGAAGATTCGGCTTTGTTTGCTGATCGGCGCGCTTGTGCAGAAGCCTCCGGGTCTTTTCCCTTTGCGATCCTCGGCTTCTATCCATTGCTCGTTAAATGCCTTCCGGGCTAGCTTCGCCATATCCGGCGAAAATTGTTCGAAAGCATCCGTAATGATCTTCGCGGCTTCCTCAAAAGGAATTTTCGCCTGACTGGTCGCGATCGGTGCATCTACGTCATGCCATGACAGCTTATCTTTGCCTAACCGGCGAGCTTTCAATGCCAAATAACGCTTAAGCGGTTCTAATCCGTCTTCGACGGCCGACCACATGGCGTCTAGCGTTTCCCTGCTCATTCGATTAAGCCGCAGCGGCTCCCTGAGCGGATCGTTCCAGCCCCTCATGCCGTATAGCTTCAACCGAAATCCGGCTAAACGATTCAGAGTATCCGCCCCTAAATCCGCTTGCCCTGCCCATGCTTCCTCCCACTTGATCGCCATAAGGTCCCTAATCGCGGGAACAGGATCGTCAAGCTTATTCGCGGCTTGACCAACCGAAAGCTGAGCGGTGACGCCGTTCTCTTCCCATGGGATCGCAATGCGGCCTACAATCGTATTGTAATGCTCTCCCCAACCATGATAACCGTCAACCGCAAGCTCGCTGGCTACAGCCTCCAAAGCCGGGGGCAGCTTATCCTTGGCGGAGTCCCTTCGCTCATTCAACGGAAACAGAACCGCGGATCTAGCTGAATGTCCGCTCCACTCCTGCCAAATCGGATCCGGTACTGAAGCTAGCTTAGCATCGAATAAATCGGCTGCTTGCTTAAATTTGGCGGAAAGGGTCTGAATCCGTTCCGTCCATGCTACGGCTCGTTTGTCGCCCATATCCTGCGAGGTTAAGCAAGATACGAAGGCATCCGCTTCCCTTAAACGGGAAACGATCGTCTGCAATCGTTCCGTCCATCCGGACAGTTTCCCGACATCCGGCGCTACCTCCCCATCCGCTTGCAATTGTTGCAACCAAGCGGCGCAAAGCGTTTCCGATTCCCCGACGAATGTCGCGAATTGCGGCGATGCGGAGCCTCCGGGAAACAGGGACTCCAAATTCCATTTTAACGACAAGGATTGATTCATTATTCACCTCTCCGTTTCCATTGCGTTGATCCGTCTCCCTGATGTATGTTTATATACGTGAAAGGGGACTTATCCATGATTCCATTACGAAATAGTTTACCCTACGATATTGTCAGAAACGATGTCTTCGCGCAAGATTGCCCGTTCTGTCGCAGCTCGCACGTTCATCTTCCGATAAAGCCCGACGATGTCAAAAGTATGTACGGGGGCGCCCGTAAGCTTACGCTGATCTTTCCTTGCTGCCACGGCAGCCTCCGCATTATCGACGCCGACCAGGATTACTTGCTAGCCAACCGTCCGATCCGCGGAAAATAACAAGCGCGTATTTAAGCGCCGCTTTGCTGCATTTCTTCCGGAAGCTCGAGCCCCCTGCCGGTCATCACCTCGCGGATTTGCTGCCATTGCTCGCGGGATGCGCGAATCATGGCGGCGTCCACGATTTTCTTATCGTGAATAACCCGCCCGAACCATCTTACCGCATCGTTATAATTGCCTAACCGATTGTTAAGCTCGCCGATCAAATACATTAAGCGGGCATTGCTGATGGAATCCGTCTCCGTTTCGTAAACGCGCAAATAGGCATCGTGAGCGAACTGAATGAACCGGTTCTCCTGATCCTTCTTCCCTTCATAACGGTAAAGCCAAGCGATATGATGCAGCAAAGCCGCGATAACGCGGTCCTTCTCCCCGATCGCTTGGGCCGTTAGCAACGCCAGCTTGTAACATTCCATTGCCGAAGCCGCCGTTCGTTCCCCCCCGTAATCGCGGTACTGCCATTGACTTCCGACCTTCTCGTAATAAGCCGCCCTTTGCTTATCGTTGATTTTTCCCACGAAATTTTCCGTCGTCGAGAACCCGCAAAACGGACAAACCCGAACGACGTAATGATCGGGATTAACGGTTTTAAAATAAGAGCAAAAGTCGGAATCCGTCTTTATGGCCTTCTTCAAGCTCGGTCTGACCCGGGAAGTTTTGAAGCTTTCATCGCAACAAATACAATCGATTTTAATTTGAAAAAGCGGTTCCACTTTACGGCCTCCTTATTGGGCGGATGGATCGGAATCGGTATTGACGAAATGATTCGCGGGGCCGGACAATCTCTCGATCGTCAACTTCCGAAGCGGTTCAGGTACGGAAAGCTCGACGAGCGCTGCGGACATGCAATCTAACCATGCTGCAGCCCTTTCGGGCGTAATCGGAAAAGGCAAATGACGCGCCCTCATCATCGGATGGCCGTATTCGTCCGAATACAGGGAAGGACCGCCCAAAAATTGCGTCAAAAATAAGATTTGCTTCTCCATGACCGGAACGATATCTTCCGGAAACAACGGAGCCAACAGCGGATGAGCCTGAACCTTGGGATAAAATCTATTAACCAAGTCGCGGATGGCTTCGGCGCCACCAAGCGCTTCGTAAAGTGTAGCGTAACTGGACAAGTGGTACCTCCTATAATGAGATCCTGGGAGCGATGGCCCCCCGATTTCTTCTATGCTGGTGGGCATCAGGCCCTATGCGACTAAGCCCCGATGTGCATGTCTATTATACCATAAAGCCGTACGGGGACTTCTGCAAAATAAAAAATCGCCCATAAGGGCGATTTAAATCGGCGAACCGCCGACGCTGAAATATAGGCTTACGCTTCTTCCTCTGGGCTAACCAAAGATTCTCGAATGACATACACGAAAGCGCATACAATCAATCCTGCAACGATTCCCGCCATTCTCATCACCTCGGCATCGATGAATTTGACCCCCGCTGTCTCTTCAGTAATATCTAGTTCCATTGTATCACAACCGATCCCAGACTTCACGAACTTTTTGTAAACGATTACAAAAGGTAAAATGACTTCTGCGCCTTTGGATTTACTTTAATATGTCGTGTTGAAAAAATTGTCCTCTCCGTCGATCGGCAAGTTTGTCCGAATCTTCACATATATTGTGGACAGACGCTGTTCCGCGATTGGAGGAAAAATCAATGACTATCTTAGGGCATAAGGGGGAAAAAACGTCGCGAAGGCTCGCGCTGGCGAGCATGTTCGCGCTCGGCGGAACCTCATTATGGATAGGGTGCTTGGCCATTACGGATACTCAAACGGCCTTGAGCGCTTCTTTGCGGGGAGTAATGGTATGGTGGGAGGTATTGTTTCCCGCCTTGTTTCCGTTTTTCGTCTTATCCGAACTATTGCTCGGGTTCGGGATCGTTCACTTGGCGGGTACGTTACTTGATCCGTTCATGCGCCCCTTGTTCCGGCTACCGGGCGTCGGCGGTTTTATCGTCGCCATGGGTTTCGTGTCGGGCTATCCCGTAGGTGCCCGCCTCTCTTCGCGCCTAATGGAGCAAAAATTGATCACTCGCAATCAAGGCGAACGCCTGGTAGCCATGACGACGACATCCGATCCCATTTTCCTGATCGGAGCCGTCTGCATCGGTTTTTTCGGAAGCCTGCAGGCCGCTCCCATCCTTGCCGTAGCGCATTATAGCGGAGCGTTGCTGCTTGGAATAGGTTCCCGCTTCCGGGTAAGGAAGTCTGAAGAACTGGAGGATGTAAAGGCCCCCTCCCCTCAAGGCAATCGTTTCCGCGCCGCGTTAGCGGCTATGCATAAAGCCCGTATCGCGGACGGACGGCCCTTCGGAATTTTGCTGCAGCAATCTCTGACCTCTTCCCTGGCGCTCATGATGATCGTCGGAGGTTTGGTCGTATTCTTCTCCGCGACGTTGGATCTCTTGGTCAACAGCGGAATGTTGAACCTGTTCCGCGATGCGACCGCTTCGCTCCTCCAACTGTTTGGCTTAGCTCCGAATTTATCCCTTGCTTTCATGAACGGAACTTTCGAAGTCACTCTCGGAGCAAAGGCGGCCGCCTCCGACTCGGGTCTCCCGTTAATCGATCGGGTCGCGGTAGCCGCGTTCGTACTTTCCTGGGCAGGGCTATCCGTTCATGCCCAAGTCGCGGGATTGATGAGCCGAACGGCTTGGCGCTATATTCCTTTCGCACGGGCACGACTAATTCACGGGCTTCTGGCCATGCTGATCGTCTATCTCGCATGGCCTCTGTTTCGGGTCGGGAAGACAGCCGATACTTCCTTGCCCGCTTGGTCGCCATGGTTTTCTTGGTCCGTCACGGAATCTGGGAAAAGCTTTCCGATTGTCCCGGCGGCATGGCCTCCGATTCTATTTCTTGTCATAATAGCGGCGATGGTCATAACGGGAACGATTGCGATCGGAATACGCAACTTTCGCATAAGACGGGAAACACGTTGAATTTCGAACCGTTATTGTTTATGATCGAATCAGTAACAGGGTTTAATCGGAAGGAGCGGCCAGGTTTGAAGTATGCATTGCTTGACCGGGGAGACCGATTATCCCGGGCATTATCGGAAGAGTTCCACTCGCTAGCGAAAGCCAAAGGGTTTCAGGTAGATGATCAATCCCCGGAAATCGTCGTTTCGATCGGAGGAGACGGAACGCTTCTCCAAGCCTTTCACCGTTTCGAAGACCAGTTGGAACAAGTTTCTTTTATCGGAATACATACCGGTCATCTCGGTTTCTATGCCGACTGGAAGAAGGACGAGCTGTCCGAGCTATTGCACCTGATGGCGACTTCGGAACCGCGTAAAGTACAGTATCCTTTGCTGCATGTGGAGATAACGTCCAGAGAAGGAAAAAGCAAATATCTGGCGCTTAACGAATTTACGTTAAAGAGCGTAGATAGCACGTTGGTATCGGCCGTTCACATTAACGACGAACCGTTCGAGATGTTCCGCGGCGACGGCATCGTAATCTCCACCCCTACGGGAAGCACGGGCTACAATAAGAGCTTGGGCGGGGCCGTGATCCATCCCTCCCTTGAAGCTCTGCAGATTGCGGAAATCGCGTCCATCAACAATCGCATTTATCGAACGCTTGGTTCCTCGGTCATATTGCCGAAGCATCACCATTGCGATATCGTACCGAATTTGGATGATGAGCTGTTCATCGGCATCGACCACCAGGTACTGCAAATGTCGGGAGTAACCTCGATCACATGCAAAGTGGCGGATTGCAAAATCACGTTCGCCAGACACCGCCCCTTCCCCTTCTGGAATCGCGTGAGGGAAGCGTTCATCGGATCGGTATAGATCGTAATCGTAGATCGTATTTCACCCTTGTAAGCGTCAAGAAGCTGCCCCCGGATTCAAGGGCAGCTTCTTTCTGTTTATCTCTATTCGCCTGATCTCGGGGTACCCGCTTCCGGTCTCGAAGCCGTTCCGTCCGAACGGTGGTTCGGTTTACCTCCGAAGCTTTTGCGACGGCGATTTTTCCCTTGCCACCGGTTATCGTTGCGGGCGGCGCCATCGTTGCGGGCATTCGCGTTGCCCGCATCCGTCATCCGATTATCCTCGGCGACGCGATTGGTTTGATCGCCCCCTTGCGGACGCGGACCTCTAGGCGGATAAGGCTGCTTGTTCGATGTCTGGCCGCCGACTTGACCTTGCTGCTGAGGACGGCGTTCTCCGTTGGACGAACCGTTGTTGTTGTAAGGGCGTCCTTGCCGGTTGTTATTCGGTCCCTCATTGTTTTGGCGCGAATGACCTCCGCGCGATTGCGAGCCGGAGGACGTATTCGCATTCGAGTTTGCATTGCCGCTAGCGTTGCGTCGTTCGGCGTCCGCCGCGGCTCTTGCCACCGCGGATACGGTTACATTAGGAACGCGCACGGGACCGCCCGCTCTTTCTTTAAGCGGCCATCGCATAATCGGTCCGCTCAGAGCCGCAGCCGTCTCGGCTACCTGCTCGCCCGTTTCGTTCCGCGCCACGATCGCTTCCGGAGATTCCTCCTTCGAGATTTCCTCGTCGGGCGGCAACGCGTTGCTATCCAATTTGGTCAGCACGAAATGAGCGCAACCGAAATTGCAGTACTCGTTAATATAGTCGACGAAACTGGAAATGACGCTTTCTTTGGTCGCTCGCGGATGCCCATCCCGGTAAAAGCCCCGGAGGCGAAGCTGGTTGTAGCCCCAGTCCCCGACGATATAGTCGAAACGCTCCAATACATCGCTGTATCTTTCGCGGAATGCATCCGGATTCCATCCGCTTTTATGCTCGTGCATTAGCGAGTACGCGTTGCCTCCTGCCATGAAAATCATGTTAGGCTCTCCTCCCGAACACTGTTCGTTCTGGCTTCCGCCGATTTAACCTGCTCATGCGCATGATAAGAGCTGCGTACGAACGGAGCAGATTCCACATGGGAAAATCCGCGTTTCAAACCTTCTTCCTTCAGTGCGGCGAATTCATCCGGATGTACGTAACGGAAGACGTCCAAGTGCGAGGATGACGGTTGCAAATATTGGCCTAACGTCAAAATATTGCAATCTACGGCCCGAAGATCATCCATCGCTTGCAGAATCTCCTCGTAAGTTTCCCCGAGTCCGAGCATGATACTCGACTTCGTCGGAATGTCCGGTTTCATTTCCTTGGCGCGCCTAAGCAGTTCCAACGAACGTGGATACTTCGCCTTAGCCCGCACGCGATTGGAAAGCCGAGCAACCGTCTCGATGTTATGATTAAGAATATCCGGGTTTACGTCCATTACGGTCTGCAAAGAATCGCTGTTCCCCAAGAAATCGGGAATCAACACTTCCACGCTGCAGAAAGGCAGACGTTTGCGGATCGCTTTCACGGTAGCCGCGAAGATCGACGCGCCTCCGTCCTTCAGGTCGTCCCTGGCAACGGATGTGACTACGCAATGCTTTAAGCCCATTTGTTCGGCAGCTTCGGCGACCCGTTCCGGCTCTTGCAGATCAAGTTCCGTCGGTAAGCCGGTTTTTACCGCGCAGAAGCGGCAAGCCCTTGTGCAAATATCGCCCAAAATCATAAAGGTAGCCGTTCGATTCGCCCAGCATTCATATATATTCGGACAACGCGCTTCTTCGCAAACCGTATGAAGCGTCTTGCTCCGCATCACTTGTTTGAGCTCTTGATAGGGCTCTCCTGTTGTCAATTTAATTTTCAACCACTCAGGTTTGCGCGGTTTAGCGCTAGTCGTCATCGTAATTCCCCTCTTTCTGTCCCCTTTATTATAGCATGATTCGGATAAAAACCAATGATCTGCAAACCCTACTTCTACATGTTGACATCGAAGGGGGAGCCAAGTTGCGATACGATTGGCGTAATTACCGGACCGGAATAACATTCGCATCCCGAATTTCGTTCATGGTCATCCTTATCGCGCTATGCACGAACGGATTTGATTTTAAGGCCTATGGTCATAGCAAAGAAAAACCGTCCGAAGTAAACGATGATAAACAGAGGATCAGATTATATGAGGCGATCAGCCTTAAAACCGGCATCGAATGGCAACGGATCGCCGCAATCGACCAATACGAACGAACGTTGTCCCGAGCCCATCCGAAAACGAGACCGATACGGGATAACGCGATTGCGGGAGTTTATGTTTCCGAAAACGATTGGGTCGGACGATTAAATCCGGAGATAGCGGACACCAATCCGGCTTCCATCCAGTTTTTCCATGGCGTGGGCAAAGACGGATCCGGAGACGGAATCGCGGACCGCAATAAGGACGAAGACCTGTTGTACGCTGTGACGACACAAGTACTTAAATACGGGAGCGCGGGGGACGACTTCAGCATCGGGCTGTGGGAGTATTATCATAATACCCGCGCCGTTCAGCGGGTATTGCAGTTCGCCAAGCTGTACGACCATTTCAATCGGCTGGACTTGTCCGGCCATGCTTTTCCTCTTCCTCTAAAGAGCACGTACTCATTCAGAAGCACATGGGGAAATAGCCGCGGATGGGGAGGCAAAAGAATACATGAAGGAACGGATATTTTCGCAGGCCATGGAGTTCCCGTGCGCAGCACTTGTTACGGGGTTATCGAGATTAAGGGGTGGAACGCGTTCGGAGGATGGCGGATCGGGATACGGGACCTGAACAGCTTGTACCATTATTACGCGCATCTATCCGGCTTCGATAAAAAACTAAAAGCCGGAGATATCGTCCGGCCAGGTCAAACGATCGGATGGGTCGGCAGCTCCGGTTATGGCAAACCGGGTACGCAAGGAAAATTCCCTCCCCATCTGCATTACGGCGTATACCGCGACAGAGGACTCGTGGAATGGGCATTCGACCCCTACCCGTTGCTTCGCCGATGGGAACGCGAGGAGCGCAAGTCTCTTCGCGTTAGCCATTAACGGCAACGGATGTAGAGCTGTTAACGATTCATCCAGCCGCCATCCACGCACAGGATGTGCCCGTTCATGTAATCGGATGCTTCCGAAGCTAAGAAAATCGCAGGTCCGATCATATCCTCGTCGGATCCCCAGCGGCCCGCCGGGATTCGATCGAGAATTTGGCGGCTGCGGACCGGATCGTTACGAAGCGCTTCCGTATTATCGGTAGCCATATATCCCGGAGCGATGGCGTTCACTTGAACGCCTTTGGACGCCCATTCGTTGGCAAGCGCTTTGGTCAGACCCGCGACCGCGTGTTTGCTCGCCGTATAGCCGGGAACGTTGATTCCGCCTTGGAAAGAAAGCATGGATGCAATGTTGACGATCTTGCCCGAGCCTTGCTCGAGCATGAACTCGCCGGCTAACTGGCTAAGGACGAAAACCGAATTCAAGTTGACGTCCAGCACTTCCTGCCAATCGGAATACGCATGCTCGGCGGCGGGAGTACGTCGAATGATCCCGGCATTGTTCACGAGAATATCAATGCCTCCGAACGTCTCGATCGCCGCGTCGATGATCGTCGGAAGTTGGCTGCGATCGGCGACGTCGACTTGAACGATGCGCGCTTTCCTGCCATAGGCTTCGACTTTCGCTTTCGTCTCCTCCGCGGAAGTACGATTCGTGACGAGCACGAGGTTCGCGCCCGCT
Source organism: Cohnella herbarum (assembly GCF_012849095.1). Classification (NCBI taxonomy): domain Bacteria; kingdom Bacillati; phylum Bacillota; class Bacilli; order Caryophanales; family Paenibacillaceae; genus Cohnella; species Cohnella herbarum. Next base: position 3,153,964 of record NZ_CP051680.1, read on the forward strand.
TCGGCCAAACCCGCTGCGATCGCTTGTCCTAAGCCCCGTCCCGCTCCGGTAACGATGGCCGTTTTACCCGATAGATCAAACAAATTCCGTTGATGCTCTTTCAATTTTCACCGAACCTCCCTCTTCGTACCGACGGAGCGTCTCGTCATCGAGCCCGTCGTCCGTAATAAGCACGTGCAAATCCTGCAAAGTGGCGAACGTCTGTAGCGCCGCTCGATCGAACTTGCTATGATCCGCTACGCCGTAGATTTCTTTCGCGCCGGAAAGGTATGCCCTCTTCAACTCAAGCAACTCGCCCGTAAATACCGATAAACCGAATTTATCGTGTACGCCCGTTGCCGATAAAAACAACTTCTGGACATTAAGTCGCGTAAGCCATTCTAAAGCTTCGTTGCCGATTAGCACGTTGCGATGGCGATACCCTCCGGGTACGACAAGACGAATGTTTTCCTTCATTATAAGTTCGCGAATGATATGCAGATCGTTAGTCAGTACGGTAAGCGGAATATTCGGAAGCCGTTTGGCGATCTCCAGCGTCGTGCTTCCCGCATCAAGCGCGATTACGTCATCATGCTCGATATATCGAAGGGCATGGAGCGCGATCGCTTCCTTTTCTCTGGAATGCTTCGTATTCGGAATCTGCAATGGCAGCAACGGCTCGGCTTGATCGCTTCGGCTTACCGCTCCTCCATGGATTCTCGTCAGAAGTCCCTTTTCCTCGAGCTTCTCTAAGTCCTCGCGGATCGTCTTCGGCGTAACCGAGAGACGTTCGCTTAATTCGGAAACCTGAACGGTTCCTTGATTCTCAAGCAGTTCCAGTATCGATTGATGACGCGTTACGGCAAGCATGATGGGTCCTCCCGACGATCGCTTTGAAGCTTTATTTTAACGCATCCATAGGGACGACATCCATATCTTTGAACGTATAATTTTCTCCGGCCATCGCCCAGATAAACGCATAGCTGCTCGTGCCTGCTCCGGAATGGATCGACCAAGCCGGCGAGATGATCGCCTGTTCGTTAGCGACGACCAAATGGCGGGTTTCGTTCGCTTCGCCCATAAAATGAAACACTCTGGCGTCGGCATTCATATCGAAATACAAGTAAGCTTCCATGCGGCGGTCATGAAGATGTGCGGGCATCGTGTTCCATACGCTTCCCGGCTTAAATAAAGTAACGCCCAGCATCAACTGGCAGCTCTGTACGCCATTTTCGTGAATGATCTGATGGATCGTACGTTCATTAGAGGATTCAAGCGAACCTAGATTAAGCGTATTCGCTTCTTGCACGGATACTTTACGCGTTGGATACGTCGCATGAGCGAGCGCGGAGGTAAAATAAATTTTTGCCGGATCGGAAGCGTCGCCGCTGGAAAGCTTTAGTTCGCGTGCTCCTTTGCCTACATACAACGTATCCAGCTTACCTAACGCGTAACGCTCCCCGTCCACTTCGATAACCGCTTCGCCGCCGATGTTAATAAAGCCGACCTCTCTACGCTCCAAGAAATATTCCGTTTTGAGCACGTCCGCCGCTTCGATCGTCAGTGTTTCCTTGATCGGCAATGCTCCTCCGATGATCATACGATCGTCATGGGCGTACACCATCTTAATTCGTTCCGCTACGAATAAGCTTTCGATTAAATATTGTTGGCGTAATCTCGCGGTATCATAATGCTTGGCATCTGCCGGATTCGTTGAATGTCTGATTTCCATATCGTAAATCCCCCAATCGTTCGTTTATGTTCGAATTTATTTTAACACACATTTTAGAACATTTGTGAACTCTATTTTTATTTCACCTATTAAGGCACATTTTTGGCCTACATTTTCTAGCCAAGATGCAAGCTTATGTCCGGAGCGGTCGAAAAAGATCAGCCTCTTCCCAATATTCGCAAACTACCAGATTAGAAAATCTTGCCCCCTTAATCTGAGCACGGCCTCAATGAAGAAATAATCACCGTAGATGATTGGCACCTCGAAGTCTCCGTTTCTTCCATGGTAAGATCCCGTCCCGCCTGCCACTATGGAATCTTCATCGCTGTTCCAATTGCAGAAGCGACGATCCGTCGCTCGCAAGATATTAACAGCTGCATTCAAGTATAGAGGCTTTTCCAATTCACCCACCGCGTTCGCGATTTCCAACAACCCGCAGGCGGCGCAGACGCCGGCCGTCGTATCCCATACGACAGGCTCGGCCGGAGCGCGAAAATCCGCCAATGGCACGAAGTCGGTCCCCGACACATTCGCGATGAAATAGTGTGCTATCCGTTTGGCAGCATCCAGATATCGACCCTCTTGAGTATGGTTATAGCTTAGAGCGAAGCCATACAAAGCCCAAGACTGGCCTCGAGACCATGACGAACCAGGCTCATAGCCTTGTCCTCCGGGGGCTTCCACAAAATCACCGTTTTCCGGTTTCAGAATCACGATGTGATTACAGGAGCCATCTGAACGCAAGGTGTTCGTTAAGGTCGTATCCGCATGGTCCTTTGCGATATAAGTAAATCTCGGATCCTTGGTTTGCTCGCTAGCCCAATAGAGTAGCGGAATATTCATCATGCAATCCACGATCGTCCAGCCGATGCAGTCATCATTCCATGCCCGAATGAATTTCCCCCGGGGATTATATCTGCCCGCTAGCAAGTTAGCGGCATGCATCCCTCTAGCTCTCGCTCTTTCATTCCCCGTTAGACGATAATTGGCTACCGCGGAATGGAGCCACATGAAACCCACGTCGTGATGCAGTCCATCATATCCCTCGAACGCCTTATCGAGACGCAGCTCAACGCCTTCGGCAGCGGTTCTATATTTCTCAACTCCGGTCGCATGAAACATCTGCCATAACATTCCCGGCCAGAAGCCGTTCGTCCACCAATAAATATCCGTTTCGCTCTTATCTTCCCGATACTTGCCATCAACAGGAATGTAAGGAATCCTATCTCCTACCCGATCCACTTCCGCCGACATCTTCGCTTGCAGCTTGTTCCAAACCTCGTCCAACCACGCTTTGTTTTCATTGTTTAACGAATATGTCATTTTCATTGCCCCTTATCCTTTAATCGCTCCGGCGGCGACGCCTTTAACGAAATACTTTTGCAACAACAGGAACACGATTAGAATCGGCACGACCGACATCGCGGTTCCGGCGAAAATCATATCCCAACGGGAAGAAAATTCACCGATATAATAGAAAATTTCGACGACCATCGTCTTCGGTTTGCCCGAAGGAAGCACCAGCATCGGCATCAGGAAGTCATTCCAGATGCCTAGTCCTTGCAGTACCACCATGGAAGCCGTACAAGGTCCAAGCAGCGGAAACACGATTCGCCAGAAAATTCCGACCTTCGTACACCCGTCGATTTCTGCCGATTCTTCGATTTCCCTGGGAATCCCTTTCAGGAAACTGGTGTACAGAAGCACCCCAAAACCGACTGAGCCCGCAATGTAGATCAAAATCGGACCGGATAAACTCCCATAAATCCCGAACATCTTCAGTTCCTTGAATAACGGGATCATGTAAGCTTGGAATGGAATCATCATCCCTGCCAAGTAATAAACATAGACCAAGTAAGTCCATTTCTTATTCGTTCGTTCAATGGCGTATGCAGCCATTGGAATGAGCAGAATCATGAACAGAATCGAACCTACCGTTAGAATGAAGCTATTGCCAATGGCCGCAGGAAAGTCCGTCTTGAACAATAGATGCTTGAACGATTCCAGATACAGCCCTTTAGGGAAAGCGATTGCGTCCCTCAAGATTTCTCCGTTGCTCTTGAAAGCGGACATCAAGTTAAAGAAAATGGGGAAAAAGAAGATCACGGCCAGCAACAGAGTAACAGCGAATACGATAACGTCATTCCATGTTTTCCGCTTCCGCATTATAGCTGCACCTCTCTTCTGCGAAGCACTTTAATCTGGATGATCGAAACAATAAGGATAAGCAAGAAGAGGACGAGCGCCATTGCCGTACCGAAGCCTTGTCTTAATTCTCCAAAACCGACTTTATAGACGATATAAGTCAAAGTTTCCGTAGCGAAACCTGGCCCGCCATCGGTCATGACGGCGATTTGGTCGAATATTTTAAGCGATCCAATCATGGAAAGCATCATGCACACGGTTACCGCACCCGCCAACAGTGGGAAGGTGATATGACGGAATTGTTGCCATTTATTCGCACCATCGATGCTTGCTGCCTCGTTCAGTTCTGGAGGAACGCCCTGCAAAGCAGCCAAGTAAATGATCATATAATACCCAGCCGACTTCCATACGGTAGATAGGATAATGGACACGAGAGCATAATCCGGATTGCCTAGCCAATCGGTCTTCAGAGAATCGAGGCCTGCTAGCTCTAATAAACGATTCAGAACGCCGAAGTTATAATTCAGAATGATTGTCCATACAAAACCCATGACAAGCCCGCTCAGCAATACAGGGAAATAAAAAATACTGCGAAAAAAATTTTTGAACCAGCGTACTTGATCGACGAGCATAGCCAAAGCCAATGCCAAGACGTTTTCTAAAATCACCAGCGCGATCGTAAGTAGAATCGTATTTTTCAATGCATTGTGAACCCGTTCGCTGTTCCATATTTCTTCGAAATTCGCCATTCCGATATATCGCGCCTCGGGACTAACGCCATCCCACGAGGTAAAGCTTAGATAAAAACTGCTGATCGTTGGCCCGATCACGAATAACGTATAAATAAGCAACGACGGCAGGATGAATAGAAACGAGTAGGATACCCACTTTTTCTTTTTTTTCTTGGGTACTAATGCTGATGTCATGCTCTCACTCCCTCGATAGCGGCTGTATAAAAGGAGAACCTCCGCCAATCAGCAGAGGTCTCTCCTTTTGTTCCGTCGTGCTGGCGAAACTCCTAGCTGATTACTGCTGGTTTGCCTTGACTTCATTGTCGTATTCTTCGTCCGCTTTTTTCATGAATTCGGTCACGTCGCCATTCTTAAGCACCAAATCCTGCATCAGCTTATAGTACCAGTTGCGGAATTGCGGCGGAATGAGGTTCTCGCCCCACCAGTTATTGATCGCAAGCGATTTGGTAATGCTAGGATCGGCCATGATGTCAAGTACGGTTTGCATTTGTTCCGTAGCCTTGTAGCTAACCGGCTCCTTAGTCGAAGGAATGCCGTTGGACACTTCAAGAAATTTGGAATATTGCTCTTGAGCAAAGAAGAACCGAATGAATGCGTTAAAGGCTTCGACCTTATCTGCATCTTTGGCAGCTTCGGCGGACAGTGACCATCCGGCAGGAGAAGGCAAGCCGATGACGCTTATTTTGCCTTGACGATCCGGTAAAGCGTAGAAGCCGAATTCGAAGCTCGGATCCGCTTCTTTAATTTGCGTGAACATCCAAGGCCCGGAGAACAATTGTGCTGCCTTGCCGGAAACGAGGATGGAAGCGGTTTGGTTATCCGCCGTGCTGAGCCAGCCCTTGTCCACGTATTTGGAGAATAGCTCTTTGTAATCACTCATCGCGGAAACGACGTTCGCGTCCGTGAAGCTGACGGTTTTCGCCGTGCGTTTGGAGTTCCAATCCGGATCAACCGCATAAACCTGATCGATCAGAAATTTATTAAGCCAGAAGCCCATATGGAAAATATCTTTGCCGCCGACGACGATCGGAGTAATACCGGATGTTTTCAGCTTTTCCTGGATCGCTAAAAATTCGTCGTATGTTTTAGGAAGATCGGTTACACCGGCATCCGCATAAGCTTTTTTGCTGTAAATGATCCCTTGAGGTGCGTTTAACGTAATAGGTGCGTTATATTTTTTGCCGTCAACTTCCGGAAGAGTGCTGAATAGTTCAACCAGATTCGCTGGAAGCTCCGCGATTTTACCCGCATCGGCAAATACTTTCGTATCTCTCATCTCGACGATATCCGGAAACTCGCCTACCGCGTCTTTGGTTTTCAACCAATCGAGGTAGGATGACGTCGTTCCTTCGCTCGTATCTACGATTTTGATGTTCGGGTTTGCGGTAGTGAAAGCTGCTATCGTATCGCTGATCGCTTTCTTGCCCGCAGGATCTCCAGTCGCATACCCGATCGTTAGCTTAACTTCTTTCTTCGCTTCGGAAGGGGAAGCGCTTTCGGTTCCCGCCGGCTGAGATCCGGTTGCGGCAGGCGATGCATTGTTGTTTTTATTTCCTCCGCAAGCGGATAGAACGAGAGATAGAACGAGCATTAGAGAAAACAGTTGAAACACCCATTTCTTAGCCATGTAGGTAGAACCTCCCTTTATATGTTCGAGCCTGTCGGAATTGCCGTATGATGTGCGCATCATCATCGATCTAACATTTCCTTGGTCTAACTTTAACATCGATGCTAAATCCGATGAATGAAGTTTTTTAAGACCCGTATGATAGTAATTTAAGGTGTATGCACCGGGCGAGCAAGAACGCCATCGGAATCCAAAACAGGAATGCAAAAGACCGGTTTCCCGGTCCTTTGGTTATTTCCTAAGGGCTTGCTTAAATTCCATCGGCAATTTGCCGTAATGCTTTTTGAACATATCGCTAAAATGCCTCGCGTTATTGTAGCCTACTTTTTCCGCGATCTCATACACCATCAGATCCGTCTGGCTGAGCAAGGATACGGCTTGCTTCATCCGAATCTCCGTCACGTATTGCTTAAAGTTCTGATCCGTGTGCTTCTTGAAGAAGCTGCTAAAGTAGTAGGGATTCATAAAAGCGATGGCCGACACCGACTCCAAGGAAATTTCTTCGCTATAATTCTCCTCGATATATTGCTTGATCTTGGTCAAAACAAGCTTCTCCTTGTTGCCGCTCTTATCATCTATCCTCTGATAAAGCTCCTCGACAATATGGTAAATCCCGCGCTCCATTTCGTCGAACGTTTCATATTCCCCCAGCAAGCTCTGCAGACCGTGAATGTCGAATCCCCAATCCGGCAATTGCACTCCTGATTTCTTGATTTCTTGGACGATAAACAAAATCGTGGAGAAGCACGTCGACACCGCTAACGAGACATTACCGGTCGTCGCCGAACGAATAGCCTTCAGCAAAGGAGTAAGTCCCGACTTCACGTCATCCCATGCGTGGTTCGTTAAACCGCGAATGATCTCTACCTGCAGGGAGTATAGCTCGCTCTCTACGGAAATCTTCGCGCTATGCGCTTCGGAAGGAATCACTCGGTTTAATCCGACGAAATATTTCAATTGCAGCGCCTGTCCGGCTTGCACGTAGGCTTGCGCCAGTTCTGCTCCGGTCGCGACAGGCTTGCTTAATCCGATGGATACGTTAAGCTTAAGGAACGAACCGATCTTCTCCTTGATCTCATATGCGATCTGCATCGGTTCGTCCGGATCAGCATGCTCGATCAAGACGACGTGCAAACTGTTTTTCATGAATACTTGTCCCCTACCCGTACCTGCAACGATTTCATTCAGAATATTCTCGATCGCAAAGGCAATTAACCTTTGCTGTTGCCCGGGCCATCTGTCCGAGTGCGCATCTATACGGTCCAGTTCGATAAGGCCGATCGTAAATAGCGGACCTTGAAGCTGGGCGATCAACTGCCTATAGGCCTCCGTACCGGTAGACAAAGATCCGTCGGTAAGCCTAATGAAACGCTCCTGCGTTTCCTCGGTTTGTTTGGCCCGTTCGAAGCGCTGCAGATCGATCTTGCTCCTGGACTTCTCGCTTTCTTCCTTAATCAGGGAAGCCGCTTTAAGCAAGACATCCTCCAACTGCTGCTTGACTACCGGCTTCACCAAATAATCAACGGCTCCGAACGCGACCGCATCCCTCGCATAAGAAAACTCCTGATAGGCGCTAATGAAAATGACCTTAACGGCAAGGTGACGGCTGTTGATTTCCTTAATAATATCGATGCCCGTTAGGAATGGCATACTGATATCGCTAATGACGATATCGGGTGAATGCGTGCCGATGACCTCCAACAACTCTTGACCGTCATAAGCTTGCGCAACGATTTCCATCCCCAGTTGTTCCCACTGAATGAGCTTTCGAAGCCCTTTGATAATAAGCGGCTCGTCATCCGCCAGAATGACTCGTATCGTCATGTAGGTCCCCCCCTTTCCGAATGGGTATAAGCAAGCGCACCGAAGTTCCGACATGCTCTCGACTGCTGATGTTCAACCCATAGGGCTCGCCGCACACCACTCTGATGCGTTCGTGAACGTTTTTCATTCCTACGTTCTTGGATGGCGCCTTCGGGTCGTGAAGCATGGAATTAAGTCTCTCAAGCGTGTCCGAATCGATGCCGACTCCATCATCATATACTGTAATTCCTAGCATATCCTCCAAAGTCTCGATCGTAACCCATACGGTTCCTTTGCCGCCTTTCGGACGTATCCCATGCTGAATGGCATTCTCGACGATCGGCTGCAAGCTTAGCTTAAGCATTGACCAGTCCAAATCTACGGGATCCGCTACATCGCAGCGTAGCTCGATCCGATTCTCGAAACGGACTTTAATAATATAAAAATAATCTTTGAGGTGCTCCAATTCCCGCCGGATCGTTACCCATTCCTCGCCATAGTCGATGACGTATTTTAATTGGTTAGACAGAGAAAGAATCATATCGGCAACTTCATTGTCGTCGTTATGAACGGCATTCATCCGTATAACCTCTAAAGTGTTATAAAGATAATGGGGTCTAATCTGACTCTTAAGGGCGTTCAGTTCGGCCTGTTTCTGCTTGATTTCCGCTACGTACGCATCATTAATAAAGCTTCTTAACCTGTCCACCATCCGATTAAACCCGTGGGCCAATCGTCCGATCTCATCCTGATTCTTAACGACGAGATTCGATTCCAGATGACCTGACTCGACTCTAATCATCTGTTTAATAACGCTCATGATCGGTGACGACAATCGGCGCGAGAACCATATCCCCATTACGACGAGCACCAAGGCGCAGATCACGATGGCCGTATATACCGTGGATCGAATGGAAGTCAATTGCTCGTACAAATCGCTTTTGGACACTCGAACGACAACCTGCCCTTTCAGAAAAGGAACCTCTTCACTGAGAACGAGAACTTTACGGTTCGAAGCTTCTGATATGAAAACTTGGTCCTCTTCCATGTCCTTGTTCGTGTAATATACGGAATTGTTCGCATCCAGTACATATAATTCGTCTTTATTTCCAAGTCGCATTTCCCGGAATAGATTCACGAACACGGCAATATCCACGTCGAAATACAAGGTGCCTACAATTTTCGGAGTTGACGTAATAAGGCCGGCAGTATCGATCAAATTTCTTCCTAAAGTCATTACCCGAATCTTGGAGTTTTTATAATAGGACTCCTCGTGAACCGGGAATATGGCTAGCTGTTTTGGCTGTACCTTGAGAGGGATCTTCCAATCCTCAAGCGGGAGCGCATCGGGCAGGAACGACTTGTTGTCCTTCGTTTGAGAGTACAGCTTGTTATCTTTGCTTCTCACGAAATAAGCATTGCGGATGAAATTATCGCTGTATAGAACCGTCGTCAGAAAATCGTCGATCGACATTTCATTGATCCGTTCCTCTTCATTCACGCTAATGCTTCGGTTCGAGGAAGCGCCTTGGGTCTCCAAATTACTGCTTCCGTAGTACATCAGCTTGGATACTTTGTCGTAATCCGAAAATAGATTATCCAAGTTGTACCCCATGAAAAGAACCATCTGTTCCATGTTGTTATTCGTATTTCGCTCTACGTGATCCGTAAAGGTCTGGAGCGAGAAGAGGCTGAGCGCAAATAAGGGAATCAGACCGACCACGATGAACGCAGCGGAAAATTTAACGAAGACGCTTCTCCAGATTCGTTGCCAGCCACTCACACGCATTCCCCCCCTATTCCTAGCCTCGCCCATCTAAGGCAAGAAGAAGCCTTCTAACTGATGGAAGGCTTCTCCTACTATATTAGATCGAATCCACGTTCGTCCAGCTTGTATCCCTGGTTAACTGTACGAATGATCGCCTCTCCGCCTTAATGTGTTTTATTTATCCTTTAACTCCGGTCATCGCAATCCCTTCTACGAAATAACGCTGCGCGAAAAGAAAGAGGACGAGCGAAGGTAAAACGACCAGCGCGACGGCGGCCATCATCAGATTCCACTGCGCGTTATACTGGCCTTGGAATAGGGTTAACCCTAGCATAAGCGTATAATTCTTCTCTGAGCTTAAATAGATGACGGGCGCCAAATAGTCATTCCAGTTGGCTAGAAACGTAAACAATCCGACAACGATTAAAGACTGTTTCCCGATCGGCGATATGAAAAGCAGCCCTATTCTAAGGGGCGAAATTTTCCGTTTTCCCATAAGATCACCTTTCTTTCTTATTGCCCGTTATCGTACAAGAAAGCCAGGATGAACTCCCGGCTTTCTCGCGGTTGGATTGATTTATTGCTTAACGTCGTATCTGCCTTTGATTTTTCTGAACGATTTCGGAAACGACCTCTTTGCTTGTCCAATAATACCGAACCCCCAGCAAGGCAAGCGGTATCGTAATCAACACGATGTAAGCGGAGACTAGGCGGAATCGAATGCCAGTCTTATTCCCCAACCTTAACATTTCGCCCTTCCCCCTTATTTGAGCCTATTAGTATGTCTGAATTTATAGGGAGAAACGCCGCAATCCCGCTTAAATATCCGAATGAAATAGGAGGCATCCTTATAACCGACATGATGGGCGATATCGGAGATGCTATCCTCGGTCTCAAGCAGTATCCGCTTGGCTTCCACCATTCTTTTCTTCGTAATGTACATAGACAGACTGATCCCGGTCCGTTGTTTAAATAAGCTGCTGAAGTAGGAAGAATTGAAATGAAAATGTGCGGCGATCTCATCCAAGGAAAGATCTTGAGCATAGCGTTCGTCCACATAGGACAAGCACTTTCGAATGTACTCCTCCGCCGGATCTTGCTTTTGGTTTATATACGCGTCTGCCACCCGTTCGATTAACCCCTTGGAACGAGTTCTCAATTGTAGGCCGTTCATACAAGCCATAATGCATGTTCGGATCTCTTTTTCCAGACATACAAACTGCTCGTCCGAATAGGCGCGAATAACACTTTTCGCCATTCGGACGAGCATGTGAGCCATTTCATGCTTCATTAATTCGGGAGGCCTATCTTGTGAAAGATGGAACCGTGCCATGAACTCATTGATAACACTGCTCCATTTATGCGCATCGGATTTTTGGATGGCTTCCGCGATACTTCTTTCAATCTTGAACCAGTCCGGGACGGCATCGAAAGCAAGGGTGGTTCCCCTATATATGACCGTTCGGTTAACAGGTTCGTAAAATCTTCGGACTAGCGCCGTTTCCGCTTGCCGATTAGACGTCTCAGCCCCTTCAAATATAGGGTCGGACTGTTCGCCCAGTCCGATTTGTATCGTCCATCCCATCTCTTCCTCAATATTAGCGATCCACTCATCCAGGCTCCGGGCCAAGTTCTCAAGTATGAATGAATCATTAGGCTGGGGTTGGAGAAGAAACACAACTCCCCATTTGTTCCCTGCGCCATCTAATCGAAAACCGAACACGCTCTTGATGCCCGGTATCCATTGGTTTTCCAACCGTGTTTGAAGTTGCTCGACGAAGGGTTCTTCCCCGCTAGGAAATCCGCATTCCATATGACCTATAATCCCGGCCCCGTCAAACGGAATGATCTCGGAGAGAACCTCCCGCTCTTCTTCGTTCAAGCGGCCTAAGATCCATTTATTCAGTAAATAGGTTTGATAAACGGGAAGCGACAAGTCGAGTTGCTTGGCCATACGCATCATTGATTTCTGTTCCTTGCGGGCAACGGAGAAACGATCATCTAACCGCTCAAGCATACTCTCCAACGTAATTCGGCTTATCGGCTTGACGATATAATCCATGATGCCCCAACTGATGGCTTGCCGAGCATATTCGAAATCCTTATATCCCGTTAATAGAATCGATAGTGCGTTGTATTGTCGCCGATAAAGGTTCTCCATTAGCTCCAGGCCATCCATCTGGGGCATCCGAATATCGGAAATCACGGCATCGAAAGCATGCAATTCCGTCAAATTCAAAGCTTCCACACCGTTATGGGCTACCAAGACTTCATAGTGGGGACGCAGACGGCGAATTATTGAAGCCAAGGAACGCAGTTGCCTTGGCTCATCATCTACAAGCAATATTTTGTGCATCGCTGTTCACTCCGTATGTCTATCATTATCGATCGGAAAATAAACAGTATAAGCCTCATCCTTCACTTCGTATAGAGGAATAAAGCGAATTCCGCGTTCTTGGTTAGTCGTCCGATAATAACCGGGGTTCCACCAGCTATGATTTCTCTCGCGATCAGGGATCAAAAGGGTGTCAGGCTCCTCCGCATTTCCGCGGAGCCGTCTTTCTTCATCTACCAGACCCGCCAGCACGATCGGACCGTCCATGAAAGCCACTCGATCCGGAAGGCCGGGAAACGGTTCGGTCGTCAACGCCTTCGGCAATTCGATGTTCAACGTATCCCCGGTTCTCCATGTTCTGCGAATTTCTATGAACGTGGATGGGCGAAACGAACCGCTGAGCGGAACTCCATTTACCGAAATAAGAGGTTGTCCCTTTACCCACCACGGCAGTCTTAGCTTTAGCGTAAATTCCGAATCCTTCTCGCATGTGACTTTAACGTTATACACGAAATGATTGGGACGATGGATAGAGATTGGCGGAGTATGGACCTTCGTAATCGCGTTCATGCCCTCAACGTTCCATCCATTCAACGGATATACGCCGTTTTGCCCGTCCTGCTGCAAATCGAGGCTGATGAGACTGTCTCCGCTCTTAAACTTGATGCTTGATGGAAGCCACTGGTTTATGACAACGCCGGACTCATCCTGCAAATAGATCTGTTGCTCATAGGAGGCATTGGCCTGAACAAGAGTGCCGTGACAGCACCAAAAGTGCTGTGTCGCAGACCCCCATTTCTTCCGGCTTCCGGCTCCTATTCCGAGAAAATAGGATATCATGCCCGTTTCGCCGTGTTGGTGGGCAAGCACGCCATTAATGAACCTTCTTTCCCAGTAATCCGCATATACGGGATCACCTGTCCAACGGAATAGAACATGCGACAGCCTCATCATGTTGTAATTGCCGCAGTGCTCCTGTCCCACGCCCATTCGCTCCGCGAATCGACCTGGAGGCATCCACAGCTCGGCGTCATCTCCCGCGCCGGTGCATGAGATTCCCCTTAAGGTGACCGCGCTCCTCCAGAAAGCTTCGACCACTTCCCGATAACGATTTTCTCCGGTCACTTCCCAGGCTCTGGCCGCTCCTAATATTTCCGGAATCTGCGTATTCGCGTGTTTGTTAGTAAGGACGTCTTCCCCCCTTAGAAGCGCATCGAAAAACCTCCGTCTGTCATATCTCTCGATCAATTCGCGATGCTTGGGCTCGCGGGTAATGCCATATAGATCTGCCCAAGTTTCCAGCATTCCGCCGGTTTCCATATCGAGTAAGTCGTCCATTTGCCGCTGAGTAAATTGGCTTGTCCAATGATGGAACCACGAGGCCATACCGATCATGATCGTAAGCGCTTGTTCATTCTTAGCGATGGCGTACATCTCGCCAAGACCCATGAGCAACTTGTGTACGGTGTAATGCGGTGCCCATACCCAATTTCCGTTTGCCATCCTGCTCATATAAGATTGAGGAAATGCTGCGAGCCACTCTCCTCCGCTCGCTTCTTGGCAACGCGCTAATTCTTTAACGATGTAATCGGCTTTCGCCTTAACAAGCTGATCGTCGGTTTGCGCGTAAATTCGAGCGGCCGCGGACAACCAATGTCCCATCATATGTCCCCTAAGCTCGCAAGTAGGAGACTCCCAGCCCCAGTGCCAATTTTCCGGACCGTCCATGCTCGTCGTCGTTGCGCTTGTCGTTCCCCCGTTGCCGCTATAGCTCCAAAGGCCAGCCTCCAGATAGAAATTACGAAGCAGGTTATCATTAGACAAGCTCATGACATAATGCTTATTCAATTCAAATCGCGCTTTCAACGGACCTTCCGACAATCTGACTTGACCCCATGGAAATTCGGACATTTTTATCGCGTTCATTATTTACCCTCCCAATTATTGCTTGTGAGGTTTATTCTAATCCCTTTGTTAGAAAGGATACATGCACGACAACACATGTTACATATACTTTTTTTGGGTTATAATTGAAATATTGCTCAAGGGGGGGAATGTTCATGCTTTCGAAGGACTTATCTATCTCTCTCACTGCCGATCGCTTTCCTCTCGTCAGAGATATCGGTAAAAACCAAACCGATGGCACATACACTCATCACGATCGCATCCTTGATTTCGATGTGTTCCTATTCGTAACCAAAGGAAAGATGCAAGTTATAGAGGAGGGGACAGAGTATTTCGTAGGCGAGATGGAGTATTTGTTTCTGAAGAAGGGGTGCCATCATTGGGGACGGCCTTTAACGCTTCCGGGTACGACCTGGTACTGGATACACTTTAATTCCGTCGTCGACGAGCATGTCTCCTACAGCGATCATAGTCCGATGCCCGAACTAGACTATTATTTTCCCGATCAATATCAATATCGGTTTGTCATGCCAAAGCACGGAACACCCGCCTTTCATCAAACGTTGGCGAACCGATTGCAACGGTTATTGGAGGACTACGGGAAACCGAGGGAAAATGGAATGACGTTGATAAGCGTTCAAGTTTACCAACTATTTCTGGAGCTACGACAAGCGGAATTATCCCGGATAGCTAAGAAAACGGCAGGTAAACCGGATACGGTTGCGGGGAGGGTCATGGAATATCTGACTCAGCGTACGGAAGAGGACTTTGATTCCAAGCGATTAAGTGATTACGTCAACCTGAATTACAGTTACCTATCCGCGACCTTCAAGAAGATTACGGGGCAGAGCATCATCGAAGCCCATACGAAGCTTAGAATGAATAAAGCCATCCATCTAATGAGAAGCACTCCCCTGAACGTGTCCGAGATCAGCGAACGGCTCGGTTACCGCAATCCCTATTATTTCAGCAGAGTATTTAAGAAAGTGTTCGGGGAGCCGCCTTCTACCTATATGAGCCATTTCTACAAAACTTAAAGCCGTACGCAATTATCTCCGGTAACGATTGCTCGGCATGCTTGGGGAATAAGAGGCCAGTTCCATATTAAGGAAAGGGCCAGCTTATGTTGCCGGCTTCTCAATCGAAGTACTCGGCGTAGGCAGCGCGATCGAAGGGGCTTGCCCCGCGCCGCTGCCGACCGGATTACCGTTGTTATCGTAATAATAAGTCGGCACGTCTCCCACGACTAGCGCGTAGGAAAGCGGAATTTTCGTTTCGAGCACTTCCGGTTCCTTATCGAACGGGATAACGACGGCGATTTCCGTACGGATGCGAACGAATACTTCCACCAGAAGCATATTAATTCCCGCTTCGCTGGACTCCGTTTCCACATCTACTTTAACGACGCTTGCCGGGTGAAACTTAACGGAAACGCTAGGTCCGATCGATGAAATGAACGGACTATTCAAAGCATGGCCGACGGGAATTCTCTCCGGTACGTCTTCATGCTGTTTCAGGACGCGATTTACGACATCGATCGTCTTCGCCGTTATCGCCATCTGTTGTTTGTAATCGATCTCAAATCCGGTTACTTTCCCGCCGGCATCCGATCTCCAACGAATCATTTGATCCGAATTCGCGGTTTGCGCGATCTCGCTTTTGATCGCCGCGTTGATCGCTTCCGTCGCCAATTGATTTACGCGGATTTTGGCCAGAAACATTAACGGCTGCCGAAGCTCTCGATCCAGGAATATCGTGCCTTGGATAACAAGAAAAAGCATTAGCAATACCGCGATTAACCATAGATTTTTCCGTTTTATTTTCCTCGGCGGCTTCTGTGACGCCCAACGTTTCGCCGGAGTATGAATGGACCTCGAACTCGAGATGCTTCCCGGCATCGTTATTCTCCTTCGCTTTCCCCACTTCCGCGGAGTCGATCGGGAAGGCGATCCATTACGGAACAGAACGAAACCTTTTCCCCATCTGCGGGGTAAAGATTTCGGCAACGATCCGTTTCGCAAGAATGTGAACTGAAAGCCCCTGCCCCATTTTCTACGCATCGCTTTACCTCCCAACTCTGAGCTCCGGCGGGGTCGTCCTCCGGATGACATGGTTCAAGCTTATGCTTCGATTCCACAAAAAAGCACTTCCGTCCCGGCCAAGATCATGACCGTTCCGCAAGTGCTCTATTCATTGGTTCCTGTATTTGAGAGGCGTCGTGCCGACGACTTTCTTGAACAATTGCACGAAATACGAAGCGTCGGGCAAGCCGACCCGCGCGCCGATTCTCTCGACCGGATCATATGTCGTCTGGAGCAGCCGACAAGCTTGCTTTATCCTTCTTGCCGTCAAATAATCCGTAACGCTGCTTCCCGTCTCTTGACGGAAAACCCGGGAAACGTAAAATTTCGACAGATGCAACTCCTCCGCTATCCGGTCCAAAGAAACTTCTTCCGCGTAATAATGATCGATCCACTTCATGATCCTCTCGGAGTAACGCATCGGCCTTTTGGCGATTTCTATTAACGCCGACTCTCGCATAGAACCTTGAGCCTTGTTAACGAATCCTAGTATCTGTAGCAGAAACAGCATGTTCTCCTCCTCGGACTCGCCCTTCCCGTTACCGGCCGATTGTTCATACCATTCGCAAAGTTGTTCCAGATAGGTCATATCGCCGAGCAGATCGAAGGCCTGAGTCGCCCCTTTCCCTTGCCACAATTGAAGCAATTGCGTGTTTCTATTCGGAAAAAGTACCAGCTTGTCCGAGAAATCCTCCGCGATAAAATGCAGCTTCGAACGAATATACGGTTGTTGCTTACTTGCCTTGGGATAAACTTTGTGCAATTGATACGGTTGGAAAATAAACATCATGCCCCGTTTGATATCGTATGCGTGTTGATTGATGATGACCGTTCCTTCCCCTTCGTGTACGATCAGAATTTCGAAGCATTGGTGCCAATGATAAAACCCCTCGAACGGAGCATCCGCTTTCGCCGCATAGCTCCATAACATCATCATTCCGTCAAATCGAACGGCATCGAACAAACGTTTCATGGCATCCTCCGATCAGGACAAAATAGCAACATTTTTCTCTATCGTATCACAACTTTCATGAAAATCCAGAAGCTATAATCGAGAAAAACAGGAGGAGGTACTATCGATGAATAGCGCATACAAAGCCGAGATCTTGAAGCGGTTGGAAACGAAAGTAGATCGCATGATCGAGCAAATCGGCAGTAAGACGCCGCATGTCGCCAGAGCGGACGGCAAGTATGACGATATGGGCACGGACTGGTGGACGACGGGCTTCTGGCCGGGTATTCTGTGGGTCATGTACGACATGACCGGCAAGGAGCATTATAAGGAAGTCGCTTGGCATTGGGATATTACGCTTGAGCAGTGGTTCGTCAAGACGACGGAGGAGCTACATCATGACGTAGGCTTTCAATTTCTCTCTACCGCTATCATCAAGTATAAGATTACAGGCGATAAGGACGGATATCGTCGAGGGATCGAAGCCGCTAACTTCTTAGCCTCGCGTTTCAACTTAGCGGGAAACTTCATCCGGGCTTGGAACGGGGATAAATACGGATGGTCGATTATCGACAGCATGCTTAACGTCTCTCTGCTGTTCTGGGCTAGCGAAGCGACGGGCGATCCTAGGTACAAGCAGATCGCGATCCGCCACGCGGAGACGACGATGAAGTTCGGTGTCCGCGAGGACGGCTCCAGCAATCATATTATTTCGTTCGACCCGGACACGGGCGAGTATATCGAATCGTTCGGAGGCCAGGGTCTAGCACCCGATTCTACGTGGAGTCGCGGCAATTCTTGGGCGTTGCACGGCTTCGCGAACACTTACCGTCACACCGGAGACGCGCGTTTCTTGAATACCGCGAAAAGAATTGCCCACTACTTCATCGCGGCCTTGCCGGAAGACCTAGTACCTTATTGGGATTTTCGGCTTGAATCGTTGGAGGGAATGTCGCGGGACAGTTCCGCGGCTGCCATTGCGGCATCCGGTTTGCTCGAGATCGCAGATGCGGTTCCAGCCGGAGAGAAGAGGTTATACCAGGATGCCGCCGAACGTATTCTGAAGTCGTTAACCGAAAAATACGCGACTTGGGATCTTCCCGAGCATGAAGCTATTCTTCTGCATGGAACGGGCAGCGGAACGACGAACATCGATGTGTCTCTCATCTACGGAGATTACTACTACGTTGAAGCGATCGCCAAATTAAACGGGTGGAAAAACCGCGTCTACTAGGTCTTCTGATCATCTCTGAACTTCGGTTCTGCAAAATAACAGGGAGATCCAACAAGCGAATGTTCACGCTTGCTGATCTCCCTTTTTTTCTCGCCTGATTCAGAGGTCTTGCGAGAGATCTCACAATAGGCTAGTACATGTGAATAAGCACAAGGCAGATGTCCACGCGAGATAGGAGCGGTCAGCATTAACTATCTAGCAAATTAATAAAGGAGGCTGCACACATTATGGGATGTAATGGTTCATCAACCGCTTTAAGCTGCTGCCCTGACAAAGAATACGTGCAGGATAAAGTTTGTAGCCCTTGGAGTGGAACCGGTGCGGTAACCGCTGTAGATGTCGTTGTGTACACCAATAATATTACTCAGAATATTGTAGGTACCGGTTATTTGCAATATGACATCGGGGTTGGCAATGTAACCCTTGAAGTGCTTGACAGTGCCGATACCGTCATCGGTACAGCTATCACGCTTACACCAGGAACTAGCGTTGCCTTCACCTATCGTCGATTTAGTACTATTCAAGTTGTAATTCCTGCAGCAGCGACTGGAACATTCCAGGGAGAGTTCTGCATTACGACTCGTTATCCAATTTAATATTTCGAAGTAAAGGGGGTTTACGATGAGTACATGTACTTCATCCTTAAGTTGTTGTGCGGATAATACCGTTGTGCAAGATAAGGTATGTACGAACTGGGCGGTTCCAGCCGCAGGCACGCAAATCATTTATTCGGATAACATTTCCCAAATGATTAGCGCCTCCGGATATATTAAACTCGAAACCGGGGCAGGTCCCCTAACTGCTACCTTCTCCTTAAATGCTGCGACCGTCCAATTAATCACGATTCAAACGGGAAGCAGCTCATCCTTTACGATTTCTAGATTCGATACGATTACTTTAGCCTCTACAGCGGCTACGCAAGGTGAATTTTGCATTACAGTCCGATATAACCTGTAGTTGAATTTACTTAATCGATTGATCATGAATGCTAAGGTTTCTTCAGTAGATTTTATTGAAGAAGCCTTTTTTGTTTATTGGTCCTTTACACGGAAAGTCGATAACACGGAGTATTTACCCTCAATATATACGGGACTAGTCGCCCTAGCGGCAATCTCGATTGATCTAATATTTTGCCCCGTAAAAGTGGCGGTATTGCCTGGATACACTTGTAAGCTCATCGGTTCTGCCCCCGTTATTTCTACCTCAAGAAATCCTGTACTGGATGAGCTATTGAATATAGATATTTGCGCCAGATCAACTTGTATGCTCTCGCCAACCGCCCATAATTGTATCGGTTTGATTTGATCCTCTTGAATTAAAAAGTTACCGCAACAGTCTTTTTCCACGAATTGAATCGGATTCGTCCTTGGTAATTCTGGAGGATCAACGGGAGTAACAACAAGTGGATTAATGGGAACAACGGCAGGTGGATCAACAGGAATACAACACACGGCTGGTGCGGGAGGCAGTGAGGGTTTAATAGGCATTAGCATGGGTACTGCGGGAAAACAACTTATTTTACGTGACAGACGATACGGCCGCAGATAATAAGAACAACGAAGACACTTAACCTTTTTCTTTTTTCTTTTCTTCTTACAAACTGCTTTATATGTGCTCTTATGCCTTCTTTTTACACGGCATTTGGTTTTGTGGGCTTTCGAAGGGGCTTTAAGAAGTAGTATCGTTAAAGTTGCGACTAATGCTTCATTTAAGGAACATTTTCTCCTCTTCAGCTTCTATCCCTTCTTTCCATAACACAAATAAACAGCTTCCTGTATTAAATGTACGTTAGGAGAAAAGGGTTATTTTTAATCTTGTTTTTCATATAAACCATGTCGGATGCCTAGATTAAGCTCCACCTAGCTAACCTGAATTATGGCTAGGGTGGCAGCTGTCGTCCCCGAAGCAAGAGTAACTGTAGCCGCCAATGTCGCATTAGCCGTAACCCGTATCGTATCCCCCGCGGTAATGTTAATAATAATTTGGTTGTACACCATCCCAATCCCGATTGCTGCGTTTACCTGCGTGCCTGCTACGGCGGTTGCATTTCGAAATAATTGAAATGTTGTTAGGAGGGTGAGTGTCGGATACAGAGAATAGCTGATGTGGAATCTGCCTGTCACATTGATTGTAAATGTATCTGCGGTTGGATTGTTAACCGTAATACCGGCGGATAAATTCTGCGCATTAGGAAAAGGAATATTAACCGTTGGGTTTAACAACGTTATTAGCAGTGTCGCCCCGCTCGTATTTGCCGCAGATCCAGAAACAAAAGTCCCTGTTGGGCCGGTTACTCCCGTTGCCCCTGTTGCTCCTGTTGCCCCGGTCGGCCCAGTTGCTCCAATTACTCCAGTTGCTCCAGTCGCACCTGTTAATCCTGTTGCCCCTGTTACTCCCGTTGCACCTGTTGTTCCCGTAACTCCCGTTGCACCTGTTGCCCCGGTCGCTCCTGTCACTCCCGATGCCCCGGTTGCTCCCGTAACTCCCGTTGCTCCTGTTGCACCCGTTACTCCTGTCGCCCCGGTCGGCCCTGTTACCCCCGTTACTCCGCTCACCCCAGTTGCTCCCGTTACTCCTGTTGCCCCGGTCGGCCCTGTTACCCCCGTTACTCCGCTCACCCCAGTTGCTCCCGTTACTCCTGTTGCCCCGGTCGGCCCAGTTGCTCCTGTTGCTCCTGTTGCTCCTGTTGCCCCCGTTGCCCCCGTTGCCCCTGTTCCCCCGGTTGCACCCGTCACTCCAGTTGCTCCCGTTACCCCGGTCGGCCCTGTTACCCCCGTTGCCCCTGTTCCCCCGGTTGCTCCAGTTACTCCGGTTGCACCCGTTACTCCTGTCGCACCTGTCGACCCGGTCTGCCCCGTTGCACCCGTTACTCCTGTCGCACCTGTTAACCCCGTTGCTCCCGTTGCTCCGGTCACCCCAGTTGCTCCTGTTACTCCAGTTGCCCCGGTCACTCCCGTTAACCCTGTCGCACCTGTTGCCCCTGTCGCACCCGTTACTCCAGTTGCTCCTGTTACTCCAGTTGCTCCCGTTGCCCCGGTCGCACCTGCTGCCCCGGTCGGCCCGGTTACCCCTGTTGCCCCAGTCACTCCCGTTGCTCCCGTTACCCCGGTCACCCCAGTTGCTCCCGTTACTCCGGTTGCCCCTGTTACTCCTGTTGCCCCGGTCAGCCCTGTTACCCCCGTTACTCCGCTCACCCCAGTTGCTCCCGTTACTCCTGTTGCCCCGGTCGGCCCAGTTGCTCCTGTTGCTCCTGTTGCTCCTGTTGCTCCTGTTGCCCCCGTTGCCCCCGTTGCCCCCGTTGCCCCCGTTGCCCCTGTTCCCCCGGTTGCACCCGTCACTCCAGTTGCTCCCGTTACCCCGGTCGGCCCTGTTACCCCCGTTGCCCCTGTTCCCCCGGTTGCTCCAGTTACTCCGGTTGCACCCGTTACTCCTGTCGCACCTGTCGACCCGGTCTGCCCCGTTGCACCCGTTACTCCTGTCGCACCTGTTAACCCCGTTGCTCCCGTTGCTCCGGTCACCCCAGTTGCTCCTGTTACTCCAGTTGCCCCGGTCACTCCCGTTAACCCTGTCGCACCTGTTGCCCCTGTCGCACCCGTTACTCCAGTTGCTCCTGTTACTCCAGTTGCTCCCGTTGCCCCGGTCGCACCTGCTGCCCCGGTCGGCCCGGTTACCCCTGTTGCCCCAGTCACTCCCGTTGCTCCCGTTACCCCGGTCACCCCAGTTGCTCCCGTTACTCCGGTTGCCCCTGTTACTCCTGTCACACCCATTGCCCCCGTAACCCCGGTTGCACCTGTTACTCCTATTGCCCCCGTAACTCCCGTTACCCCAGTCGCACCTGTTGCTCCTGTCACCCCGGTTGCTCCCGTTGACCCTATTGCACCCGTCACTCCGGTCGCACCTGTTGCCCCGGTCGGCCCGGTTCCCCCCCTCTTTACGGTACCGTTGCAGGACAAACAACCGCTCGAACAGCAGTTGTTCTTGCGGCTCGAACTATAACTAACACCTCCAACATAACCTTTGCTTGATAGATTTCCGCTTGAACAACATTCGCCATTGCAACCGGAACTGCAGTTTTCACCTCCACAACTTCCACAGTAAGCAGACATGATGCATCCCCTATCTCTATTAGCTGAGATTTCTCTATTTTGTCAGAGTGTCCGGCCGTCCATTTTCAGTCCCCATGCGGGTCTGTTCTTGTACTATTTTATGAATAACCTATTTCCTTTGATTGCACGCTAGCCTTCTCGAATAATTCAACCGTTTTTCCGGCATGATGTACGGCTAATGAAAGCAATACACGAAAAAAGGTGCCATCCCGTATTCAAGGGACAGCACCATTCCAAACTCTTTTACAACATTCAAATAGTAGCGATTGCTTAAGCTTAACCTACTTCCGTTCCGCAGATTCCGAGCGAGCAAGCTGTTCCCTTAAGCCTCACCGGTATCCGGGAAGTAACTCGACGATGCCTCTAAACCAAAGATGACATTAGAGATAAGCATGCCATAACTCCCCGAGGGGGAATCCACCTCGATCCGGTCGCCTTTACGTGCAAGAAGAAGCTTGCTGCCTAACGGGGACATGAAGGAAATATGCCCAAGATCCGCATCGATTTGCTGCGGCAATACGATTTTGTAAGTTTCTTCAAACCCATCTATTTCATCCAATACGGTAACGTGAGAGCCTATCCAAGCAAGCGAATCCGGTTCTCCTTGCATGGAGCCCTCCAGAACCGAATGAATATGATCCATATACCCGTCGATAAGCTGCTGCAGCTCATCTCTTTTCCCCGCATCCGGGTATAACTTACGTAAGAGTTCCGACGTTTCTTGATCGAAGTAGTTCACTTGCGCGATCAGCTCTTCTTGGAACTTTGCGTTGTTACTATGGCTCATACAGAGAATCCCCCTC
The DNA here is from genome assembly GCF_012849095.1 of Cohnella herbarum. Classification (NCBI taxonomy): domain Bacteria; kingdom Bacillati; phylum Bacillota; class Bacilli; order Caryophanales; family Paenibacillaceae; genus Cohnella; species Cohnella herbarum. The sequence continues at coordinate 3,177,186 of NZ_CP051680.1, forward strand.
TTTTCCAGTGGATACATACTCCGTAATCAGCTTGAACAACGATTTCATAGCTCAATTCCTCCTCATAGTAAAATAGACCCTTCGAGAGGGACTTAGAGGTATCATAACAGAAATATTCCTTTTGTCTATTCGTTTAAGGTGTTGTTCAAAAAATCCAATATGGATAACGAAGCTATTCAAGAAGAAAATTCGGCATCGAATCTTGAGTTCATCCACATATGCACTAATCGTTTTTCCTCGACTAAGGTCTAGCTAAACTTAAGCCCCTTGGCTGTATCTCCTTCTAACTCCATTATCGTATAATGACAATAACCCTGACTCGTTACCGGAAAATATCACTTACATAGAGGAGTCTCCCAAAAATGAAGAGAAATCATAAATCTACGCTAATCATGACTTTCGTCGCCACGCTAGGATTTCTGGCCGGCTGTTCCGAACTATCCGACAATCGGATCGAACAATCAGTAAACAAAAGCATTCAAGAAGTGAACGACGCGGTTTCGAAAACCGTGCAAACCGCGTCATTAGAGTGGTACGACGAGACGAAACGAAAAGGCGTAAACGGAACCCATTCCCTCGCTCAACCCGTAGGCTCGGCTACAGGCATTATTCTCCATAACGAAGTAGGCAATATTGATGTGAAAGCCGCTGCCGACGATCAGATTACCGTAAAAACAACCATCTGGGCTAGTCGCAAATCCTCCCAAGAGGACTTCCAATCCATCTTGGACAACGCGGTAACCGAGGTCATCGCGGAGGGTAACCAATTGAGAATCGTCACCCGCCCGAAGGATGATCCGAAACAAAACCTGTGGGACTGGGCGCAAGACAAGTACGGACATTCGGAATTGTTCATTGAATACGACGTTGGACTGCCCGTCAGCATGAAGAGCTACGAGATCTCCAGCAACGTCGGAGCTATTCATCTCAATCAACTGGAAGGAAACTATAAAGTCCATAATGAAGTGGGCTCGATCACGATCGATGGAGCTCGTATCATCGGACCATCCAGCGTAAAGTCGGAAACAGGCAGCATTCAACTCGGCATTGACCAAATGGATAGCAAAAGCAGCTTTAACGTCGCTACGGAAGTCGGTAGCATAAGGGCAGATCTAGCCGCCACGCTGGAATGCAATATAGAGACGGCTACGGAATTAGGTCAGGTGACCGGGGCCGAAGTCGGCGAAAGCGAACGAAACGGCGGCGGTCCAAAACTATCGTTATCGACCTCGATCGGCGCGATTACGGTTAATTAATAAGTTCAAGAGGATCTCGAATGAGCAGCCCGTTATAACCTGGCAGCCCTTCGAGTTTCTCTGTCTCTAACGACCCTAAGTCATGAAATCTCCATTTGCCGTCTTCCAGCTTTAACCCGACCTCGAGATGAGCCGCGAGTCCGATTGCGTACCATAGATTCAGTGCGAAAGTAAATCGGATCGTATCCGGCGAGACGAATCGGGCATCAATCGGGTTCCATGCGAACGCTCTAGAGGAATTGCCCTCTTGCTTACTTTTCGCGAAGTCCTTCATTAAATGTTGAAACCCCGGGTTACTCCAAGCTTTATCCGTAAACAGTGCCCTTAATTGCTCGTCGTCCATTTTCCCTTCAGGTAAATCGATATCCTCGAGCCCTAATGCTTGCTCCAGACGATTCGCGTAACGATTCGTTACCTTCGCCAACTCCGCATACTCTCCCGTTCGGTCGATCGCATCGGTAACGGTCAGCGTTTTGTCCTTCAAGTTCGGCGTTAACGCAAGTTCAAAATTTCGTTCCCATAACCATGCATGTAATACAAGGTTGTCTCCGATCGTTTCGACCGCGGCGTTGTCGTCGATAGGAATGGTCAAAGCACTCTGCATGCCTTGGCCTTGCGTGCCATTAACATATTGAAATGTCAGGGGGAACGCAGTTCCCTGCTTCGTTATCGCGTACGCCCTTATGTCCCGTATTCCGCCGTCGAAGCTTTTACTGAATCGAAAGCTGTCCGGCTGAAACAGCAAAATATCGAAATCTTTGAATTCGAACACGCGCATGAGCGAAGGAGTCGATCCTTCTATACGCAATGCCAGATCGTCGATCGACGGCAATGGTTTCTTGGCGCCTTGCCGATTCGTGTATTCCACGGCATAAGTCCCATAGTAACGGAACCCTCCGCCATCCTCTAAGCGGACTTCCCCCGGCAGAGATTTTATTTTAAGCGTTCCGTAACGTGATTTGCCGCTTGCTCGTATGGTTGGCGATTGTTCTTCCGTCTTGGAAAAATGATCATCCTTCCACCATTCCTGAGTCCCCATCGTCGTCTCCGTTATTTCACCGGTCAACACCGGCAGACCATCGGCATTACGCTCTAACGTTGCAGGGATCTTCACGTAATCGTAGCTTGCAACCGAATTCCGCTGATAAATTAGCCATCGATTCCTATGCACTGCCGGCCTGACAAATAGTCTTTCTCCGTTTTTGATTTCACCTGAATCGGCATTTATCCATTCCCAAGTACGTTCGCTCGGGTTCCAACGATATACCAAACTGTTATCCTCAGAAGATAGCTGCCCATACAATTGCTCGTCGTTCCAAGTTGCCGTTGTGTCTTTCGCCGGTAGCCAAAGCAGCCGATTGGCCGAATCCGCGATAAGGAAAGGCGGAGAAAGGAAGCTATAACCTCCATGTTTCTTTACGAGAACGGGATTGTTGAGCTTAGCTATATCTTCAATCACCTTGTAATCGGTAAGCCTTCCCGTATTTATGTCATAAAGCTTGTAAGCGACATCTTGTTTAGACGAGTCTCTGTCTTCAGGCTGGTTCGCCCGGAAATATTCGATCCATACCTTCCCGTCGTCCGCCCAGCCATATACGTTCATTCTCTTGTCTTTGCTAAGCGGCAGTTCTAACGTCCGGATGGCTCGACCGTCCCGATCATAGAAAGTCACCTTCTGCGCGAACAGCAGCATCCCGTTATCCGTATAAACGCCCAACGCTTGATCGCGATTGCCGGATTCCAAGAAGAACATGCCATTATCCGGGCTCCATACGATTCCAGGGTCCATCAATGCCACGGTTTCGTCGAAACCGAATTCGGTGATCCGCTCGCCGGAATCGGCATTAATGACTTCGAAGCGATTGGCGTCCAAATGATGATAAACGAATCTCTTCAAATCCGGAGAAGGATAGACAAGCTCGCGATAAGGCTTACTTCCAAGGTCGCCGTATGCCGGATACGTTTCTTCCCCATTCGAACGCGCTTCTCCGCTAGCAACGTCAAATTGCCATAGCCGTCCCTTAGCGCTGGACAGCAAGAGCTTACCATAAGCATCTGACCGTTCCGTATAATGCGAGCTAAGCAGGAAGTCATCCACTTGTAAATGATCCACCAGCTCCGATTCCCAGAATCGGGCGGCGATTATGACAATTTTCCCAGTTTCGATATCCATACGCGCCAAATCATACGACACTCGCTCTCCCTCCAGCGTAGGCCGAACGAACATCACGTTGCGATCGTCGATCATCGTAAACAAGCCGCCGTCGCCAGGTAAGAGCGTCTTCAACTCGTACAACGGATAGGTCTTAACTTCGCGGGTTTCGGGGTTTACGATCACCGCGTCTTGCCGCGTCCAAGTAATGCCGCTTCCGTCCTCTTTGTAATCGGAGCGCTTAACGGAATGAACGACCCGGTCCGCCGCGCTTACCGTCTTCTCTAGAATCGGATACTGCTCTTTATCGAATGCCAAACCGAAGCCGCTATCCGTTAGCGACGCTCGAACCTTCAACGACGGAAATAACGGTTCTTCAACGGCCGGCGATCGTTGTTCTTCCTTGTCCGTTACTTGCCCTGTATAAGATACCGGGATAATACCGGCGACCTGGTCTTGCTCCGCGGGTTTGACCTGATTCGTCCGGTTCATCCGTTCGATCGGAAGCAAGATCAATAAGGAGGCGATAATTGCAGTAATCCCTATTAGGAACGGCTTTCTTGTCATTTTTTCATGCCTCCGAAAGGGTTTGGTTAGAAATATAGACGATCTCGGCAGGAATAAGTTACTTATATTGGAAAGCTATTCTCCGGATTCACACAAAAAAAGAAGCCTCCTCCCACAAAACGACTTGGGGGGACAGCTTCTATGACGATCCTATCAAAGATCGACGATCATTCCGTCAAAAGCAACGGTAATCGAATGAGGCAAGAAGATTTCCTCTAACTCCGAGTGCAGCAGTTGCGCGTTATGGGAGAAATGAGTGACGACGACACGGCCGTCTTGATTCATGATCCCTTGCTCTCTTAATTGCGCGGTCGTCTCGAGAACGGCCTCGACGTTCATATGCGTCTTCCGATAATCAACATTGCCCATCGTGCATTCGAGGATGGCAAGATCCAGCCTCTTGTCCTTCAGCCATTCCCACGTCTCTTCCGGGAAATCCCCGGAGTCATGACCGTACAAGATCGATTTGCCGTCTTTCTCGATGTAATAGAGCAAGCAAGTCTCGTTCGGATCATGAGCGGCGTATAACGGAACGACAACCGCTGTTTGCAACTGTACCGTTTCATACGGACGGACGCGGTGAAGCACGAACTTCCCGCGATCGCCTCCGTTCGCTTCGAACGTTTGCCTAATCTTCGCCAGCGTTAGATCGTTGCCGTACACGTGAATGGGATGCTCTTCCGACTTGGCGTATCCCGGAAACCGCGCCACGATATCTTCCGCATAGAGATGATCGGAATGCGAATGGGTGAAGATCAGATCCTTCACCTTGTCCAGATCAAACCCGTCGCGATGCATATGCGTCAGCGTGTCCGGCGGGAAATCGATTTTCAACTCGTCGCCCAGCATGACCGACGTACGGGTACGATAGTTTTTCCCGCCGAGCTCCTTTGCCCTCTTGCACCCGTCGCAACCGCAGAATAACGCGGGGATGCCTTCGAAGGCTGCCGTCCCGAGAAATCGGATCTTCATATACGTCACTCTCCTATCTTCAAGTGAATCATACCGGATGCGGGAACCTTCAACAGGTGGACGCCGCTCTCCAAGCAAACCGGACGATCCGAAACCTTATCGCCTTTGCTATCGACGACGATCATTCTGCCCTCGACTCTATGATTTAACTCTATGATAACCGAATCTCTTGAATTTCTGTTAACGAAAAAATAACCCTCTTGAACTTGACGATCGACCGGGACGATAACCTACGGAATCCGAGCGTTATCCACCTCCATCGCGTAGCGGATAACGTCGATGCCCTTGATTCGCTTAGCCTTTAACAGCCGAGCTAACCGTAAGAGCTTTCTCGATTTGTTCGGAGAACAACAGATAAACGATAATCGTCGGGATCGTCGAGATGACCATAACCGCGCCCATCGCTCCCCAATCGGAGCCGAACTGCGTTTGGAAGTACAATAACCCGAGAGGCAGCGTCTTTAAAGTGTTCTCGCTGATCATGATCAAAGCGACCAGGAACTCGTTCCATGCGAACAAGAAAACGAATATGCTGACCGACGCGATCGCGGGTTTAACGAGCGGAACCATGATTTTGAAGAAAATCGTATATACGCTAGCGCCGTCTATGGCAGCGGATTCTTCGATTTCATAAGGCAACGACTTAAAGAACGCGTAAAAGATAATCGTTGCGAACGATAGCTGGAAAGCGACGTAAGGCACGATAACAGCCAAATAGCTGTTTTGCAAATGCAAAGTACGCTCGAGAATCAATAGCGGAATCAGAATGATTTGCATCGGGATGAACATCCCCGAAGTCATATAAACCCGGCTTGCGTTCGCGAATCTCCACTTCATGCGGGCCGCTGCGTAAGAGAACATCAGGGCGAGAATAACCGTAAATACGACCGTTCCGATCGATACGATCAAGCTGTTCTTGAAGTAACCTACGATGTCGAATACATCGAAGGCATTGCTGTAATTTTCCCATCGCCAATGCTTCGGAATGCCGAATACGTTAGTCGAGAAGATCTCCTCGTTGTCCTTAAAAGAATAGAACAGCAGCCAAATAAGCGGATACAGGCTAACGAGCAAGAAGAGGGAAAGCGGACCGTAGGTCAGCGCTCGAGTAGTCAATCGCTTCAGCAAGAAGATCACCTCCTTTTAGTAGTTGATTTTTTCACGCGCAACGAATTTGTTGATGAGAATCGTGAACAACAGACATTCCAGAACGAGAACCGCTGCGGCTGCCGAACCGTACCCGTATTCGCCGGATCTGAACGCGGCTTTGTACATCATGAACGTTAACGTGTAAGAGATATTGCCCGGCCCTCCGTTGGTCATGACGAACATGTTCTGGAACGCGTTTAACCCGCCCGTAATAGCGATGATTAAACAGAACTTGTACGCTTCGCTTAGTAACGGGACCGTAATTTTCCAATGCATTTTCCAGAATGGAGCGCCGTCGATCGTTGCCGCCTCGTACAATTGCTCGGGAATGGATTTAATCGCCGTGTAGATCAGCACGAGTTGAATCCCTAAGTGATGCCATGCGCCGGAAAAAGCAATCGCCCAAATCGAGGAATGTTCTCCGCTAAGCCATGCTTGCTGGTAATTGAATCCGAACAAGGAAAGCAGACTATTGATCAAACCGCCGTCCGTGTTATAGATCGCGATCCACAGTTGGGATACGACGACGCCGGACAACACGACCGGGACGAAATAACTCGTTCTAAAAAACTTCTTGCCCCTAAGACTCTTCGTGCTAAGAGCGATAGCGAGCAACGTTCCTATTCCGATCTGATAAACGACAAGCACGAGCGCAAAAATCAGGCCGTTCCGTATCGAAACCCAGAAATCGTCATCCCCCCATAGACGGACGTAATTATCGAAACCGATAAAGGTCGCGGGAGTCAGACCGTCCCAGTCGAAGAAGCTCTTCTGAAACGTCTGCAAGATAGGAAAGACAACGATAACGCTGAAAAAAAGCAAAGTCGGCACCGTAAAGACAAGGAGAGCCAAATTGTACTTCTGCTTGGTAGTCATGGTTGCTCCTTTCCGAAAAACAGGTTGTCCCAGATGACAAGGACAACCTGTTTTCGTTCATTTGATTTATTTGCGAGCGGTTTCGAGAGCTTTGTTCGAGTCGCTTATGAAATCGTCCGTTTTTTGGCCGGAAAGCAATTTCTGCGAATTATCTTCGATGAACGTTTTGAACTTCGCGTTCTCGTAACCCCAAGCGAATGTCGTCATCGTTTTGAAGTTGACGGAATCGTCGGAGTATTTTTGTTGGATCGTATTCAGACCGTTAGTCGGTACGAGCTTCTCAACTAGAATCGAGTTAGGATCAGCCAATTGGATTACGCGTTGTTTCGCGAACTCGATGGAAAACAGCGCAGCGTATTTAGCGGCGATTTCCGCTTTTTTCGAGTTTTTGGAAACCGCGAAGCCCTGGTTAAATCCGCCTCCGCTCATGTTCCAGCTACCGGCCGTATCCGCAAGCGGCGTGTACATGATGTCTACTTTATCGCCGAGCTTCTCGAAGATGTTAGCCATCGACCATGCGCCGTTCACGTACATTGCGGCTTTGCCGGAAGCGAATTGAGCAGCGGCATCGTCAGCCGTCGTATTGAACGCGTTTTTGGAAATAAGTCCTGCGGCAACAAGTTCGCTGATCTTCTGCGAGCCTTTAACGAATGCATCCTCGGAGAAATTACCTTCGCCGTTGTCGAGTTTCTTCAATCCGCCTACATCGCCGGAACCTACGATTGCCATGTCAAGCAATAAGGCCGCAGGCCATTTTTCTTTCGCGAACACGGCAAGCGGAGTGATGTCTTTCGCTTTGAACGCTTTAACCGCTTCAAGCATTTCCGAATACATCGTTGGAACTTTTACGCCGTTTTGCTCGAACAATTCTTTGTTGTAGTAGATTATGCCGGCCCATTGACCAACGTTCGGCACGGAATAAGAGTGACCGTCTTTGTTCCACAACATCGGCTTGGAGCTATCGTTCAGCAATGCCTCGATGTTGTTCGCTTTTACGATATCGTCCATCACATAGAGGTTGTCCGACTTTTTCAATGTTTCGATCAGTCCGCTGGATGCGAAGAAAATGTCGGGCAACGACCCTGCAGCCGCGTAAGTTTTAATTTTTTGCTCGTCGTCTTGGGCCGCGACTTCAAATTCGACGTCGACTTCGGGCATGATTTGTTTCATCGCTTCCTTCGCGGCATCGTATACGGGAATTTCTACTCCGCTATATTGCGCGTAGAACTTCAGTTTCACGGAACCCGCTTCCGGCGCCGGGCTTTCCGCGGGAGTGCTGCTAGCTGACGCCGAAGCCGAAGCCGATGGGCTTGGATCGCTGGATGCGCTATTGTCGTTATTGGATCCGCAAGCAGCGAGTGCAAGCGCAACCATAGATAGCGTCATTAACGTTAGTGCGGGTTTTTTCATCTTGTTATTCATCGTGTAACCCCCCTGATTGATTCGTACAGTCCTCATTGTAATCGGAACGTCACGCGTGCCGTAAGGGACGAATCGGAACACATTTGTATATTTCAACCTCATCTGCGCGTCGCTTCGTATTCGCTAGGAGACAGTCCCGTATGCCTCTTGAAGCTTTTGCTGAAATGTCCAAGATCGCTATACCCGACCATTTCCGCGATATTCGCAAGCCGTAAGTTTCGGCCCGAAGCCAGCAAATCCTTCGCCTTCTGCATCCGCGTCTCGAACAAATAATCGCTTACGCTCATGCCGAGACCTTCCTTGAAAATCTTCAGCAAATACCTCGGTTGAATGTAAAAATGCTTGGATATGTCCTCCACCTTGAGCTGATTATCTTGATAATGGGTATCGATATATTCTCTCGCAGCCGTTAGCAGGTTACTCGATTTGGATCGCTTTATGCTCTTGGAATGACCCGACACGCTCATGTACATATCCTCGATCCATTCAAACGCGGCCGCCAAAGTCGGCTTGTTCGTAATTTCCTCGAACGGGGAGAAATTTTTCGGAAGAATGTCGTCAACCTGCTTGCCGATTTCGTAAATGTAAGTCAAACATAGCGAAACAAGCCCCGCCATGATCATATGAATATAGTCGCTGGACAATCGGTTCGTCTCGATATGATTTTTGATCGCGGCTAACGTGCTCTTGATCTTCTCCTCGTCGTGAAGCCTTAAATGAATGAGCAGATTCTCGTTCATCTCGCTTGGATAGAAGCCGATATTAGCCGACCTGGACACCATCTCCTCGTAGAAAATCACGTCCGTCAAGCTCATCGAAATTTTGTTTCGCAAGGCGATGATGGATTCCTTGTATGACTGGCGAATAGAGACGATGCCTCGCCCTGAACCGCCTACCCCTACCGTTACGCTGAAGCCGAAGTGTTTCTTGATCAACGCGCATAACTTCGAAAATCCTTCCGTCGTGAATCGCTGGGTTCCGTCTTCATCCGTAAATTGAAGCAACGTAATGATCCGATTTTCCGGTCCGTTGAAGATGAGCTTGCGGCCTTCAAGCTGAACCAAGTCGTTCAGCAAGTTCGCGATAATATATTTGCGAAGACGGATTTCCCCGGAATCCGGCCACTGTTCGTGAAGACTATCGATTTCGACGGATACGACTTGGGATAGACCGTCCTCTTGGAGCTGGAACATGCCCAGTTGGCCGTGGATCGTCTCCTTATCGCCGGTAAATTCATTGCTGATAAGCATGTTGAGGAAGCTTTCTTTCCAGACGATGAGCTCCTTCTTCGACTTATCCCGCTCTCCCCTGAATTTCTCCATCGTCCCTTTCGCTTTGGACAGCGCGACGAGCAACTCCTCCTCGTCGAACGGCTTAAGAATATAATCGTCCACTCCGATCTTTAACGCTTTCTGGGCGTACTCGAATTCGCTGTGTCCCGTCACGAGCAGAACGATAATAGACGGGTTCAGTTCCTTCACCTTGGCCGCCAGATCCATTCCGTTCATATAGGGCATATTAATGTCGATGAACGCGATATCGGGTTGGACTTCCTCGATGAGCGCCAGCGCTTCTAATCCGTTCTTCGCTTCGCCGCGAATATCGAATCCGTGGGCCTTCCAATCGATTACGTTTTTGAAAAACGTCCGAAATATCGCTTCGTCGTCCGCGAATATCACCTTAAACATCGTGGCTCACTCCATCCGTTAGTGGAATTTCAACTGTCACTTCGGTGCCTTTTCCCTCTTCGCTGCGGATACGTATACCATAGCGGTCACCGAAATACAGCTTCATCCGTTCATCGACGCTTTTTAACCCGAACGATTCACTCAGCTCCTTACCCCCGGTGAAGCTTTCGAGCAGCACTCTCGGGAATCCGACGCCGTCATCCGTGACCCGCAGCAACATCGTGTCTCCCTGCACCGAGCCGGAAACGGTAATGTGGCCGAAGCTCCCCTTTTCTTTAATCCCGTGATAGATCGCATTCTCGACCAAAGGCTGAAGCGTGAGCTTAGGAATCGCGTAATTCAGCAGTTCATTCGGGATATCGATACGGAAATCGAACAAATCGGAGTAACGCGCGCTCTGGATGTAGAGATAACTCTGCAGATTACGCACCTCTTCCCTGACGGTTATGATTTCCTTGCCGTTGCTAAGCGCGATCCGATAATAATCGGCCAATGCTTTCGTAGCTTTCCCGGCTTCGTCGTTCTCCCCCGATTTACACAAAACATAGATCAGATCGAGCGTGTTGTAGAAAAAATGAGGCTTGATTTGATTCTGAACGAGCGCGAATTCATATTCTCTCTTTAATTGCTGCTCCTCTTTCACTTTAACCAGCAAATCGTTAACCCTGCCGAGCATGATGTTCAATCCGGAACCGAGGATCCCGATCTCGTCCCGGCTCTTCACCTCGACGGGACGATCGATATTCTCGTCGCGGATTCGGTTCACGTGTTTCGCCAGAGCCATAATCGGAGCCGCGATCGCCCTGGACAGAATAACCGCACCGACGATGGCTAAAAACAAACAAATCCCGCCTACGATGAGGATAATACTCGAGACTTGCCGCGTTTCCCGCGTCAGCTCGCGAAGATCCACCTCGTTGACCAGCTTCCAATCCGAATTGCCGAACGGCATCGCCGTTAACAGGATTTTCTGTCCGTTCGCGCCACTCGTCTCTTCAAGCAACGTTTCTTGACCTAAAATTTCGACTTTCTTATTCGACTCCACCGGTTGCATAATTTTCGACTCGTCGGCCGAAGAAATGATAACGCCGCGAGTATCCACGATGTAATAACCGTTCGACTTCGCCGGGCCGACGGGATGATAGACGGATGACAACGTTTTCTCGCTTACGTTCACGAATAGGTAGCCGAGCGTGTCCATCGACTCCGTATCCAGTATTTTTTTCCCGACCGTAAGCACCGCTTTTTGCTTGTCCATGACCCAGAAGCTCCTAAGCCCCATCGGGAACCATTTCATGATGCCGTTGCTGTTCTCGACATCGCGGTACATAGAGCTCTCAAGCCCCTCCAATGTTCCCTCGATAAGACTCTCATCGGTCGTATACACGTTCTGGTTCCGGTCGATGAAGATGGCCGATTCGACCTCGCGAAAAATAAGCTGGGCGAAATCGAGCTTGTTCTCGATCTGGTTGCGAAGAATGTGATCGTCGCTCATCGGCGGATCGCCTTCTTGTCTTTGCTTAAGCTCCAACGTTTTTAATTTGACCTCTTTGTTCAGATCCAGCATGGCGCTATTGGCGAAGCTTTCCGCGTTGGCTATTATCGTATCTATTCTCGTCGTAATCAGCCTGGATTCGTCGAACATGTTTTTCTTCGTTTTTTTGATGGCGGCATCCGTATTAATCGTGTAAGAAAGCAGACTGAGCAGTAAAAGGGGGACAACGACTAGCGGAAAAAAGATGAGGATAATTTTGGTATATATCTTCTGGTTTCTGAACCAGTTATCGCTTCCGGTATGCATCTGTCAGTCATCCTCTCGTTCGTATAGGCGTTATGTTATTCCTGTTTGCATGCGCCAGTCAAGTTACCCGAACGCGGGGAATCTCGCCAATGAACGGCGAAGAAGCATGCGGCTCTAAGGCCGCATGCTTCTTCGCCGTTCAAGAATAACTAGATCAGGGCAATAGCAAGCAAAGTGAAAAGAGATAGGGCTAAAATATCGCCACCGTAACCATATCCTCCAAACCAAGCGGATGTCTTAGCCTTGCCTAACGTTTGAACGTTACCCGAAGAAGGGCGCAAATACACATGGTCCCAATCCACGCCTACGATAACGCCCTCGTGACATTCTCCGCAGCGCGTATGAATCCGTACTCTCCGATTCATATGACTACAGCACAAATGATACATTTCATCCATTTTCGTTTACCTCCGATCTTAGTCAGATTCACAGGGCTTTATATCCTATGAAAGGCATCCGACCAGAGACTGGACTGTGGACTAGAATGTGCATTTGTACGCCAAGCTACAACGGTTCGGACGCTTCTTATCGAGATCTTCCGATGATAGAAATTCCATGAACGGGAAGCTCTAAGGTGCCGGAAACAGGCTGACCGGTTACGACATCGGTATACCCTTGCGAATCCAAGCGGATCGTTTGCTCGGCGCGACTGAAATTTTGAACGAATACGTATTCCCGCACGCCGTCCGTTCGAACTTGCGCCGTTACGCCTTGCGGGAGTTCGCTCTCCGGTAACGCATAGCGCAATCCCGTCTCGCGCGAAATCGCGTCGTAAAGCTTAACGTAGAAATCAAGCTCCTTTACCCGGGTCGCCAAATAATACGCTTTGCCGTTTCCTAGCGAATGTCTGGTCAGAGCCGGACGTCCGGCATAGAAATCGCTCTTGTACTCGGCTAGGATTTCCGCTCCCTCAAGATGAACCAATTCGGCGATTTCGTGGGCGGCATACTCGCCGGACAGTCCCCAAGCGGACTCCGGACGGAATACGATTCCGTTCGAATCGCGCGCATGCAACCCTTCGGTTTCTTCCGCCCAGATGCCTAGCGTGCCGCGCAGCGGACCCGGAAATCCCCCCAAATGGCATAAGTCCGTTTCGTTGACGATCCCCGACCAATACGTGGTCACGAACGTTCCGCCCTGCTCGACGAATTGTCGAATTCTTTCCCCATCCGCTTCGCGGATCAAATACAACATGGGCGCCACGATGACCTTATACTTGGATAGGTTGTCTTCGGTACCGATCAAATCTGCCGGAATACCGAGCTCCCAGAAGGCGCGGTAGTGCTGGAGCACGGTTTCCTCGAAACGTATCCCCGAGTTTCGGATGCCTTGGGCATCTTTAACGGCCCATCTGTTATCCCAATCGAACAAGATGGCGACTTCGGTCGGAGTCCCCGTACCTACGATCTCGGCGAGATTTCCAAGCAACTCTCCCAATTGAGCGACATCTTGGAATACCCGAGTATTCTCTTGCCCGCTGTGATCGACGACCGCCCCGTGGAACTTCTCGCTGGACCCCCGGCTTTTGCGCCATTGGAAATATTGCACGGAATCCGCCCCGTGGGATACCGCTTGAAGGGAAGAAAGCTTATGCATTCCCGGTCTCTTCAATTTGCTGACCGATTGCCAATTCGTCATGGACGGCGTGCTTTCCATGAGCAAAAACGGCTTGTTCTTGAAAGAACGCATCAAGTCGTAGTGCATGGCTGTCCAAGCCGCTAACCGAGAGTCGTCATCGTCTTCCGTATAGTGCCAATCCGGGTAAGCATCCCATGAGATGACGTCAAGCTCTTTCGCAAGCTTACGGTAATCGATGCCCTCGATCATGTGCATATTCGTCGTAATCGGCAATTCGGGATTAAACCCGCGCACCGTACCGATCTCATGCTTGCAGAAATCGATCGTCTGCTCGCTAACGAATCGCTTCCAATCCAAGTTCAAGCCATGGACTTGCGTTTCTCCGTGCGAGGATGGAGATTCGATCTGCTCCCAAGCGGTATACGTGTGACTCCAGAATGTCGTCCACCAAGCATGGTTAACCGCGTCCAGCGTTTCGTACTTCCGTCTTAGCCACTCTCGAAACGCTTGCTGGCAATCTTCGCAATGGCACTCTCCGCCGAATTCGTTGGAGATATGCCAACCTATGACGGCCGGATGATTCGCATATCGGATGGCTAATTCGGTATTGATAATGGCGACCTTATCCCTGTAGAGGGATGAAGTGTAGCAATGATTATGCCGGAATCCATGCAGGTTACGAACGCGATTCGAACCGACTCTTAACACTTCGGGATACTTGGCGGACATCCATGCCGGACGAGCGCCGCTAGGCGTTGCGAGAAAAGCATAGATGCCGTTGTCCGCGAAAGAGTTCAGTACCCGATCCATCCAGTCGAAGGTGAATCTCCCCTCTTCCGGCTCGAGTTTTACCCATGAAAAGATTCCGATGGACATGACATTGCAGTTCGCTAATTTCATGAGACGGATATCTTCCGCGAGCACTTCCGGATAGTCGCTCCATTGCTCCGGATTGTAGTCCGCTCCGTGAAGCATAACGGGTAATTTCGAGCTGATCGGCGGAAATTTCGCCATAGTTACGATCTCCTTTTCGAGCCGCTTCATTTATCGGACTTTCTTCTTACGATAGCATATCAATGGTATAATTCAGTAGCATTCATAACTCGAGTTTATAGTACAAAATGAATTATAGGAGAATCGACATGCTCCCTTTCCAACTGGTCGAATTACCGGATACTCGGCAGTCTTTACCTCTTTATGCCTATTCCGTAGGAAGGCATCATCAATATTACCATTCTCGTCCCGACGGGTTTCCCGCGTATCAAATTTTTCTTATCAAAAGCGGACAAGGGCTATTTTGCGACCTTAAGAACGGTGAACAATATCCTCTGTCCGCAGGCCAAGCATTCGCGTTTCCGCCAGATCACCCGCACGAGTATTACCCGATCTCGCACGAGCCTTGGCACATTGGATTCGTCGGCTTCCGCGGCCCTCTCGCAGGCCCGATCTTGGATCAAATCGGGATGTTCCGGCCCACTTTGCTACAGCCCGAATTGTTCGATCTATGCTGGGAGGAGATCGGCGGGATCTGGCAACAATCGAACGAATCCAATCCTCAGCGTCTATTCGATCTATCCGTGAAGCTGTACGCATTGATTGTTCGTCTGCAAGATCAACCGCCGATTATCGACGCCGACGTTAGGCCTCGCGCGGATGAGGTCCGTAACGAAGCGCTCCGGAAAGCTCTGCTCCTCATCAATCAGCATTTCACGGAGCCGTTGCTCATCTCGAATGTCGCCAAAGCCGTCGGGTATTCCTCTCAACATTTTCAAAGGCTGTTCCTTCAACATTTTTCGATTACGCCGCATCGCTATTTGCAAAATTTGCGAATGGAAAAAGCCGAACAGTTGCTTAACGAGGACGATAGCTTGAAAATTCAAGATATCGCGCGGCAAGTGGGCATGGAAACCAACTATTTCGTCCGAGTATTTCGCAAAACGTATGGACAACCTCCCGGAACTCGGAGAGAGTCGCGCGGCGTATAACTTCGCAAAATGCGACTATAGAGATGCCAATCTCGCCAACCGCCTCTCATAGTCGGTTTTTGCAACGTTGAGTGGCCTCAACAGATCTTAAGTCATACCGCTATTCCTTCTGCGACAGTAAATACTGTTCGGTCTGTTTCTTGGCTTCCGCCAACAGCTTATGGAAACCGGCTTTGTTGATCTCGGTTTCCGCTTGCTTAAAAGCCTCGTCAACGTCGCGGACCATGCCGCTAAGCAACGGATTCAAGTACTGGATCGCAGCCTCGTTAATCCGATCCAGCTCTCCTTGCACCAATAACGCGTTGAAGTTAAACGCCGAATAGGAGAACGGGATCAGCATTTGCTTAATCTCGTCGCGATGTTTCGTATACTTCTCGTTCCAGCCGGAGTTCGGCAGCAATTGATTTTTATTCGTGAACCAGAAGCCCGAAGCGTCCGGCGCGTAATCGTTCCGTTCGGCGGTCATCCCCTCGGGAAAAGCGACTTCGCCGTTCTTGAAGACGTAATTTTTCCCTTGGATCCCGTAATAGACGAGTTGGTTATATTCGGGGTCTTCCATGATCAGATCAAGCATGCGCATCGTAAGCTCCGCATTCTTGGAATCCGTGGCGATGGCGGCCCCGTTGTTAATATACGAATCCATAATGTACGTGCCCTTCGGAGACAAGTTCGGAATAATATCGACCTCCCAACCCTGCTGCTCCGCCTTGGCGATCGTGGACTGAATATCGTTGCTGTTGCCGTAAGCCACCGCGGATTTCCCCTGTTCGAAGGAATCCTTGCTCCGTATTTTGTTAGCGAAAGCATCGTGGTTGATATACCCCTTGTCATACCAGCTCTTTACGATTTTGGCGACATGGATATAGTTCGAGCGAAGCGGCTCGTCGAACAACGTCAGCAGCTTCCCGCTAGGATCGTCCCAATCGGTGAACACGCCCGAGAATCCGTTCGTCGTCATAACGAGATCGACGGTGGCGGGCCCTAGCTCCCATTGCAGATTCGCGTGCGTCTTGATGAAATCGTACTGCTTGTCCACCTGAATCGGGATCATGCCCGGTTCGTTCTCCTTCACCGCTGCCAAGTACGGCTCCAGCTCGGATACTTTACGAATTTCCGGAATGTCGTATTTCTTGCGCAGATCGGCCCTGATTAACGTGACGGGAACTTTAGTATCCGGCGTCGAGGTAGGGATCATGTAGACTTTCCCGCCGACTTCGGCTTCCTTCCATGCTTTCGGATTCGTTGCCGCATAATGCTTAGGCATATATTCCTTGACCATGTCTTCCGTAATTTCCCGGAACGAGCCTTTGGTCGCTTCCTGCGAGTAATAAGCCCAATTGGCCGCGAAAATAAAATCGACGTTCTCTCCGGAGGACAACACGAGCGGATAACGCGCGGCCATGTCTCCCCATTGAATGTACCGCAGCTCCAGCCTCGCGTGAATATCTTGCTCGAGCTTCCGATTCAAAGCCTCGAGAACGTCGGGAAGTCCGCTAGGCGCGTCTCCGATCAAATAACCGACGAGAGTAACCGTTTTGGAATTTCCTCCCTTAAGTTCGGAGCCTCCCTTGCCCGAATCAAAGCAAGCCGATGTCGTCAGGCTTAGCAGGATGATCATCGCTAACGTTAGCTTCCTTCTCATCGTAACCATTATGTTCCTCCCCGGATGCATGTCAGTCCATAACCCTTTCGCGATCGGAGCGCAGGAATCCTCTAGATCGCCATTGGCAAAGGAGCCGAACATTTGCGTTCGGCTCCTCCTAACCCTACTATTCCGGCAATCTTTTTATTTTGAAGATAGATAGGCTTGCGTTTGCGCGTTCGCTTCAGCCAATATCGCGTCGAGGCCGGCTTTCTTCACCTTTTCTTCCAACGTGGCATAGGCGGCGTCTACGTCTTTGACGATTCCGCCTTGGATCGGCAATTGATATTGCGTTCCGGCCGTTCCCATCGTTGCAAGCTCGGACTTGATTTTAGACGTATCCATCGCGAAAGCGTTGTACACGTAAGGCACCAAAATGTTTTTCAAAGATTGTTTATGGGCAATGTATTGCTCGTTCCAAGAAGCGAGCGGCAAATGCTGGCTCTTATTCGTGAACCAGAATCCGGCGGCATCCGGCGGATACGTGTTGGATTCGGCCGTAACGCCATCCGGCAACGCTATCTTGCCGTCTTTTACGACATAGTTGACGCCTTCGATGCCGAAATAAACGAGATTATTGTAAGAAGGATCTTCCATGATCAGATCCATCGCCATCATCGCGCGCTCCGGATTTTTCGAACCGGCGGCAATCGATACACCGTTATTGAGGTAAGGATCTTGCGGATACGTGCCTTTGGACGAGAGGTTAGCAATGATCTCGACTTCCCAACCGTTCTCGGCCGCTTTCGCGAGCGTGCCTTGAATGTCGTTCGTATTTCCGTACGCGACCCCCGATTTGCCTTGTTCGAACGCGTCCTTGCTGCGAACTTTGTTCGAGATGGCGTTTTTGTTGATGTAGCCTTTGTCATACCAGGATTTGATCACTTTCGCGCTGGCTTTCATGCTGTCCAGAATATAAGGATCGAATTGGGAATAGACTTTGCCGGAAGGATCGTCCCACTCCGTATGAACGCCTGACCATCCGTTCGTGATCAATACCGTGTCTAACGTCGCGCGACCCGTTTCCCACTCGTAATTATAGAACGACTTGGCGAAATCGTACTGGCTGTCCGCGTTGATCGGGATCATGCCCTTCTCGTTCTGCTTGATCGCTTCCAAATAAGGCTCGATATCTTTGAACTTCGTGATTTCCGGGACTCCGTATTTTTTACGAAGATCGCCGCGAATCAGCGTTACGGGTACCTTCTGATCCGGCGTAGAAGTCGGAATCATGAAGATTTTGCCGCTGATCGCCGCTTCCTTCCAGGCGACATCGCTCGTTGCCGCGAAATGCTTAGGCATGAACTTCTGGAGATCGTCCTGCGTAATTTCGCGGAATGCTCCTTTCGAAGCTTCTTGGTTGTAGAACGCCCAGTTGGCGGAATAAATAAAATCAACGTCTTCTCCCGCGGCCAGCACGAGAGGATATTTGGAAGTGAGGTCTCCCCAACCGATATAGCGGAATTCGATCGTCGCGTTAATATCCGCTTTCAGCTTTTTGTTAAGCTCGTCGACTACGGCTTTCATTCCCGCGGGGGCGTCCCCGAGCAAGTAACCGACCAGCTTGACCTCTTCGGAAGTATCGATCGCATTGTCCGGACTAGCCGACTCGGAAGCCGGTGCCGATGCCGGTGCGGATGCCTCCGATGAAGTGGAAGCGCTAGGCGCGGCGCTGCTTTCCTTGGCTTGATCGTTGTTTTTATTGTTGCCGCAACCTGCAAGGACTAACGTGAATACGATAATCGCGGAAATGAGGGTAAACGACATTTTGGACTTAACCATTGAAATCCTCCTAATAATGAATGATAGAATTCAATCCCCCTGCGAATCTCTTCAAAGATAGTTCAATCCGGTAAAACTCACCTCCCTTAAGACGCTGATGTCTTCCCTTATCCCTAAGCCGTTAGCCTTTTACCGCACCGACCGTTATCCCGGACACGAAGTACTTCTGCACGAACGGGTACAGCAGCACGATCGGTCCCGTCGCAACGATCGTTAACGCCAACTTCAACGATTCCTTGGGCATATCCAAACGCGGGACGCTATTGACGATCTGCGTGGAGAAATTCGCGCTGGATAGAATGCGATAGAGCGTATATTGCAACGTGTACAGGTTCTCCCTCTCGATGAACATGAGCGGCGTCCACCAGTCGTTCCAGTACCCCAGCGCCGTGAACATGCCTATCGCGGCAAGGCCCGGCTTGGAGAGCGGAAGAATGATCTGCATGAAAATCCTGAAGTCTCCCGCTCCGTCGATTTTCGAAGATTCGATCAACGCATCGGGGATCGATCCGCAAATGAAATTTCGCAAGATGAGAATATTGAACACGCTGAACATCCCGCATAACATCAGGACCAGAAGATGATTTTTCAGATGTAAATCTTGAACGATCATCAAGTAGAACGGCACCAACCCGCCATTGAACAGAGTCGTGAAGAATAGGAAGAACGCTAGGCTATTCCGGTACCTGACGTCCCTGCGGAACATGACGTACGCGGCCATCATCGAGACGAACAACGAGATCAGCGTACCGGCGACCGTTACGAAAATCGTGACCCCGTAAGAACGCAGTATTTTTTGCGGATTCTGAAACACCATTTCGTAAGCGTCGAGCGAAAACTCCTTCGGAAACAACGAGTAGCCATAATAGATAATGGAGTGTTCGGTGGAAAAAGAGTTAATGGCAACAACGAAGAAAGGAACTACGGCGATTAACGCGAAGAGCCCGACTATGATGTGCCCGATTAGGTTTAATAAGGTTACGTCCCGCGAACGAATTCCCATGTCTATCACCTCGATGGATGGTTTATTTTAGAACAAAGCGTGATCCCGATCGTATTTCTTGACCAGCCCGTTCGCGAGCAGAATGATCACGAAACAGAGAACGGATTGATACAAGCCGCCAGCGGAAGCCATTCCGAAATCCGGACTGAGAACGAGCGAACGGAACACCAACGTATCGATAATATCCGTACCGTCCATCAGAATGCCGTTGTTGCCGATCAACTGATAGAACATATCGAATTCTCCGCGCATGATTCGTCCGATTCCAAGGAGTACCAAGATGATGGTGGTCGGCTTAAGCAGCGGCAAAGTAAGGTAACGAATTCTCTGGAATACGTTCGCCCCGTCGATCGTGGCCGCTTCGTTAATCGAGTTGTCCAGCCCCATGATCGCGGAAAGATACAAAATGCTTCCGAAGCCGACCCACTTCCACACGTAGAAAAACGGAAGGATGAAGTACCAATAGCTAACGGTGGAATAAATGTCTATCGGAGTGGCGCCGATATTTTTAAGCAGCGTATTAATGACTCCGAACTCGTAATTAAACAGGTTGTACACGATTGCTGCTACCGCTACCCAGGATAGGAAGTAGGGTAAGAACAGCAATGTCTGGGCCGTTTTCTTGAATATTTTCCCTGCCATCTCGGCGATAAGGACGGCGACCATAATCGAGAAGAACGTGTATGCCGCAAGGAAAACGATATTGTATAAAAAAGTGTTTCGAGTGACTAGCCACGCCTTACCCGAGCTGAAAAAATACTCGAAGTTGTCCAACCCGACCCAAGGGCTGCCGAACATGCCGCCGGTGTAATTAAAGTTCTTGAACGCGACTATGATTCCGGCCATCGGGTAGTAGTTAAATACGATGAAGTAAGCCGCGATCGGGACGAACATCAAATAAAGAACTTTGTTTTTCATGAGCTCGCGGATAAATCCTTTGTGCATGTAAATCCCTTCTCCCCTGTCTATTGTCTGTCTCTGGAGGCGCTTACAGGAGTAATTATAAGGAACCCCGAAACGATTAAGAATGACACAGGATTACGATTTTCTTGGTTAGATTACGGTTTTGCGAATTCAAGTTTGGAAG
Organism: Cohnella herbarum; assembly: GCF_012849095.1. Taxonomy (NCBI): domain Bacteria; kingdom Bacillati; phylum Bacillota; class Bacilli; order Caryophanales; family Paenibacillaceae; genus Cohnella; species Cohnella herbarum. The sequence goes on from NZ_CP051680.1 coordinate 3,198,146, forward strand.
CGGTTGCGCGTATTCGAAATCCGATATATATTGTAGGCACACATTAGAGAATTCGGGGGCTGTTGCGATGAAGGTCCTGTTGGTCGATGATGAACCTCTGACTACCGAAAGCTTGGAACGGTATATAGATTGGCGTCAGTTGGGCATATTCGAAGTCAAAACCGCGTCTAACGGGTTAGAAGCTCTGGAGCTGTTGCCGCGATTTAATCCGGATATCATCGTTAGCGACGTTCGCATGCCCCGGATGAACGGAATCGAATTCGCCACGGAGGCGCGCGAGCGTTATCCAACGATCAAGATCATTTTCTTAAGCGGTTATTCCGACAAGGAATATCTGAAATCCGCTATACATCTTAAAGCGCTTAGCTATGTCGAGAAGCCGGTCAAGTTAGAGGAGCTTACCGCGGCTATTCGCGAAAGCGTTTACCAATGTCAATCCGAAAGCGCGAACCGCACGCTGACTCGATCGGTCATTCGCCATCGGATTCTCGCGAAGCTGATGGAAGAAACGGTCTCATACGCGGAGCTTCGCCAGGAATTCGGCGAGCACGTGCCCGCCTTCTTCAATAAACCCGTTCGTTCGATGGCTATCCACATGTCGGTAATCCCTGAGTCCGACGCGAAGCTGAAAGAATCCTGGCATACGGAAATCGCGGATCGGTTAACGGATCTCGTAGGGGGAACAAACGGCTCGGAATGCTTCAGCGGTTACGCGGACAACGATCTGCTGTTCGTCCTGATGGAGGCGGACATCGTTTCCTCTGCCGACTTCAAGGAGACGGCTAGAAATTCGCTCTTCTCTCTGAATGCCCTCTATGGCGACAAGATCGCCTTCTCCATCGGCATCGGAAATCCGTCCGTCATGCATGAACCCCTAAGAAATTGCTGTCTCTCCTCTATCGCGGCCGTCCGATCCCAATTTTATTTCGGTACCGGGATTGTGTTCTCCGAGCCGCCCGCGGAATCGCGACGCGACCCCTCCGCTATCGCGGCTAAGCTATATCCCGATTTCCGGCATGCGCTTAGATCGGACAGCGCGCTTGAAGCGGGTTCCCTTGTCGAGCAATTGACGCAGGAAATGAGACGGGAACGCGATCCGGAGATCGGCCGGGTCAAGAATGCGTTTTTCAAGCTTCTGATGATCTTGCACGAGTTCGCGGTGGAGAAAGGATTAACCGGAACGGACTCGCTGCAGGAGGAGAAATTCATCTGGCAAGAGGTCGGCGAGATTTCCACGCTAGACTCGCTGAGCGACTACGTGACCGCTAACGTTCAGGCCGTATTTTCTCAGTTCAAGGAACATATCGCAGTCAATGCTCGGGTGAGTACTGTCATGCAATACATTAAGGAGCACTATTCGGACAAGGATCTAACGACGCGTTCAATCGCCGACAACACCTATCTGAGCCAGAACTATATGTGCGCGTTGTTCAAGAAGAAGACCGGCAAAACGATCAACGAGTACATTACGGAGGTTCGCCTGGAAAAAGCGAAAGAGCTGCTGAGGGACCGACACGCTAAGCTCTATGAGATCGCTTTGGCCATCGGCATTACCGATCCGAATTATTTCTCGTCCATGTTCAAGAAATCGACGGGGTTTACGCCCAGCCAGTATAGGGAGAGAATGTGACGGCCATGAAACGATTGTTCCGCCCATTCCGCGATTTAAGCATCAAAAATAAAATGTTTATTTCGTTCTTGTTGATCCTGACGGTCTCATCGGGCCTCTTCATTGTCGTCAACTCTTACATTACGGCGAACGATACGGAGAAGCAGGCGAGATATTCCTTGGAAGTCGTTCTCGAGCAATCCCGTTCGTTCCTGAACTACAAGACCAGCTCGATCCGCAAGGTCGTGGATATTATGGTTATTCACGATACGATTCAAGCGATCGTAGCGACCAAATCGGACGTCTATCGCGACAATATCGGCAACTGGCTTCTGGACGAATACGTGTTTAACCAGTTGATCTACAATGTCCAAACGAATCCGGATATTCAGAAAATGAGTCTCTACATGCGCGACGGGATGGCTTCCATTCAAGCAACGGATCAATTTCTTCGATTGGAGGAAGTACAAGCGGAGCCGTGGATGCAAAGGTTGGTGAACGGCGAGAAACCTTATCTGTGGATTCCCTCGGAATCGGTATCGGCGACCGACGGAGACACGATATCGTTCTTCCGCAAAGTTCCTAGTCCCGTAGACAATTTGGATTTCGCAGGACTGCTAAGAGCCCAAATGCCCAAGCAAAGCCTCGTTCAGATTCTAGACCAAGCCCTCTTCACCCAATCGACTTCCGCCCTGCTCATCAATAGCCTTAACGAGCTCATCGCGAGCTCCAGCCAAGAAACGATTTCCGATCCGGATTCGATCATCCAAGCGCTGGATAACATGACGAGCAAGAACGATGACGCCTTCGAAACGGTCACCTTGAACGGCGAGAAAATGCTGATCGGAACCGTGCCCGTAGAGCATACGGATTGGCGCTTCGTTCTTGTCGTTCCGCAGCATGACATCGTGAAGATCGCCCAGAAGTCGCGTAATCAAATGCTCGTCATTTTCCTATTCGTCGCCGCGATGACCTTCCCGCTCGCGTTCTGGGTATCCGCATCCGGAACGATCCGCATCCGTAAATTGACCAAAAATATGCGAAAGGTCGGCGTTGATAATTTCAAGCCGAATTTGGATCCCAAGAACAATGACGAGATCGGAGAACTGACCACGACGTTTAACCGGATGATTACGCGAATCGACGATCTGGCGGCAGACAAATATCAACTCGGACTCGACGTGAAAAACATGGAGCTTAGAGCGCTACAGGCGCAAATCAATCCCCATTTCCTGTACAACACCTTGGACATGGCCAATTGGCTCGCAATGAAATACAACGCGGACGATATTCGGGTGTTGATTACCTCGCTCTCGGATTTCTACAAGCTCAGCTTAAGCAATGGGGAAGATTTCATATCCATTCGCAATGAGATCGAGCATGTATCGGCATACGTGCGAATTCAGAATATGAGGTTCCGGGACAAGATCGATCTTCGAATCGACGTACCGGAAGATCTCATGGAATATCGAACGTTAAAGCTCCTGCTTCAACCGCTTGTCGAGAACGCAATCCTTCATGGGATCATGGAGAAAGACACGCAAACGGGAACGGTATGGATCCGGGGCAAAATGGACGGGGACGCCATCGAACTCATCGTGGAGGATGACGGAATCGGCATGGAGGAACACACCGTGCGAGGGATTCTGGACGGTACTCTCAAGAAGGAAATCGGCGGTTACGGGATGAGAAACATCCATAACCGTCTTGAACTCATCTTCGGTTATCCTTTCGGATTAACGGTTGAAAGCAGCATGGGCGCTGGGACGAGAGTTACGGTTAGAATTCCCGTACAGGAAACGAACGAGGAAGCGCAACCCGCGTCAATCCAATAAAAAGTTCTTAACAAGACTTAAGAACCGTTAATCAGCGGGTTATGCTATATTTACCCTAGAACAATCGATAATAAGAAAATGCAGGTGATTTAATTGTCTTCGATTACGACGATTCTGTTAGTAGATGACGAAAAAGAAATCATTAAGTTGATGGAGATTTATTTTCTCAACGAGGGGTACAAGCTGCTGAAGGCGAATGACGGATTGGAAGCGCTGGATCTTCTCGCCGCCAATCAGGTAGACTTGGTCATCTTGGACGTCATGATGCCGCATCTCAATGGGATAGAGACTTGCATTAAAATCCGCGAGAGTTACGATGTGCCGGTTATTTTCCTATCCGCCAAAAGTCAGGACATCGACAAAATATCGGGACTCAGCATCGGAGCGGACGACTATGTCACGAAGCCGTTTAATCCGCTCGAGCTGATGGCGCGGGTAAAGTCGCAACTGCGGCGTTACGACCGGTTCAAACGCCAGCTCCAGAGCGACGGCAACATCGTGGAAGTCGACGACCTGATCATTAACTTCGTTACCCATACCGTAACAGAGGATAATAAGGAAATTAAGCTGACACCGCGGGAATTCGCCATTCTAAGACTGTTAGCGACCAATCGCGGAGCGGTGCTGGGCATGGACTCCATTTACCAGAAAGTATGGAACGAGCCTTTTATGGAATCGAAAAACACCGTCATGGTTCACATCCGCAAAATCCGCGAAAAAATCGAAAAAGACCCGCAAAATCCCCGGATTATCAAAACCGTTTGGGGAATCGGCTACAAAATGGAATCGGCCACATAAGCAAGGAGGTTTACCGTTTGACAGTAAAATGGATCTATTCGCTTCGATGGAAGCTGCTTTTCTATAGTTTGGCCAGTGCGTGCATTACGGCCGTACTGCTGTACGCGGGTGACTTTATCGTCGGCTTGCTGCTGCAATCGACATTACGTCCGCTATTTGCCTTCTTCGTCAATCGTGTCGGCTCTTTGCCCATTTTTATTGCGGCTGGGATCGGCTTTTATATCGTGAGCTTCTTCCTGCTGAGCCGCGGAACCGTCCGCAGATTGCAAAGCATCGGCCATTCTCTAAAGCGCATTGAAGAAGGAAGATTCGATGGCGGGCTGTCGGTTATCTCCTCCGGCGATGAGATCGGCCAAATCAATCAAATCATCGATCGGCTGGATCGCCAGCTTAACCGCGATCTGAAACAGATTACCGCCGGACTGCAGGAGATCGCCGACGGCAGATTCGACCGGCCGATCGAGAACATGGACGCATCCGGCCAACTGGCCGAAGTCGCGGAAAGCATTAATGCGATGGCGGCCAAGCTACACCGCTCCATCCTCGACGAACGCAATGCCGAGAAAACGAAAAACGACCTCATCACCGGCGTCTCCCATGATTTGCGCACCCCGCTCACTTCGATACTCGGCTTCCTTGAAGTCATTAATCAAGATCGATATCAGGACGAGGTCGAGCTTCGCCACTATACGGATATTGCTTATCATAAAGCGATCAGCCTCAAGAAGCTGATCGACGACCTGTTCGAATACACTCGGATCAACAATGGCATGCCGCTTACCGTCTCCGAACTGGATTTGGTCGGCTTTATCCGACAATTGACCGAGGAGTTCGTCCCTCAATTGGAGCTTGCCGGAATGACTTGCCGGATCGATGCGGAAGTCGACTCTCTACTTATCTCAGCCGACGGAGATTTGCTTGTCCGCAGCTTCGGCAATCTGATTTCCAATGCAATTCGATATGGCAGGAAAGGTCGCTACGTCGACATTGCCATTCGCCACGACAACGGGGAGGCAAGCGTTGCCGTCGCGAATTACGGGGATCCGATTCCCGAGCGCGACTTGCCGTTCATCTTCGATCGCTTCTACCGGGTCGAGCGGTCCCGCTCGCAGGAAACCGGCGGGACCGGCCTCGGCCTCGCCATTGCCAAAAGCATCGTCGAGGTCCATGGAGGTACCATCGACGTCGCCAGCCGCAAGGACATGACCGTGTTTACGACTCGTTTGCCTCTATAAACTCTGAAATATTTAAGTGAAAATGATAAGATTTCGTTAAGATATAGCTAACAAAACCGTTAAGCTTTCTCTTCTATACTTTCATTTGAATGAAGGTATAGAGAAGGCTTAACGGTTTTTTCATGGCCTGCGCCGCAGGGAAACGACGAACCTGATAAGTCTCATAGGAGAGGAGCAATTGCTTTGATACTGTTGAAAAGATTGAAGCTGAACGAATGGTCTCGCATTGTCCTGCTGCTGATTATGCTGGTAGCCGCATTCCTGCGATTCGACTTTCTCGTTTCGGTTAACCACCACAACTCGCACGATACGGTTAACTACGACATTATGGTTCGGCAACTATTGGAGGAAGGCGTGTACGCTTATAAAAGCACTGAGCCGAACGCCCAAGTTTCCCCCGGATTTCCGCTGTTTATGGCTGCTGTGTATAAGTTGATCGATTACAAGCATAACGATCCTTATTCGGCGATTAGATTTTTGCAGGCGATTTTCAGCCTTATAACGCTCTGGCTCACCTATAGAATCGCCAAGCGGCTGGGAGGCGAATGGGCGGGACTGTTAGCCGCCACGATGATGGCTATCTACCCGCCGTTTATCTGGACGACAGGAGCCGTGCTGACGGAAACGATCGCCACGATGTTCTTCATGGCCTATCTCTATTTCCAACTGATCGCTTTCGACAAGACCCATCGTTGGGCTGCGTTGTGGGCTGGCGTGGCATTGGGGCTTACCGCGCTTACCCGTCCCGAATTTCTGATCATCGCTCCGGCCAGTTACTTCTTGTATCTACTCTGGCACCGCAAAGGCGCTCAGATGATGAAGCTGCTGTTAAGCACGGGACTCGGCATGGCCATCGTGATGTCTCCGTGGCTCGTCCGAAACATCGTCGCGTTGCACGAACCGATATTTACCTCGACGCAGGTCAATCCGTTCGCGGCGGGCACGTATCCGAACAAAAACTACGACGACAATCTTGTCGACCGAACCGGCAAAACGCAGATGGAAGTCGCCAAAGAGCGGCTCAAGGTCGGCTTTACGGAGCATACGTGGACGTTCGTCAAATGGTACACGATCGGCAAGCTGGACCGCATCTACAGCAAAATGTTCGGGGGCAGCGGCCACAAGCCGATTTATCCGGTCATTCCGTACCGCGCGTATTTCCACCTGCTGCTCATCTACGCGGGGCTGATCGCGGCGGCCGTCACCTTGCGCAATTGGCGTCAGCCGGCTATGCTCATCGTTTTCCTGCTGGCGGCGATTTCAGCGGCCCGTCTCGCTTTCGTCCCGGAATATCGATACAACTTTACCGCTATGCCGCAAATTATCGTGCTCGACAGCTTGCTCGTGATTTGGATTTTCGTCTGGCTGGACAAGCGTTTCCAGCTAAAATCTCGACTGTTGCTTGCAAGGAGGAATGAACATGCGCGGAATGACGTTTGATCGAATGACAAGCTACCCCGGAGTTAAGGAAACGCTGATCATCGTACCCTCATACAACGAAGCCGAAGGCATCTCCCGGGTTGTCGCCGAAATCCGGTCCCGAATTCCGTATGCGGACGTTGTTGTCGTGAACGACGGCTCAAGCGACCAAACCGGCCGGCTCGCGGAAGAAGCCGGAGCTCTCGTCATTCATTTGTCCACCAATTTGGGTATCGGCGGTGCCGTGCAGACGGGCTACCGGTATGCCGCGGACAACGGCTATCGGTATGCCGCCCAGATCGACGGAGACGGCCAGCATAACCCGGCCGATTTCGAGCGCATGCTCGATTCGCTTCGCGCCAACGACGCGGATATGGTCGTCGGCTCCCGGTTTCTTAAGCGCGAAGGGTTCCAATCCACCTTCGCCCGGAAAATCGGTATCGATCTGTTTGCGAAGCTTGTAACCGGACTGACCGGCCGGAAGGTAACCGATCCGACTTCCGGCTTCCGAGTATGCGGCCGAAGAGCGATTGACTTGTTCGCGCAGGATTATCCGACCGATTATCCCGAGGTGGAAGCGCTCGTGCTGCTGGACAACCGCGGCTTCTCGTTCGTGGAAACGCCGGTCGTCATGAACGCCCGACTGGCGGGCACGTCCAGCATATCGGCGCTCCGCTCGGTCTACTATATGGTGAAAGTTGTATTGGCCGTATTCATCGCCAAAAGCCGGAAAAAAAAGGTGTTGAGCACGCAGCTATGAACCCCGATATTTATTTCGTCAGCTTCATGATCGGCATCGGATTTACGGGCATCGTTCTGCACCTGATCCGGGCCCGGAAGCTGCGCGAGCAATATGCGATCTTGTGGCTCGTTCTTGGCGCGCTTATGATGGCGCTATCTCTGTTCCCGGCCATTCTCGATCGGCTAGCGGCCAGCTTTAACGTCTCTTACGCCCCGTCTCTGCTGTACTTGTTAGCTTTCGTAGGCGTGCTGTTTCTCCTGATACACCTGTCCATGGCTCTATCTTCGCTCACAAGCCGCGTCATTATGCTGACCCAGACGCTTGCGCTGCAGGAGCAGCGGATCAGGAAGCTGGAGCAAAGAAAGCCGCAGTCCGAAGAAAATTTCATGCGAGTATGGACGGATAGGACCGAGATGGACGATAAATCATGGTAGCGGCATACGGTCTGCTGCTGCTCAATATTATGCTGCTTGTAGCCGGCCAAACGGTTTGGAAAATCGGACTGGATCGCTTGGGTGGCCTGCATCTTCACAATGCGATGCAGGTTCTTACCTCCCCATGGATTGTGTCCGGCGTTTTCCTCTACGGCCTTGCGACCTTGCTCTGGCTTGCCGTCTTGTCCCGACTGCCCTTAAGCACCGCTTACCCGCTGCAAAGTTTGGCCTACGTATTCGCTCTGCTGCTTGCTTGGCTGCTGTTCGGCGAAGCGATCCCGCCGAACCGCTGGATCGGGGCCGGCATCATTCTCGCCGGCGTGTTCGTTATCGGGATGAAATAGACAGAATTCGGCCTGCCTCAAGCTTAGTGATCGAGCATTTTAAACTTATCGAGAGAGGCATCATAAACCCATGTTAGACCATTGTCTTTGCTGGTGAGATAAAGGGTTCCGATGTCATTGAGCTCCTGATCTCTTACGGCAATTGGAAATAGTCCGTCTTTCCCGTTGAATGTCGGCGAGAGAGGGTTCATCCTGAATTCGTCGAACTTTTCCGGCAGAGTGACGGAGAGCCTTTCCCATGACTTCCCTTGATCTTTGGTCCAATAAATAACCGGCCCGTAGTCCTCATAAAATCGGAAACCCAAAAAGCCGATCTCTTTAGTAGAAAAACCCGCAGCCGTCAACTGTTCCGCGTAAACATCGTTTGCGTTCCCGATTTCTGCCCAAGTCTTCCCGCCGTCCGAAGTTTGATACAGATAATTTAATGCGCTGCCGACCCCGTGGGAAGCGCCGCTAACGATCCAGCCTTCCTTATCCGTTGTAAAACCGATAAATTTGGTCTCGAATCCTTTGGCACCTTGGATTTCATACTCGTTCCACTTTTCGCCTTCGTTATTCGTGATTAATACATGCAGCGGCTTTGATGCTCCATCCGCGAAACCGTACACGATGGCCGTTTTATCCTCCGATAGATAAAGCCCTGTTTCATCCTTGCTCATTCCTATAACTTTTCCCGTTGTATCCAACTTCACGGGAGCTTTCGCGGTGACGGACCCGTTTCGGTATGAAATCGATAGATGCCCTTCTTGGTCAACCGAATACGAATTACCCGCATCATAGGAAACGATTGAATTGCCGTCGAACCCGACGGAATAGACGGTACCCGGTTTAATCGCCGAACTCTGCCCATTCGCGCTCGTACAAGCGGAGAGTAGGGAGATCGCCCCAATTACTAGAAAGGCGGAACAACAGTTAACCGCCCTCTTTCGTTCGTTTTTCCTGTTTAAACGCTGCCTCATGGTATGTTTCCCTCCAAAGTAAGTTGTCTTCCGGCACGATAGTACCTATTAGACGCTATTGAGGAAGGGAAAGTTGGTTGTGTCACCTGGACTCGCTAAGTTTATTTACTTCTATTGCTTTTTTACTAAACCGATACGTCACGGTTACATTTTCAATAATCGCGGTATTATCGTACGCAAGGGAACCCTCAAATTCTAAAGTATCGTTATCTTTCCATACGATATGATTTGCAGAGCTATAATTTTCATGATCCGTCCGAATCCACGTGTCTATTTCTTGTCGTGCGCCGTATTTGACTCTTGCCGATTCCACCAATTCCGGGCTTATCCTTCCCTCTTCGACATGATATATTTGAACGAATTCGCTTTTATTAGAGCATGTTACAATCGCCACTAACTTTCGATTCGGCGAAGGAATTATTTTCGTAATATACATGGAAGGCGCGGAAAAACTTAAAAACTCTTCAAGCACGTTATCTTTGATTCTCCATAGGACATTCTGACTTCCATAATCCGAATAATTGTTAAACAACGTAAATAGCATACTTCCGTCCGCTAACTTAACGATATAAGGGCTCTCATAAGTTTCCGACAAAATATCTACGGCGAAAGCAGCCGCATCGGCGATTTTTCGGTTATCGCTATCCACGAACGGCTGAAGTTCCTTTAAATATTTTTCTCTCGACTTGTGATCGTTAAAGCTTTCTACCAGCCGATTAATCGCAATATACACATATTCGTTATTATCGCTTTTTAAAGCTTTCAGAAATTTTTCCGCGTCATAAGAAGCGACGGGTTGCAGCTCCATGTTTTCAGCCGTTAAATAACGAATGTAAGGCTCTTCATTTTGTTTTTTGTAATATGCCGTCGCTAGTAAAGCTGTAGAGGTTGAGCTATAAAGAATAAGACATGCAACCAAAATTACCCACTTTCTAGAAATCCTTTTTTTTCTTTCTTCTCTTCCGCTATGCCCGGCAGCTTCAATTAAGTTTTCGTCAATTAATCCGATCTCCCGATATAACCGATCTTTTTTCAAAGGTTAACCCCCTCTTTGCGTAAGTGATCTCTAAGCTTGTTTCTCGTACGAAATAATGCGGACTTCACTTTACTGCTGCTCATATTAAACCTCTTAGAAATCGTCTCTATTGAATCCGAGTACCAATACCTTCGAATAAATAAATTTCTTGCTTGCTCGTCTATCGCATATAAAAATTGATTTATTAAGTTCGCAATCTCGCCTTCTTCATACTCAGTTTCTACAGTATTAGGGGAAGCTAAGCATCCTTCTAATTCGGTTAGAATCACTTCAAATTCGCGGTTACGCTTTTTCGCGGTATTATAACCGTATTTATCAAGCGCAATATTACGCGTAATCCTCCCTAGAAATACGGAGAACTTCCTAGGCGTATTAGGCGGTATTGTATTCCATGCCGCTAAATAGGTATCGTTCTCGCACTCTTCAACATCCGAATAATTGGACAATATGTTCCTTGCAATCGCTTTGCAATAAGCCCCATACTTAATTTTTGTTTCTAAAAGGGCTTGCTGCGAACGCTGTAAGTACAGGCGAACTATTCCTTGATCTTCCATCCGTTATTCTCCTTTTGCGAATCTCTAACTATATAGTAGAAAGTTCGTGCAATTGGTTGCACTTCTTAATCGAGCTATCTATAAAGGCAAAATTAAAAGCCATCCTTTAGGGTGGCTTCTTTTGATCTCGCTATCCGCCTAACCGTTTATTTTTGAGAATCAAGGACAAACATAGACGCATCTTGTCCCATGAATATTTTACTTCCCTCATAAAATGTTCTGGATTGAATATTCCTGTACCCTATTGTAGTCATCATGTCAGCGAGCTCTACTTGGTCAAATCCGTTATGAACGAAATCCGAAACGACTTTCTCGTTCTTATTAAAATCTACGATCAGTAGATGTCCTCCATCGTTTAGAACATCGAATAATCGGGATAAAACGAATTCGACATCCTTAATATGGAGGAGAACCTGAGCCATGAAAATATAGTCGGCCCGTAAATTCGATAGCCCTTCCTTTTCAAAATCAAAGCATAACGTATCAGCATTCCGAATATTCAAATCGGAAATTTTTTGATCTATTTGATCAATCATGTTTGGCGAAGTATCCAGAAAAAGCATAGAACTAAAATCGTTTAACAAGTTCATTCCGACAAGACCGGTTCCGCACCCGAAATCGATAGCACTCTTACGATTAGCATCAACTAAATATTCGCGAATGGCATCGGAGGATACCTTTGCAATTTGAATTCTTTCCGCAGTGTCATAGCTATTAGCTATCATTTCGAACTTATCCGTATTTCCCATTTTACCTCTCCAATCATTAGAAAATCTATTGGCTTCATCTTTATCCTGTCCGTTAAGCTTAACACATAACCGCTATTTAGGGTGCGTCGTAGGGCTCCCCGAATTGAACTAAAACATGCCACAAATACTTTAATTGTTGGAGCACCTCTTCATAGTTGCCCCTGTCAGCCCAGCGTAGCGGGTTGCGTTTCAAATCGTTAACGGCGTCCCCGATCATACTCGTGTCGATATAACCGTTCCTTGCTATCCGATTTGCTAAATAGTTCGATCGAGTATTTTAAGCTAATTTCCTCTAGAAATTTTCCAATATACGTTCCTTTGAAAGATGGATCTGCAACAAGTATCGCCACGTCGTTTTTAAGGTCAACAGCCCCATGAACCTGGGCCTCAATAAAATGGTTAAGGTTCCGGCCAGGCTTCCGTTCCGATGGATCCTTGAAGCGCCGTTCAAGATGAAATAAAAGGTGACTTCTCTTCCCAAAGATCCCGAGCTCCCCCGGGTAAGCCGATACGCTACCGTTAGAAATTCGAGTTTCAAACTGACTTTTATAGATTCCCTGCTCCAGTAATACTTCGGCTACGCTTTTGATGTCGGCCGCGGAAGGCAAAAGTCCACTCCAAATGCCGGATTAAAGAATAGCTTAATGCCAGGGAACCTCCGATCTTAATTCCGAGGAGAGGAGAGTGGCATAGTATGATGAACGAGATCGTTCGCCTAGACTTTAAGGCGATTCTGAACCATCCGCTGCCATGGGAACGATTCGCGGGCAAAACGGTTCTGGTCACGGGAGCCGGCGGATTCCTGTCCGCTTATATGGTCGAGACTTTACTTCGCTTGAATCAAGAGGCATTGAGCGACAGTGAACCCGTTCACGTGATCGCTCTGGTTAGAAACGAAGAAGCGGCTCGTATTAGATTCTCTGCCTACCGGAATGATCCTCGCTTGGAATACCTCGTTCAAGATGTTTGCGAGCCTATCGAATTGAATCCGAAACGGGAAATCCATTACGTCATTCATGCGGCCAGCCAAGCAAGCCCCAAATTGTTCGGATCGGACCCGGTCGGCACTTTGTCGGCCAACGTTCTCGGAACGGCGAACCTGTTGAGGCTGGCTGCCGACAATCCGATCGATTCGTTCCTCTATTTCAGCAGCAGCGAGGTTTACGGGGAACTAAATCCATCGCTCATTCCGAATAAGGAGCTGGACTACGGTTATCTCGATCCGACTTCCGTACGGTCGTGTTACGCGGAAAGCAAACGTATGGGAGAAACGATGTGCGTCGCATGGCATCGTCAGTTCGGAGTGCCGGTAAAGATCGTGCGACCCTATCACACGTACGGACCGGGTATGCGTCTGGACGATGGGAGAGTATTCGCCGATTTCGTGCGGAACGTCGTCGAACGGCGGGATATCGTAATGAGAAGCGACGGCACCGACACTCGCGCCTTTTGTTACATAAGCGATGCGACGATCGGCTTCTTCACGGTGATGTTACTAGGCGGAATAGCCGAGGCTTACAACGTCGGAAACCCTGATTGCGAGGTAAGTATCGCGCTCTTAGCGGATAAGATGACTCGTTTGTTCCCTGAAACGGGTTTAAGCGTCGTTCGGGAACCTAGACCGGATATCTCTTATATGCAGAGCCCTGTTCATAGAAGTTGTCCGGATATCGCTAAAGTTAGTCGACTGGGTTGGAAACCTGCGATCGGAATCGAAGATGGCTTTCGGAGAACGGTATTGAGCTTCGGAGGCGAGCGTGGATTATGAGGGGGGACGGATATTGAAGGGTCATTTTCAAGAAAAACAAGACTACTTTAATCGGAAACTCACTAAAACGGAGTACATTGAGCGGATGCACGATCTCTATCACAGGCTATTATTCGCCTACTCCGAGTTGTTGCCGGAAACGGATATCGCCGCTATCGAGATCGTCGATCATCGGGTAATTGCGACGACTCGCGCCGAAGGGATCAAGATGGTCTGCGACCCTAACGATCATAGAATCGTCCCGATGGAAATTCTCAATTTTAACGCGTACGAGCCCGAAGAACTGGAGTGGATCTACAAGCTGCTTCCGCCTCGACCGGTCATCCTCGATATCGGGGCGAACATGGGATGGTATTCTTTGCACATGGCCAAGCAAATCCCGGATAGCGTCGTTTACGCTTTCGAGCCCCTTCCGGCCGCTTACGGCTATTTGGTCGAGAACCTGGCAATAAACAATATGTCCAACGTACGAAGTTATAACCTCGGTTTGTCGGACCGGAATGGAAACTTCGATTTTTATTATTACAAATCAGGCTCCGTGAACAGTTCGCTAGCAAACTTGTCCGAACGTGACGAGGTCGAGATAATTTCCTGCCCGTTGACGAGGCTAGACATATTCGCTCAAAACATCAAAGAGCCTATCGATTTCATCAAATGCGATGTCGAAGGCGCGGAGCTGTCGGTCGTTATCGGCGGACTTGAGACGATTAAACGACACAAACCTATCCTATTCCTGGAGTTGTTGCGTAAATGGGCCAAGAAATTCAACTATCATCCCAATGAGGTGCTCGTCGTCCTCGGAGAGATCGGTTACGCGTGCTTGAGGATCGAAGAAACCGGATTATCCGAAATCGGCGAAATCACGGACGAGACGGTGCAGACGAACTTTATTTTTCTTCACCGCGAGAAGCACGAACACGTCTTATCGCTTTATAGCGAATCCAATAGCTCCGGCAGCGACGTCCAATGATCTTCGATCCAGTGCATTTCTTCGACGAACCGTCCTAACAATCCGCGCAGCTCGCTTTCGGCTCGAACTTCCGTGCGAAGCCACCAAATGGATTCGATCAAATACAGCATGCGCATAGCCCGGGCGAGCGAGACTTCGGGCATTTCCGCATGGGCTCGATACCCTTCCATATACGCTCGCGCGGATTCGAGTTCGATTTGACCGTCTCGCAAAGAGCCTGACAAGATTGCGCGGGCGACGTCGATTTCCGGGTAAGCCATCTTCATTCGATCGAAATCCACGATACCCGACAATCCCCACTCATGCAACAATAGGTTATCCACCCACAAATCCCAGTGCAGCCATCCGATCGGACTCGAATCGAACATCCGGAAATCCATGGCCTGTACTATGGCTTGCGAACGTCTAAGCCACTCCAATACGATCCGATCATCCGCCTCAAGCGCCTTCTGCCGGTTGCCTTGCCATTCTCGCAAGTAACCCTCTTTATTCGGACTCCAAGCTGGCTTATCCAGCGGCGGTACCGATCGTAGCCATTTATGCATTCGCCCGGTTGCCGCGCCCAATTCAAACATTTGAGCGGCATTCATGCCTCCTGCATCGACGGTATGACCGTCAACCCAACCCAGCAACGCATAATGCAAACCCGACGGAGTCACCTGTATGTACTGCCTATTATGGTAAACTTTCGGACAAGGGATTCCAGCCGTGCACAGACCATTCTGCAATTGAAGAGTCTTCTCTATTGCGTTTCTTCTATCGGGACGTTCCTGTAGCTTGTAACGGTCCGGATGATAATACTTAACGAATAGCGGCTCTTGATCCGTTACGATCTTCCATTTCACGTTGAGCCAGCCTTTATCGATGGGTTCCGCTTTGTTCACGCGGAGTCCAAACCGCGCTTTAAGATCATCCGCGATTTCCGCGGCCCAACGCTCGTTCGTTTCATTCGAATGTTGTAACAAGAAATTACCCCCTATTCATCATCTATTGTGGAACGATTCAGGAACTTACATTCTTTCATTTTAACCATCTATTAATAAAGAAAAAAGCCGCCTCAGATCCGAAGACCGTCAGCGGTTTACCCGATGAATTAATAATCGAAGCAAACTTTCATATCCTGAGCGTTAAAAGGAAGATAATCCGCCAGCGGCAACCTTTTCTCCACGGGAAGGATGATCGGATGGTCCTTGTGAGGCTCTGTCTGATACCAATATGCGGTGCTCGAGTAATCGTCGCTGCGATGATTGTTGTGCCCGTGTTCGATCGTCACTCGGATCGATTGGTCGAACATGACCGGGTCTTCGATGTGATACCGATACGCCGATATTTTGCCGGACCAATTCGGACCGCCGCCCATTGTTATGCCATGGTAGGGAGAATGATAGACTTGCGTCGGACACCACGCCGTATTGAAATAATCCTCCATCCCGGTTCCGTGCAGAGAAGGCGGCCAGGGCTCGCCGTCGATGAAGATCATGTCGTCCCCTTCCCCGTACCAATTCCATTCCCGAGTCATTCGTAGATTGTGAATGTTCAGGTTGCAGCCGACGTAATGGCCTTTACCCTCGGCGTCAAGCAAAACATAGTTGCCGTCGCCCGTCGTGTTCTTGCCCCCGAACTCGAACAACGCATTTGACATCTGTTGATCGTCGACCCCGTCCGTCAGTTCTCTCCGCCATATCGCATGGAAGCGAAGGGGACTGTCGATCGGCCGATCGTATGCCTCGTAATCGACGTAATAGTAAAATTTGAGCGGCTTATCCGCGCCCGACTCGATCTCGATTCTCGCCGAAGTCCCGAACGGCATCGGGAAAAAGCAGTTCAGCGCCCTCCCATCCTCCGGGCTCATCGCCAGCGGGGCCGAGCTGTAGTTGCGCGTCTCCCCGTGCCCGATCCCGAAGAAATCGCCGATCGGCGCCTGCACGCTCGGATTCGCTTCCCCGTCCCAGTACATCCGGAGGACGACTTTGCGGTGAAGATGCGCTTCAAGCGTATCGTCCGTCGGCGCCATCGTCATCCAAATATGCGTAATGCAGCCGCTCCCGATTAATTCGCAAATATCTACCCGTTCGCCCGGGGAAATCACGCGATAATCGCGGTTGCCTCCCGTCGTATCATAGCTGGAAGCGCGCTTGCGTTTGCCTTCCCTTTCCCTGTATAAATCCCTTAACGACGTTCCCAGCATAGAGCCATCCTCCATTATCGTGTGGATTATTTGATCCCCGACATCTTAATTCCGTCTACCAGAAAACGCTGCGCCCCGAAGAAGAGCAGGAAGGTCGGAATCGTCGACACGACCGCGGCCGCGAGCACAACGTTCCAAGGCGTGAAATACCCTCCGCCGACAAGGCTGGCCAAGAACACTTGAACGACCCACAGCTTATCGTCCTGCGTGATAATGAGAGGCCACAAGTACGAGTTCCAATTCGCCAGAAAAAAACCGATCGTTAGCGGCGCGATGATCGGAACGGACAGCGGCAGCGCGATCCGGAAGTAAGTTCCCGCTAGCGACAAGCCGTCCAGATAAGCCGCCTCCTCCAATTCCTTGGGGAAATCCCTGTAAAACTGACGGAACAGGAAGATACCGTATGCGTTAAAAATCGAAGGAACGATCAGACCTGCATACGAGTTCAACATGTGAAACTGCTTAGTGATCAGATAAAGCGGAATCATGATGACGGCGAACGGCACCATGAGCGTGCTGAGCATCCATGCGAAGATCAGTCCCCTCCCGGGAAAACGGAATCGCGCGAGCGCGTAGCCCGACATCGAGTGGAACAACATGGCGACGACGGTTACCGCGGCGGATACGAGGAGCGAGTTTACGATCGAACGAATCAAGCCGGATCCCCGCATCGCCTCCGCGAAGTTGGAGAATACCGCTTCGAGCGGGAGCAACGTCACATCAAAAATATGCTCTTCCGAGCGCAAAGAACCGATGACGAGCACGTAAATCGGAAACACGAGCGCGAGGCCGAGAAGCACGGCCAGAGTCGGAAGCGCTGCGCGCCTTATCGTAAGCATAAGATCAGCGCTCCTCGCTTTTGGATAATAGTTTTAATTGCACCAGCGAGAGCACGAATATAATCAGAAACAGAACAAACGCCATCGCCGAGGAATAACCCATGTTCAACAATTCGAATGCGTGCTTGAAAATATACAGCACGCTAACCTCCGTCGCTCCTGCCGGTCCACCCTTCGTCATAACCATTATCTGGTCGAACACCTGGAACGAACCGATCGTCGTCACGATGAGGATGAACGTATTGGTCTCGGTAAGCAGAGGGAACGTAATGTAACGAAACGTCTGAAAGCGCTTCGCTCCGTCCATGTGAGCCGCCTCGTAGTAGTCCCGGGGAATTTCTTTGATCGCCGACAGAAAAATTATCATGTTGTACCCCACGTTGATCCAGAGCAGGACGGCAACGACACAGAACATCGCCTGGCTCGTCGAGCCCAGGAACTCCTGGGAAGGGACGTTAAACCATCCTAAGATCCAATTGATCAACCCGCTCCGGGGGTCGAGCAAATACATCGCGATAATCGCGGAATTGACTGACGTAATCGCGAACGGCATCAGAAACATCGTCCGCGCGAAGCCGGATACCCGGCCTTTCAAGGCGTTGATCAGAATGGCGGACAACAAGGACGAGACGAACAGCAGCGGAACGTAGATAACGCTGAAGAGGAGCGTCTTCCCTACAGACCTCCACCAAGCTTTGTCGTCCATTAAATGCTTGTAATTGTCGAGCCCGGCGAACACTTTCGGGCTAAGGGCGTTCCAGTCGAACAGGCTCACGTAAAGCGCATATAGGATCGGCAGGAATACGAACACGAACAAGCCGAGCACGTTGGGGAACAGGAACGCATAGGCCGTCCCCCACTCCCGCAAGGTTCGCGCCGACGTCCGTTTCGCAACCGGAGTTCGCATGGGTCGTGCCTCCTCTGTCGGAAAGCGGAGACCCCGGCCGCCCGCGCGGAGGCCGAGATCCCCTTCTTCTCCGTTCTTATTTACTCAAGTAGCTCTTGATCTTGTCGTCTGCGTCTTTCGCCGCAGCCGCGCCGTCCATCTTGCCGAACATGACGTACTGCATGGCGTCGCCGATAATGTCGACGATCTCCGACGGGTAAGTGGGCTCGGGAATAGCGGAAGCATAGATTTCGTCCGTGAACACTTGGCGCATGCCTTTGCCGTATATTTCCTTGCCCGCTTCAACGACGGATTTCCGCGGGGAATACGCGAACTTGATCTCCGTGCACCATTTCAGCGCGCGTGAGGCATCGCCGGCGAACACCCACATGACGAACTTCGCGGCTTCCTCGACGTTCTTGCCTTTGCTATTCACGGCGAATTTCCAGCCGCCCGCGTCGGTAGACGCTTTTCCTCCGTCCGGAAGCGGCAGCGGAGCTACCTTGATCGGTACGTCCTTGAAGTTTTCTTCGGCGCGGTTAATCGCCCAAGTACCGAGTACTTGCATGGCCGCCGTCTTCGTCCCAAGGTTATCGATCTCCCAAGGTCCGTATTGCAGCTTGGATGGAGACAGCTTCTCGCGGAAGAACGATCCGTAGAAATCGAGCGCTTTGGCCACTTCGGGCGTATTGAAAGTGGATTGCGTTCCGTCCGCGCTCAGTACGTTGCCGCCTTGCTGCCAGAGGAACGGATACCAGATGAAGTTGAAGTACGCTCCTTTATCGGGCGGTAACACGAGACCCGCGACTTTGTTCGTCGTCAGCTTGCGCGCAGCCGCCAGTAGTTCATCCCAAGTTTTCGGAACTTCTACGTTCGCGCTCTTCAGCATGTCTTCGTTGTAATACAGTCCCAGCAGCTCCAATTCGTACGGGAGCGCCATGATCTTGCCGTCTACGGTGACCGCGTCTAAGGACGCAGGGAGAAAATCTTCTTTCGCGCCTTCCGGAAAATAAGAAGTCAGATCAGCCATCAAGCCGGACTTGGCGAATTTCATGAATTCGCCCGGGCTGATCATGTAGATGTCCGGGCCATCGCCGGCAGCGAACGAAGTCGGAAGCTTCGTCGTCATGTAATCTTGTTGGTTGGAGGTCGAATACTCGATCTCGACCCGATCTTGGGATTGATTGTATTCCTTGACCAAGTCCTCGAAAAATTTCTGTTCGGCTTCCGTATGGAAATCCCAGAACTTCAGCTTTACTTTTTCTTTGGAGCCGCCGCCGGAATCGCCTTGCGTGGGAGATGGACTCTCCCCCTGCGCGCCTGAACCTTGGTTGCCGCTATTGTTCGATCCGCAACCGATCTGGAACAACAGGATAAGGCTCATGGACGCGAGGAGGAGCGACCGCCATTTCGTGCTTTTCATACTTGAGGTTCCCCTTTCGATAGGTGTTTGTGAAGTCACCTCGAGTATAGCGGGGAAATCGGAGGGGCCGTAACGAGAAATGTTTTAGGCGGGGTGGACTATTTTTGGACGTTGGCGAAATAAGCGGAAAGCCGCGCGTTCGTATCGGCGAGAAGAGTGTCCACCGACGCCTCTCCGAACAAGAGCTTGTTCAGCGAGTCGGTAAAGATTCGCGTTAATTCCTCCGGCAGTTGGGGCTCTTGCCTCTCCGTTCCGAAAATCCGGGAAGTAAACACGGACCGAAGCCCGCGATCGTATTGTTGCTCGCCGGCGGACATAACCGATTCCCGGGAAGGATAAGCGAACTTGACTTCGGTGCACCACTTGAGCGGAATATCCTCGCGTTCGGCGAAAGCCCATAAAATAAACTTCGCGGCTTCGTCCGCGTTCGAACCGAAATGGTTGACGCCGATCTTCCAGCCCCCGGCGGCGGTCAATTCCTTGCCACCCGGAGGAACGGGGAGCGGAACGACCCCGATCTCTTGATCGGAATAGTTCGCTTCCAGCGTCCGGATGTTCCAAGAGCCGCTGACCTGCATAGCCGTCTCGCCGGACGCAAGAATTCCGATGTCCGTCGTCGGACGTGATGGGTGCAAATTCAACAAGCCGTCTTTGGCCATATCTCGGAAGAAGCCATACATCGTCCGCGCTCCCGGCGCCGTCAAGCCCGACGCCCCACCCTCCTCGGCAACCAAATCTGCTCCAGCCTGCCAGAGGAAAGGTAACCATGAGAATGACTGATAGACGCCGCCGAACGTTTCCACGGTTAATCCGCTGCGTTTGCCGGTTCCTAACCTACTCGCCGCCTCGCGCATCTGCTCCCAAGTTGCGGGAGGTGAAATCCCTTTCTCCCGGAACAGCTTTTCGTTGTAGTACAAACCTAGCAATTCCGTCTCGAACGGGATCGCATAGATCCGACCGTCCACCGTCACCGAATCCAATGCGGATTTGAAGAAATCGTTCCGCATGTCCTCCGTGAAATGTTCATCGAGAGCTTGCAGAATTCCGGAGTTTACGTACTTGCGGATCGTCCCAGCGGACACGAAGAAAATATCCGGTCCGTGTCCCGAAGCGAACGAGCTTGGCATCCGGTTGCCGGAAAAATAATCGTCGCTCGAAATATACTCCACCTTGACCTCCACGTTCGGATTGACTTTGGCATACTCTTCCCCCAGCCACTGCCAGAAGCCGAATTCCTCCGACTGGTGGAAAGACCATATCCGAAGCACGATCCGATCAGAAGGCGGATCCTTTGCCGCCTGCCGGCCGAGAAGCGTCTCCAGCGTTGGATCGATGTCGGCGGTTTTGCCCCCGCAGGCTGCCGCGATCACCAGCAGTAATCCTAGTGCCACGAGACTAGCCAGCGATCGTAACGACCGACCGCACTGTCTTTTATTTGGCATTGCCGTCTTCCTTTCGGTCGAAAAACTGACGGTACTCGATAGGGGTCGCGTTCATCGTCTTTTTGAATAAGCGAGAGAAATATTTGACGTCCTGGTACCCGACCATTCCGGCGATCTCATAGAGCCGCAAATCGGTGTCCTTCATGAGCGATTTGGCCGCGTCCATCCGAAGGCGCGTCAAAAATTCGACGAAGGAGGTTTCCGTCTCTTGCTTGAAGTACGTACTGAAATAACTGCTGCTCATGCCTACGTGCCCCGCGACGTCGTCCAAGGAAATATCCCGAGCGTAATTGTCCCGGATATAAGCCATTGCCTTGTCCAACGTCCGACTTTGCTTCTGGCTACGGCTCCACTCGAGAACTTGCAAGCTGGCCTCCACGAACTCCCGCATGAATCCGAGAAATTCGTCCGCGGTGAACTCTCTCGCGAACAGCTCCGTCGACCGGCTCATGCGGCGGAAGACCATATGCGAGGCCTTCTGCTCGTGAGAGACCTTCAGCAGAGAAGCGAGCAGTTGCAAGCAGAACCGTTGAAACAACCGGAAGGAAGCCTTACTCTCCCGAAGCTTGAGGACGAATTCCTCCAAGCCGGCGTAAGCCGTACTCGCGTCACCTCCGCGGATCGCCCGGACGATCCGCATTTCCAGTTGTTCCGGATAACCGATCCTCAGCAAATCCTCCAGACGGAAATCTCGATAATCGCTTACCTTGCCTTCCCCATGGATCCATTTGTTTTCCAGACTCTCCCGAGCGTTAGCCAGCAACGAAGGCATATCTTCGAAATTCGAGCTCTCGTCGCTCAGACCTACGGATACCGAGATCTTCACCGAGCGGGCGATCGTCTCGATCGCTCCTTCCCAGAATTCCCGGGAAAAGCTTTCGTCCGCCGACAAGTAATACATTTGGGAGCCGTTCTGGTATAAATATCGGAAACGGCCGGCTGACCTGGCCGCAAGCAATTCATGCAAGACGTTGCGGACCGCGAACGCCACCAGTTGCCGATCGCCCCACTGGTCTTCGGAAATGACTTTGTCGAACGCGTCGATGTCGATGGCGGCGATCCGCAAACGTTCGGCTCCGGCCGGAATCAGCGGCTTCAGCTTGGACGCATGGCCCTGCTCGTCATCCGGCGACAGCATCCATTCCTTCCACAGCTTCGAGTATCGAAGCTCCGGAACGCCCGTTCTCGGTTCTTGCGCCGCCAACTTTAATTGCGCGGACAACCGGCCCAGAACGTCGCGAATCGCTTCCGGTTTCAGCGGCTTCAACAGAAAATCGAACGCTCCGAATTGAATCGCCGTACGCGCGTACTCGAAATATCCGTATCCGGACAGGATGACGACTTGAAGCGGATACTCTTTCAATTCGCCGAGCAAATCGAGTCCGTTCATCCGGGGCATCCGAATATCCGTAATGACCAGATCCGGTAACAGCTTCTTGACGAACTGCAGCGCCTCTTCCCCGTTCGTGGTCGTCCCCACGACTTCCCACTCCGGGTCAAGCTTAGGCACGAGGGAGGACAACCCCCGCCTCACCTTCGGTTCGTCGTCTACGATTAACACTTTGTACAAGTCAAGCCCCCCTTTTCCTTACGGTTCGTTTTCTTCTTCGATCACAGGAAGCACGACAGTGACGCGGGTTCCCCGTTCCGGTTCGGACTCGACCGTCACGCCATAGCCGGCATCGTATTCAAGCTTCAGTCGATCGTCCATATTAGTAATGCCGATCCCGTGCGACTTCCGCGTCTTGATATCTTCCATCCTATCCGCCGAAATGCCGCTGCCGTTGTCTTCCACGACTAGGCGAAGGCGGTCTTCACTTTCCTTGTTCAGGCTTACTCGAATCAAGCCGCCGCTTTCCAAATTCTCCATACCATGAAGAATCGCGTTCTCCAGGTACGGCTGCAGCAGCAATCGCGGAACCCGATATCTTGCCAATTCAGTCGGCACCGCGAATTCGACGGCGAACTTCGCTTCGAACCGCATCTCCTGCAAATATGCGTAAGCACGCGCCCAACGGAGTTCCTCCTCCACCCTGACCCAAGGCGCTCCCGGCCGAATGGCGTATCTCATCATGTCGCTCAGCGCCGTGATCATGGAACTGATCTCGTTCTCGTCTTTCTCGATCGCCAGCCAATTAATTGCATCCAGCGTGTTATAGACGAAATGCGGATTGATCTGCGCTTGAAGCGCCCGAATCTCGGCTTCCTTCTCCTTGTCGGAGACGATGCGCACCTCCTGGATCAGATCCGCGATCCTCCCGCGCATACCATTGAACGCGGTTTGCAGCATGCCGATCTCGTCGTTGGAGTTCGCCTGTAGCTGCATCCCCTGCGGATCCTTCTGAATCTGTTTCATGGCGACGACCATCTGCCGAATCGGCTTCGTAATATAGCGCGTCGTCAACCAAGCGAGCAGCAGGAACAGAGCGGAGAAGGCGACGATCGTCACGATGAGGAACCTTTTCTGGTTCTCGGTCTGAGCGTCAAGATCGATCTGGGGAACGATCGCGTAATAGGACCAATTGTTAAAATCCGACAAAATTCTGCCGATACGGTAGTTCTCCCCGTTCAGCTTGAACCGGACGAACTCCCCCGGCTTCGTCGCCTTGTAGAAAGACACTCCGCTCATGCGGGTGCCGTAGGCTTCCGAATCGGGATGCCAGATCAGATTGCCCGAATCGTCCGCCACGAGGATCGTTCCGTGCGGGCTGACGTCGACGGGACCGACGAGACGGTCGAGCGCCGAAATCTTTACATTAAGGATCAGCGTGCCTAACGCTTGAAGCTCGTCCGTGACGTCCCGTATACTCATCCCCGCGGCGAAGTAATACGAATTATGCGCCGAGTAACGGTTCGGCGGAATCTCGTAAGTAGGAATCCAGACGACCCTCCCGTTTTCCTCCGCGATTCTTTCCAACCATTGCGGGTTTCGGACGATCTGATCGGTGAACAAGCTCGATCCGCGAAAATCAGCGAACGAAGTCGTGCCTTCTTCGGAAAGGAAATACACGGAATCGACGTCGTCTTTGCCCCTTAGGAAATTTCGCAAATACCGGTTGATCCCGTCCTCCGATAGCCGGCTTTCAGCATTCCCGCCCGTGGTGGGAGGCGTTTCCGACAATTGCTCGATGATGTCGTCCCGGTTATAGATGTCCAGTAACTGCGATTCAACGCCCCGCAGCATCTCGTCCGCATTCCTCATGACGAGGTTCAGCACTTGAAGCGATTCCTTGTCGCTTTTCTCTTGAACCCACTGCGCCGAGTTCTGGTAGAAAAGGAAGCCTAGCAAGGTTAACGGGGCCAATATCACGGTCAGCAAGAGAAGCATAAGCTTGCTTCCCAGCTTGCTATTGCGCAGAAAAGTAGGAATCATTCCTCGGCCCTCCGGTTCCCGAATCGTCATGTAACCGCTTTCGTATTCTAAAGTGTATAATGATGAACCCTTTTTGACAACAGGTGAAGGAGACGGCTATTCCCGTCTCCTCGATGTCTTCCGCTTTATTTGGTTAAGGTGAACGAATCGAAATCCGCCGTCAACGGGACCGCCGCCCAGGATTTGGCCATTAGTCCGACGGATAGAGGAGCAACTGAAGGATAATTGACGCTGCCCGCGCTCACCCATGCATCTCCCGGATTCTGCCTGTAATCGGCGTAATACTGACTTCCGAGCTTCCTCATCCTTAAGGAAACCTCGGTCCCCGCGTACGAAGTCACGGCGGCCAGTGCCGGGAACCCCGATCGCGAGAGCTCTAACCCGTTGCCTTGAAGATTGCCCCAAAGGAAATAGTTGTTCGTTCCGAAACGGACCGCCAACCCGGCATGGAAGTCTGAACCCGCGGAATACGAGGCTAAGTTCAACCGAGTCTCGATCGTCCAGTCCCCCCCGCCCATATCCGTTCGCATAAGCTTCGGCGATTGGTCGATAAAATCCCAGTTGTCGTATGTGCCCGAACCCGGGAGGGTCATTCTGAACTTACCGGCGACAAACGAGTAAGCCGGACCCGCAAGCGGCGCGCTCCAAGTCCACGATCCGTTAAGAGGGCCGTCGAACGGATCGAGAATCGTCGTTCCTGCGCTATTCGCGTAGTAGACTTCCAGTTCGCTGATGGCAGTGAATTTCTCCGCGCCTCCCGCGTTTCCGATGATCCGCACGCCGTCGCCCCAAGTATCGTTGAATTTGAACGTATACGTTTTGTATGGCGCAGCCGTGCCGTTATACGGATAATCGGGACTAACGGACAAGCCGCCTGCGTCGACCCATTGGAAATTTTGCAGGACTTGCACCTTAAGACCGCCGGAGAAATACCCTCCGTCCGGAAAAGAAGCTCCCGTCGTATAGACAACCTTGTTCAAGTTATAGGGTCTGGACCACGTGTATCCCCAGTAGCTCTGCGATTTGGCCTCTCCGTTCCAGTCGTCGGCATTGACGTTTTTCACGCCGTCGTTAAGCGCCCACGGGTTGCCCTGATGGAAGCTCGCTCCCGCGATCGGCGTTTTGTCGTCTCCCGTAACAGCCAGATTGCTCACGTCGTTTCGCGCGTTGTTCGGGGCCAGCGCCGTATTGTGCGGAGTCACGAACAATCGCCGCAAGGAGAAACGATAATTGTTCACCGGACCTTCGAACGTATTGGCGTTGAACCACATTCGCTTTCCGTCCGTGCTAATGTATTTGGAAGGCATAACCGTCGTATAACCGCCGTTCTTGCTCAGCGTCCAAGGGGAGGAATACGTTCCGAAGTCCTTGGACAAAAACCTTTTCCACGGACCCCACGGAGCCGGCGCCTCGTAAAATTCGAACGTGTACTCGGTCCAGGACAGATAAATATAGCGATTCAATGCGCGATTATACGTCACGCTCCCTTGCGAGATCGGAGTCATGTCCCGAATATGACCGGACGGAAACCCCGCGGTTACGGCTGGGTAAATCCTTCTGTCGTCCTGCAGGACCGGCTGACGGGCGGCTACGTTACCGTAGCCGGACCAGGATTGCGCCCCTCCGTTCAGTCCGCCCGTCCAGAACTGCCATTTCGACAGGTCCTGAACGTTATCCGTAGCGAGAATGCGAGCCAAGTAGAGCTTGGTTGGATCGGGCACCGAATTGTTAAAAGAATCGCGCCAATTGTAGTCCGTTCCGTAAGCATAGATATAGTCGTCCCAATTGGAGTTCGGATCGTTATCGACGCCGTCCTTGCCCCAGTCGAGGAAGAAGACCGTCGTAAAGACCGAATTCGGGAACATCGGAGAGGTCGCGTTCCAAGTCCAAGTCGCCCCCTTATCCGTCGATTTCAAAATCGTCGCATTAGGCGCGTCGTTGAATGAAGGGCCGTAGAACTTGGCGCCCGGGCACCGGTTCAAATCTTGAACGGCCAACCAAAGCGTGCCTCCCCTCGAGGTCAATCCGGTAGGCTTGCGATTGTACTTGGCCGATCCGTCCCCGCAAGTCGACTGGTTCCAGAGGGGCCCGAATCCTGCGCTGACCCGATTGCCGACGAGATTTCCATTATCGGGATGCCCGCTTGTGATCCGGTTGAACGCGATATCGCTCCAGCCTTGATTGGTCCATCCCCAGCCGTCGCCGTTCGCGAGATACAAGTTGTCGTCGTTCGACCATGCGGACGGCCATAGATCTCCGTCGCTGACCGTATTATACGTGCTACCCTCATCGATGAAAGCGGTTGCGAAAAACGTACTTTCTTCCGGGACGATCGCATGCGCGCGTCCTTCGTCGACCGTAAATCCTATTAGTAACAAGAAAACCGCGACTAGAATACCGTTTCTAACTCCGTTCATGCCTATTTCCCTCCCAAGAAGGTTCACAAGATCGTCTTCAGTTTAGTAGATCAAACCAAATCGGTCTATTTGAACATTTTTGGGAGGGTGGACTTTTTTTCGGTAACGATAAAGAAGAAATAGTATATTATGCATTCTAATAAAGCGGGCTGCTATAGCAACCCTCATGATATTATTTAAGTAATCATTCCTCTTTAGCTTAATCAGGGTTACGTAATCATAGCTCCGCTCTTAAGGCATTACATAAGGCTCTCCTTTTCAGAAATATTTTTTTGAATTGTTACTTTAATAATTTTCACTCCAGATTCACGTGTTATCAGACAAAATAAATTGGATTCTATCGTATGAAGGCGCATGATGTCCCTCATAATTTAAAGCACTTACAGTAATCATATGTTTTAGATGATCACCGTTCATCCTTTCAATATGTATCTGCGGACACGAAATAAAATATTGATACTCTTTTCCAAGATAGGAAAGGTATCGTCCGTATAAAGTTTTCCTCTAGAGAAGAATTTTATAACTAAACTGCCTGTTAGTTGAGAAGACGACAGCCGGTTGCACTGGCTGTCGTCCCTTTGAGTTTATTGAATAAACGTACCCGTTCGCGTAAGGAACGTCGCTTGAGTAGCTTGCATATGGTATCTCACAATCTAAAAGGTGAGGTGAGTACCCTGGGCGACATCATCAAACGAGGATCTCGATTTTATGTCGGTCAGCCGAAACGGATTCGTGCCTCAGCCACCTACAAAAAGCTGATCATCGATGTTCCAGAAGCAGTAGTCAGCGATACTGTGCCTGAAACGATGTTTTTTTACATGGATACGCGATTTACTACCACGCAAATGAATCGCATGAAACGCTTGATAGGGGTAGTGCTCTCCATTTGGTTTTTTCATTACCAGCAAAAAAATGAAGGCGCAATCCTTTCTGCCTATCAAAGTTGTGTCAACAAGTATGCGAAGTTTAACCTCTCCCCTGTGTGGTTTGAAGGAAAGTTAAGCAATGGAGCGGTAGCGGCGGACGTGCAGATGGACGGGCTCACGACGATGATTGCGGCCAACGGTTTCGGCCGCGCAGCCAAAGCCTATATTATGTACCAAGCTTCGGGCACTTCGACCATTAAAGGCGTCAGTGCGTCAGAGCCTGAAAAAAACTCGCTCACCATTACAGTGAATTCGACGGATTTAAATAATACCGGGATAACGGACTCGTTCTTAGGCGGCTCTTTGCTTCACGCCTGGTTGCATCGTGAAGGATACCGTCATCCTGCAGGGAAATTCACCAGCTACTTTGCAGGCGAAGCCGCCATGTGCGGGATGCGGGGTAATAAGGATAAGTCTCCGCTAATACCAATATCTACCTACACGAAATGGCTGGACTGATTTGTATGAAACTGGATTATCCCCCTAAGCTGTTTCATCTTCTTTGCTACAACTAACCTCTTGGGGACTAAATGCATTAACGTAATCTGCCCGTTAGTTGAGAAAACGACAGCCAGTAACAGCGGCTGCCGTCCCTTTGAGTTTATTGAATAAACGTTCCCCGTTAGTCATTCATGCCGCGCAAGACCAGCGCTGCACCACATATGATGAAAATAGAAAAACCCGTCAATACTGCTACTACGTCTGGTGAGGAAGGTCGATAAACTATGGTGCGTTAGAGCCCATCCGTTAGTCTGATTCCAACGACCACGGTGCATCACAGAATGTCGCTCCCTTTCGGGAAGCGCTCATGGTAAATTAATCCTATCTTGGTTTTTTCTCCAACACCCGAATAATGGAGTCTTTTATTGCTAAATTTCCATCAATATTTGACCACCCCATTACAACTCCCATTTGATCGAAGTGTACACCTTGAATATCCATAGCTCCAAGTATTCCCGATTTTTGATGTAGGTGTTCCCATTGCATAGATGACATCTTGTCGCGTTGATTTTTAATTTAATTTGAAGTGCACCTTTCCTTTTTGTACCTATCGACACCATTAAGTTAACATTGGATCGCAAGAAACGGCCGGTGACCTAAGCTGCTTGGCTTTAATCGTTCCGATTGCTTAGCTAGGTACTCCTTCAGTCGTTGTATAGTGATCTCATCGATTTCAAGATCACCAAGTTCACCAAGTAAAATCCTTATCTGAATCGAATACGCTTTTATTGTAAGTAAGCAAAACCCCTGAATCCGTTTCTCTTCTTCATACATCCTCCAAAGTTTCGATAATTTCAAAACAAAACCTCCCTTGAGTTAACCTGATAAATCTAGGTTTGCTCAATAAGGAGGTTTTAATCGATCGCATTCAACTAGCGTTCCCAGTTAAGTGAATCATTATCAGCAATTGATTACACCACAAATTTCTCAAGAGCAACAGCAACACCATCGTTATCATTTGATTCGGTAATGTGTTTTGCACAATTTTTTAGCTCAACTATCGCGTTTTCCATAGCGATCGGAAATCCGCACTTATGGAATAGTCCTAAATCATTAAAGTCATCCCCGAATACCATTACATGTTCTGACTTCACCCCGATATCATTAAGCACCCATTGCACGGCTTCTTCCTTTGAGGCTGATTTTTGCATGATTTGAACCAATACACCACCATCGGTTGCGATTACGTTCACATGGTCGCCGAATTGCTCGATAACGTCCCTCCATGTGCTGTAACCATGAACCAATATTTTGGTTGGGGATAGTGAACTAATGAAATCCTTATCAACAACCGGGGGTTTAGGATCATTTGGACGGATACCGAAATGACCGAGTTGCGAGTCGGGAATTGGTGTACACGTATACCATGAGTCATTGACCTCGTATGAAATTATCGATTGAGGTGCATGTAACTCAATGAAATTGTTAATCTGTTGGCTAATCTCCATTGGGATACTAATGTGCCGCTGAGTTTGCTTAGTCTTACATGTTATTAGAGCACCATTGTAATAAACCAAGTAGTCTACAAAAGGAAAATTCTTCACAAATTGATTAGCCGCTCTAGGCGGTCGCGCCGTGGCAACGATAATATGAATTCCAGAATCATAACATCTTTTAACAGTCTGATAATTTCTAGGTGATATGGATTTGTCGCTGCCAAGCAATGTTCCGTCCAAGTCTAATACAATTGCCTGTATTTTCGACATCTGCATCTCTCCTCACAAATAATTCTTCAAATAATAAACTAGTATCACGAGAGATGCTAGACTCACTATTAAATTAATCTGCCAGCTAACACAACGACGGCAACCGATCGTTCAGGCCGGCTGCCGTCGTGTCATTATTGAGCTATTGTTCCCGTTAGGGTAATCAGAGTTACGTAATTATTGCTCAGCTCTTACGGCATTGCATGAGGCTTTCCTTTTCAGAAATATTTTTTTGAATTGTTACTTTCATGATTTCCACTCCAGATTCAGGTATATCAGACAAAATAAATTGGATTCTATCGTATGAAGGCGCATGATGTCCTTCGTAGTTTAAAGCACTTACAGTAACCATATGTCTTAGATGATCACCATTCATCCTTTCAATATGTATCTGCGGACACAAAATAAAATTTTGATACTCTTTTCCAAGATAGGGAAGATATCGTCCGTATAAAGTTCCCTCTAGAAGTTCTTCTCTTGATGTTGTATTAACTGAATTTAGGGGATCCGAAATGTAGTTCCTTTTGTAAAATAACCATCTCCAGTCTTAGCATCATAATCATATAGCTGTAACTGTTCAAACGCTTTTTCATAATCTCCAAATATAATAGCTTGATAATAATGTTTGATACTACCTACTCGTTTTTTCCAATTTAACACATTTCTTTTTCTACTCAGTGAAACAGCGAAAAGCCGAGGAGATCGAAATCCTCCCTCGGCTTAGCAACATTATAAGAAAATTTAATTCCTTTTATTCCCCCTGTAAACAAATAAAAAATACTGTCCTCAAACTCCCCTCCCCCAAAATCCCCCTCCGCCATACTCCCACAAGCCCTCACCCCTATTTCCGAGATAATAATTAGTGTCTACTCATGTGAGGTTTAACCGAGTGAAAACTGGAAGAGAACTGGTTCAATTGTGAACGAAACGAGATAATAATTAGTGTCCTTGAAGGGCAGGGGGAGATCAGGAAAGTGCATGGGAAAATCAAGGGATTAGGGGACAGAATCAAGATCGGGAAACGGAAAATAGAGATTAGGTGCAAGCTTCCTGAGATAAGCTGGAGTAGATACATTGGATTTCCTAGCAGGAATATTGCGGGAATAAACACTTGAATGCATGCTCTTACTGCCTTTGCTGGCTCTTATTACCCTTGCATGCCCTTACTGCCTTTACCGGCTCTTGCATGCACTTACTCCTCTTACTGCACTTACTGCTCTTCCTCCCCTGTCCTTACCCTTCTCCTACTGCCATTTCCCCTTGATCCACTTGAGTTTATAGCGATTATATTGCGAGTGAATAGCGGAGAAAATCATGCCCTTGAAGCCCTGGAGACCAGTACGAATTATATTAGAAATTCAAGTGATTGTCTTTCCCCTGAGCCCTGATCCTGCTATCCGTTGGAGCGGGATGAGAAGGATTATCAGAGTTTGGATGGTTCCCTGCACTTACTGGCACTTACTGCCTTTGCATGTTCATCCCTGTCCCACAACCCTGTTGTTCTCCCCTGTTCTTTCCTGCCCTTCTGCACTGGAGCGGGACAAATGAAAAAAGACTGGAGATTGTGGGAGTGATTACCCGTGCAATTTCCAGCCTTTGGTGAGTTTGAGGACAGTTATTATTATGTGGGGACAGTTATTTAGGGTGGTGGACAGGAATTGTTTTAGTTTGAAAAGGTAGTTGATTTTTTTAGAAGGAAACATTTGGTATGATGATATCATAAAGACTAACATTGAAATGGTGGGACAAGCGAATGGAACTTCCTTTTGAATCTCTAAAGTATAAGCATGGGCTTGCAGGGGCAACGGAGAAATTCGAAGCAATTTGTGTTGAGTTAATTCAAATTATACATGAGGATGACTCCCATACGGTAGAAAGTGCTGGAGGGGATGGCGGCATCGATATATTTGTAGGGGATTATGAAGGTGATTTAGATGTATACCAATGCAAGTATTTCATTAATAAAATTGACTCATCTCAGAAAAATAAAATTATCGCCTCCTTTAACAAAGTCGTTTCAGAAAAGGGCGATAACATTATGAAATGGCATTTATGTGTTGCCAAAGACTTCAATAAAAAGGAGCATGAATGGTGGGCAAAATGGAAAAAAGAAATGGAAGAAAATTATAATTTTAAAATTAAATTGTGGGATGCAAGCCAACTGACAACGAAGTTGAAAAAAAACGGATTGTTTGATCGCTACTTTTCAGATTATAAGTCAAAAAAAGAAGAGCTAAGCAACGATTTTCGTCATGCTATTTCAACTTTGAGTGAGAATCCAGTTTATTACAATCTCGATTTTCTTGATCATTTAGATGAATTAAGGAACAAGTGGCAAGCAGATGGATTTATTATAAATCGAAAATCCCCAATATTTTCTTATATGAACGAATTTAAGATGATTGTTGCCACTAATAGTGGAATGTTAATGAATAATGAGAAAGCGAGAGATAAAGTTACTGATCTAGTCAAATTGATTATAGATGAATACAAAAAACTTATTAAAGATTAGAAAAGTACCTGAAGGCTGAGAAAATGCCTAAAACATCAAGTACATTGAAAATGCAAATATTTTAGAGGTGATCATATGGCTGTTAATAACGTAGTAGTCAAATGTGATGTGTGTGAAGCTAAAGTTTTGATAAAATTCCAAGTGGGAATATTAGATCAATATCCTGTATATTATTCTTGTCCCTCCTGCTCCACAAATATATACGGAAATATCTTGATAATTCGTAAGGAAAATAGGCTGGATTTTCAATTGCATAATGCTACATATGAAGGTGGAATGGATGGGGAATATATTTTAGTCCTTTCAGGCGAATTCCCTTCATTCAAAATGCTTCCATTTACAAAGGAAACCCTTATGATAACCAGTTTTTCTCCGTTCATTCGATACTCGCCTCATAGCGGTCAAGCAAAACACGCTTATGATGTTTTAGTCCAATTATTACCTTCCTTTATCGACGATGAGTGGAAAAAGATTGAAAGAATTGCCAACCTATATTTTAATGATAAAGAAACCTATTTAGAAAGTGAAATTGAAAAGCTAAGAAAAAGCCCAAGAATAGATATGAGTCCCTATGAAAAAGATTCAAGCGTTAGCAAACTGGTTACCACAATGTTTAGATCGATGTCTTCAAACAATCCTTTACAAAACATCACTACCACTGACTTAGATCAGCGATTATCAGTCATTAAACAAACCAATTTGAATTCGTATGAAGAACTTATTCAAGTTTTTTCTATAGAAGATTTGTTATATATACAAAAAGAATTGTTTTCAGTTTTTAATGAATTCACTAACCATTATCGATATTTATCCCCTGTAGTGTATTTGGAAGGAATGGGAAGACACCTTTCAGAATTAGAAAATCACGAAGGTTTAAACACTGTATCCTTTGATCGCTTAGATCGGTTGTATCAAAATATGTACGAAACCTTATTAAGTAATTCCACCATTTCCATCATGTTGGATAACTTAATAGTAAGAGGGTCAATCAATTGTATGAACCCTTCTATAAATCGGGGAAGGAATGTAGCAGGAAATTTACAAGATTATATATCTTTAACCAAGGGTCAAAAACTAAATTACTTATCAGATAACGACAATGTCATTTCCCATGTTTTTGCTGGTCCACTTAGCAATGATTTAAGAAATCCTATTGGTCATAATAGTTATTCGTATGATCCAAATACTCAATTAATCACTTTCCGTTCAAACCGTAATAGTCAGCCTACAAGAAGAATGTATTTAATTGAATTTGCCGATAAGTGTTTTCAAGCAATGAAAATTAACCTTATGCTCTGGGATCTTACAGTTCTTATCAAAAAACTTATTGAAGAGGAATAATAAATTAAAACCACGAAAAACCGTCCTCCAAAGAAAAGACGGTTTTTTTTATTATCTATAGCATCTAATATAAATACGAAAACTTCAATTGTCGCCCTTATTTATTAGATTATCTAAAAGCATCTTTGTGGATGTTGAGTCGGAGTTTGAAATCTCATGCTTTATTGCCTTGTGTTGCACTGTCCTATAATATTTTTATCAAGAAATCTATCACAATGTGGGGTGCGTGTGCCGTTATAATAACTCTGTGTTATACTTTCTGCCTTTATTATGTAAGTGATTGATTGAGTTCCAATAAACTCAGACTGATTTGACATCTCTTCGATTGTACTTGTTGCGGCATCCACTGCTTGTTCTAGATATGGGATTTCATCTTGTACAAATTTCGTGCGATATATCTCCCTTGCCCTATCTTCTTGGTGACCAATGACTGCTTGGATACCAGAAGTGGTTTGGAATTGTTCGTTTATGCTATAAATGAAAAGCTCATTAGATTCAGGGTCTTTACCACAAATAATTGCTTTAGTGGCTCCTCTGGTATCATCGTTATTATATCTCTGAAAAATTTGACGATGATTATAAAGCACTTCTCTGCAACAGTTTATAATTTCAGAAATAGACGATCTGCGTTTGTGTAACAAAACACTCCTAATCAAATCAATCGAATGGTTTGATGCCAACCCCGACACTGCCATAAAAACATTACTGTATATCTGAAATATTTTTCTTTTATTCACTGAAGCTAAATGCACAGTACCATCTTCACCTATAAAGCTTTCTTTTGTATCTGCTGAAAATACAATTGAATCATCTAATTTATAAGCAATCAATAGTGTCATAAGAACTCCTTCTATTCCGAAATATTTGGATTTACTAATTCATGAATTCCATAACATCTGTGTTTGCTCCCTACTAAGCATTCGGTAGTCTCACGTCAATGTATAAATCGACCATATCACTTTATCCGTCTTCCTACTTGGATGACTAGGAATATTATTGCCTGTAGTTCCTAAACATCTTAGTTTGCTTCGATGTTGTAAAAGTAGTTCTTTGGTTTTAGGAAAGTTCCGAATTTTACCTCCATCGACTCCCCAGCCTACCAAAATAATATCAGACAAGTAAAAAGCTTCTTTTAAAAATTCTACATTATCTTCATCCTCTAATTTCTCATGTTTACTCAGCAAACTCGGAGATTTACTTTTAATAGGAATTAGATTCACAACGATAAGAGAACCAAATCTATTATTCTCAGCTTGCACGGTTATGTTAAATACATTGTTAACTGTCTTATCATTCATTAAAGATGTGGCATCGTTGGGGTTATATAATAAGCTTGTGACAATTGGTTTTTTTTCATCCCATGTTTTGATTAAGTAATAACGCTTTTTACCAGTAACATCATGTATCGCTTTTGCGTTAATCACGGAAGTATCTCTTAAATCAAACTTTAATGGATCTAAATCATGATTCAGAATAATTATCCCGCCTTAAAAGTATCTAAGAATCTGTACTTGATCAAAATCAGTTTCATGAAATGTAAAAAGAGCCACCCTGGACTCTCTGCGTAAAATAGAAGTACAACCAACCACCCTACGCAAGAGAGAAAAGGCAACGTATAATTTAGCATAAGAAACTCATTGGAACAATCGATTGGATGAGTGAAAACTTCCACTGTATTTCTCCAAGCCTGTGCTTCATCACATTCCATTCCAGAACCTTTATCAATTATTCCGCAACACCAAGTATTATTTTCTCCTGCAACATCAATTCCTAAATAAACAGATCTGGCTCCTCCTTATCCATGTTTTTCACAGAATTCCCGAAAAGACACATTTCTTCAATGATACTTCTCTGAGTTCGACAATTAACAAGAGACCTGAGTACTTTTGCCATAATGAATATTCACTCGAAATTCATCTCTTCCTTGTTCTTAATTTCAGATGCCGATTTATAATTTCCAGAAGCATTTATTTGTTCAAATCTAATATCTTTTTTGTATTCTGCACTAAGCTCTTTTGCAGTTTTAAATAATTCTTTTGACTTTTCATATTCTTTAGCCGTATAACAAATCAGCACAAAAAAACCAAAATCAACATCTTCCACTATAAGATAAGTTGGTAACTGATATTTAATTCCATCTTGATATCTTTGATGCTTGCCCAGCTTTAATTCTATTAACGCTCTTTTATTTTTTCCAATGGAAAAATAAAAATCAACACATCCTCTTCCAAGATCCACTTCTGAATTTACTAATATATCTGAATCTTTGAAGAATAACTTAGCAATTATTTGAAACAATCTTTGCACTTTTTTTTCATTTACTCCACCTTCAGATGTATTCAGTAACTCAAAGCCTTTTTGATGTTCTATAGCGTATTTAAAATATTTCACCATTTCAATTACAACTTCGTTGAATTCATTACTATTATATTTTTTCACTTCATCCAATGAATGAGCAGTAAAGTTATCTTTGATAACCCTATACTCAGCCTTTATATCCTCAGGCATGAGTTCTTCATAACAATCTAAATCAACATTCAAAAATTTTGTCACTATTTCAGGCTGATTTTTGTAAATATCAAATAACTCGCCAACATCAAGAAAGTCAATATCTTCAAATATAATACCAATTACATCATAAGGTGTTTGGATATTTCTAAGAATTTTCAATGTATCATCATCAAATTTTCTAATTATATTCTCACTTAAATGCTTGGAGATAATATCCTCTAAGTTAAAACCATCATCAGATGAATCGTAAACAAAATAAAGTACATTGTATAACACATACTCATAAAATGGACTTAAATCATGGGGAAATCTATCTCGTATATAATGATGTAATGTTTTTAAGTCTTGCATCGCAGAAATTTGATCTTCTTGTTTATGTTCAGGAAATACAGTAGCGTATATATCTTCAAAATCAAGATTACCCCCAATATCCATAAAAAATGAATAAATATCGTCTAGCAAATAATTAATAATTTTAATAAACTCTTTAGGATACTCTTTATCTAAATTTATCATACCATTTGGAACTCCTTTCAATGACAAAATAGTGTTTAACAATAAAGAGCCTTAACCCGTTTGTTAATGCTTCTTTTTTTTAGACAAATAGTTATATATACCTATTAGCTTAGCTGAATGAGACAGATAAATTCTGAAAAGGCATGTTTTCAGATATGGTACCTTACTTCATTGCTTTATAGTTCCTAACAACGATCGAAAATCGTTCTCCAATGATTCCTTCAACTCGGGTACTTTTCTCTTTATTTTGTTCCACCCTTCTAAACGACTACTGAATGTTTGTTTTTTTATTTCTTCATCCATGATGTCAACAATATTGTGATCCGCATTATAACTTAATTCAAAATAACCATTATGTATATTCATAACAACTTCTTCGATTAGCATCGAAACTTTGGAATCGAAATAAATTCTTCGTTCCTCAAAAAAATACTTAAGATCAATAATTAAGGGGATTGCCTCATCTGCTTTTTGGCTAGTGGGATTAGAGCATAAATCCTCCATAATGCGAACTACACGTACTAGCCTTGCATATAACTCTTTAATCACGTCGGCACGTTCATTATGGAGCTTAGTGAATGTAATTTGATGTTGATTTGCTGAAATAACCAATTCAGATTTAAATCGCTCGACATCCCTATTGATAAGATTACTGATTAGCACTTTTCCCAAGTAAACAATTGCCCCAATAATAAAAGCGGAACTAGTGAAAAACTTTAAATATTCCATAAATAGCCCCTCCAACAACTAGAACTAAGATATACAATGTGAAATCGAGATCATTATTCCTCGCCATACTACTTGATAAATTCAATAGAATCCTATATTTCGGATCCAAATGTAGCCCTCTCATTCTGATTCACTCTTTTCAAAAATCATTAGCTTGAAATCAGCAACGTTTCCTATAGTATGGTCTCGCTTGAACCATACGAAATCATTCTCTTTCGAGTAGATAAATCGATCAGCGTACATTCCCGTGTAACTATTTAAAATAGCCAAGTTTCGCTTTGACGATATAACGATACTGGGTGGAAGCATTTCGAACCGACCTAGTAGCATTATCCGACTACTCAGTGGGATACTGACTTCAGTCTCCCTGAGCCCATGACCAGGAGATGACCAAATCCCTCGTTCTTTTTGCGTTGTCCAATGAAGACTCACTGGATTATCCGAACATATAAAGTCACCTACCTCGGGCGGTACATAGGCAACTGTCCAGTTTCTATCACCCAGAATAGGAATGATGACATCTATTGCTGTCAACAGATTATTGACATGTGTATTATTGTCGAAAGATATTGTGTAATTTTCCTCAAAGATAAACTTTCTTAGGTCTTCATAAGAAACTTTATCGTCGTCCTCAACTCCATTTTCTTTCATTCTTAGCTTAATTGATTCGAACCTCTCAGGTGTTGCCAACATCATTTGTGACATTCTTTTAGCGATATCTACCATTGGCTTCTTATAGACTTTTCTTCTAGCTGGTGTCCTCTCAGCCAACAGGGATATGTAATTAATCAGCCAGTTATAGTCTTCCACTCCGTCTGGAATTTCATGGCTATTACATACCTCTTTTATTATAGGGGCAACATTGTCTTCTACATAAGCGAATACATCTTCAATTGCATCAGGCTTTGTGTCAGGTAAATCCACACTATAAGATGTTTTTGATATCCTACACTCCTTGGAACAGCCTCCCACTGCTTCCCACTCAATTGGTCAAAAACCCACAATGGGCTCTCCATTTTCTCGTCCTTTGTGAACAACCCAAGATGAAATGCAGGAACGAAGTGATGATTTTTCTTAGTCAAAAAAAGAACCTTCCTTCTTAGCCATATGAAATTAAGAGTGTTTTCTCTTAACACGGTTTAATTATATAAATATTCCATTACAGGATAAATGTACATACTCACGTTCGGATTCCCCCTTAGTCAAGATTGTTTCCAATCGCCCTGTCATATTTTGATTATAACACAACAAAATATTACAATTTTCTAAAACGTAGTAAGATAGACCTTTCCCATGACTTATGCAGTTCGGCCCATAAAATGGAATATAAAAAACGTCTGAGTAGATTTCAGAAAACACTTGACATTTCGGGGTTGCCTAAATAATCGCAGAGAATACCTTTTTTACAAGGTATATCCTACAAGATTATAGGTGATCGGCTTGAAACAAAATCTTGAACAGCCTCGCTTTCGTAAGCTCTCACAAGGAGAATGCGCGGGAGCGCCCATCTTACGTTCGCTCTGGGATCGATTCGATTTTTCTCTCTTGTTGACGCAATCGGGTATATTCAAGCGTAGCGGCGCTCCGGCATGGATGCTCTGCTTTATGTATGCGATCGGCCTGCTTTCCGGATGTACGTCCGTTGTGCAAATGAGCGACCTTGTTCGTAAAGATGCGCTTCTCGAACTCATGTTCAAGCCATTTGCGCTTGCACAATATACGTTTAGCCGATTTTTCACAACGCCATTCGCTTGGCGGACATTTGGAAAGAAGCGCGTGGCGAGGTTGCAAGCCGACAACGAAACGGCTCTACAAGAGGGCGATGTCGTCAACCTGGATGATACGCACAGCGCCCATCCGTACGCTAAGAAACTGCCGTTCCTATGTTGGCTTCGAGATTCCTCGACGAAGACCTATAGTTGGTGCATGAGCCTCGTCGTTGTGCAGGCGGTTCTACGGAGCGGTTTGGAATATCCGCTCTATTACAGCGTGTGGCACAAAGTGGAGGGAGACGAAGTGTCCGTCAGCAAGTTTGACCTAGCTAGGCAGATGCTGCTAATGCTTCGTGAATCCGTGTCCTGCCGATTGTGGGTCGCGATGGACCGTTGGTATTTGTGTAAAGACTTCTTTGTCTTTTTGCAGAATCATTCCTATGACTGGGTGACAAAGGCCAAGCGCAATACCGCCTTATTTCGTAAGATCGCAGAACCTGGGCGGCGCGAGCGGTTTGTCCCCGTTTCTGCGCGGCAACTGATCCGCGAAGCCTATAAGTGTCTTGCTGCGACAGGCCATGGATTGTCAGCAATCGCATTAACGGATATCCATATGAAGCTCCCCCACGTCACGGTCAGAAGAAGAGGGCAACCCGTTACCAAAGATCGGCTCGTTCCAATTGCAGCCATTGTCGCTACGCGACTGAAAGAGGATGAAGAAGCTCTTATCGAGAGCAACGACAGTGACGATCCGGCCACCTACAAAGGAGCCTACTTGATCACTAGTAACCGATATGACGCACCCGATGAGGCGCTTAAGGTCTACGGGAAACGTTGGCGGATAGAGGTGTTCTTTCGCGCCGCCAAACAGGAGCTCGGCTTCGAACAATGTCACTCTACATCTGAGTCGCACCAACACGCCCACATGGAATTGTTGTTTGCTACAGAGACGCTGCTCGCTTATACGTTGTGGCAAATAAACAAAGAAAAAACGAGTGATGATGAAGGCTGCACCCACGGCGAAATGGTCCGCGGCCTCTTCCACACTCGTTGCCAGATTAGCCGAACAAACCGCAAGGGCATCCAGCGAATCTACGTCGATTTTGACATAGAGGCTTATCGATTTGCAAGCATTATTTCCGCTTATTGGCCCAAGTCTATTCTCATGACATGGTGGCCTGTTTCTTCGTCGGCTAATTCGCAAAATATCCAGTTATTTCAACGAACTGCATAAGTCATGTTTCATGATTTCCACTCCAGATTCAGGTATATCAGACAAAATAAATTGGATTCTATCGTATGAAGGCGCATGATGTCCTTCGTAGTTTAAAGCACTTACAGTAACCATATGTCTTAGATGATCACCGTTCATCCTTTCAATATGTATCTGCGGACACAAAATAAATTTTTGATACTCTTTTCCAAGATAGGGAAGATATCGTCCGTATAAAGTTTTCTCTAGAAGTTCTTCTCTTGATGTTGTATTAACTGAATTTAGGGGATCCGAATAAGCAATTACTGGATTGGGTTCTAAGAATAATAACAAAGTGAACAGGGCTTGCAACATTCGCATATCATCACCTCAAGATAAGTTTTTCTTGAGAAGTATTATTTCATTCTAACTTCTTGTTCTTAGCTAAAGTCAGTCCATCAATCCGCCACGCTAACCTGCCCGTTAGTTTAGTCAGATCTACATGTCCGGCCGTCTTCCAACAAACAACATAATAAAAACCCATTCTCAGTGAGAATGGGTTTTTATTATGTTGTTTTAAAGTGGATTCGAGATATACCCCCACCTGTTTCCAATCCGAACTGCCGCCATTCCGTTGCTGAAATTGCTCGTAATTGTGTTCTCAAATTGGGCAGGTATCACTTCGTTTCCTTTAATATCAACATAGCCGGATTTACCATTCTTCGTAAATGAGGCTAATCCTTCATTGAAATATCCCAGTGAAGAGTATTGTGGTGCGATGACTTCCTTACCTGTAAGATCGATCATGCCATATTTCTTATCGCGCTTCATAACGGCAAAACCATCTCGGAAATCTCTCAATTCGTCATATTTAGGTGGTGCGACTTCTCTCCCCGTGAGACCGATAACCCCTATTTTTTTATTTTTATCTACCACTCGTACGGCACCTTCTCCACCAGGGTAATCACGGGAAGATGCCAAGTTGCTATAATTATGCATGATAATTTTTGCTTTTGGGTTTTCTGTATTGAATAGACCAAGTTTTCCTCCCGCGTCGTATAACACGAATACGGGATCACCATTATTTGGCCTTGATAGATCTTCGATCCCATGATATTGGATAGGCACACTAATTCTACCTGATCGATCGATAATGCCTTTGCGATTATTTTTTACAACCCATGCGTAGCCATTCGTAAATTCCCAGAAATAATCATATTGTGCTGCAATCTTGACTTTACCGGTCCGTATGTCGGCTGCACCCCACTCGACGTTGTGATATTTGCCGTTTGCGTCGACGACTTGGGTTTTGAACGGATCATTAATAACGCGTGAGGATACTTTTGAACTTGTCTGAGCGAAAGTAAACAAGCTTTCATCGTAAGAACCGATGTTATTGTACTTTAACGGAATAATGACTTTGCCGCGTTTGTTGATAATTCCCCACTTTCCATTCTTGCAGACTGCGGCATAACCAAACTTGAATTCGCGCACGTCTTCGTATTGAATCGGAATAACAAGTTTGCCTGATCGATCTATGTATCCGTATTTGGGTTTGTTATTTACTCTGTTTGCAACAAGTGCAAGGCCCTCGCGGAAGTCACCGATAAGATCATATTTGAGAGGAATAATTTGTTTGCCGCTCGCCTCCCTTAAACCGTATTTTCCATTGCGCGAAAGTCTAACAATACCGCCCTCCAACAGATCAAGCGGATAATAGATTGGCTCTATCGTTTCCTTGCCCGTTTTATCAATCAGTCCTATCTGGTTATACCCTTTAGAATCAAGTTGACCGACGAGCGCATACCCGTTTTTGAAATCTTCAATCAAATTGTACCGAGGCTGCATGACAAAACTTCCGGATTTATCTATAACGCCCCATTGTTCCCCTGACTGAACTGCAGCCAAACCTTCATGAAATGGGCGAGCCGCATCGAAGATGGCTTCGATTGTCATCGGATGCGTAGAGCTTGCAGTGACCGGAGTATTGCTGCTTCCAACGAATAAACTAAATCCAAGCAATAATACAGTAATCGTTCTCATTTCGTTGATATCCTCCCTAATCTTTGATGCAGTTTCATTGTAATTAAGATCGGAAGAGATTTCCATGAGAAATCATCTTTGCTTGAGCTGCAACCTGTAAAAATTATGACGAACATAAGCAGGAAGGTCATCTTTTTCGCCGATTAACAATTCCCCCTCATTAATAATGGCAACTTCATTCCATTCGAATTTCTGACCATTCTGCTCTACTTCAAGTTTGATATGATGCCAAAATGAGTGCCCATCTTCATACTCAATTTCGATAATTTGAAACTCTTTAATTCATAAAATTGCTCTTTCAAGATTTTTATTTTCTTTAAATAGAACGCCTTAGCTTCTCTATGAGATAATGTAGTTCCTTTTGTAAAATAACCATCTACCTACTCGTTTTTTCCAATTTAACACATTTCTTTTTCTACTCAGTGAAACAGCGAAAAGCCGAGGAGATCGAAATCCTCCCTCGGCTTAGCAACATTATAAGAAAATTTAATTCCTTTTATTCCCCCGCTGCCGCTGAGCTTCGAATAGCAGCACCGTCGCCGCCATAGCGACGTTCAGCGATTCAGCCCGCCCCGACATCGGTATAATTACATTCGCATGCGCTAATTTAATAACCGTCTCCGAAACGCCGCTGCCTTCATTGCCGAACACAAGCCACAAGTTCCGACGACTGAAATCATACTCGTAACACGATTGCGCGGCTTGCAAGCTTGTCCCGACAACAGTGACGCCTTGAGCCGACGCCTCCGGTAACAGTACGCTTAAATCCGCCTCGAGCACGGGGACGTGAAACAACGCCCCCATCGTTGAACGAATCGTCTTCGGATTGTACAAGTCCACGGTCCCTTTACCCAGAACGACCGCCGTAGCCCCGCTCGCGGCGGCACTTCTTACAATCGTGCCCAAGTTACCCGGATCCTGGACCCCGTCAAGCACAGCTACGAGTCCAACGCGATCGTCTCCGAACAACAGTTCCTCGCCCGGCGGACGTTTCAACGCAACGGCGAAGATCGGCTGCGGAGTTCCGGTCTCACTGCACTTCGAGATGACTTCCGGCGAGACCGGTATCCATTTCGTTCCGATACCGGCTTCCCGTTCTCCGTCCAACTGTTCGCTGAACGATTCGAGTACGCCCGAACCTTCGTCGAAAGCGATAATCTCCAATGGCCAATTCGCGTCCAAAGCATCTTTCACGAGATGGATTCCTTCCAGCAGGAACTTGCCTTCCCGGTCTCTATACTTACGCTCCAACAGCTTCGCCCATTCTTTCACCCGCGGGTTGGAAGCTGATCCGATATATCCTTCAAGGCTCCGCATACGTTTGCTCCAGCTTCGTTAATTGTTCGTTCTTCCCTACGATGACGAGGATATCTTCGCGAATCAAAGGCTCATCCGCTCGCGGAGTAATGTTCATCTCGCCGTTTCGTTTTACCGCAAGAACGTTACAGTTGTATTTATGACGAATATCGAGCTGCTTCAGGTTTTTGCCGATTATCGAGGAAGGAATCTTCATCTCGACGATGCTGTAATCGGCCGAGAGCTCGATGTGCTCCAGAATATTCGGCGATATTAAATGATGAGCAACGCGAAGCCCCATATCCCGTTCGGGGAAAACGACCCTGTTCGCGCCGATCTTGTGCAACACCTTGCCGTGCAACTCGTTCTGTGCTTTAACGATAATATAAGGAACGCCCAGATCCTTCAGGATCAAGGTCGTCAAGATGCTCGATTGAATATCTTGCCCGATCGCGACGACCACAACGTCGAAATTGCGAATGCCTAGCGCGGTCATCGCCTCTTCATCCGTCGAATCGGCGGTTACGGCGTGCGTGACCGCGTGCGCGACGTCTTGTACGCGCTGCGCGTTATCGTCCACCGCAAGCACTTCGTATCCCATTTCCGCTAAATATTTCGCCACGCTTGAGCCGAATCGGCCCAATCCGATAATCGCGAATTGTTTCTTGGCATGCGGTTTCTTGCCCATTTGGTCCTCCTCCTCACGATCGCTTCCAATTAGGGTCATTATAACACAAACAATACCCGGCATAACCGTTGACCCGATAGGGAAATCTACACGGGAAGTTCCCCTTTAAGGAGGTACGTCCGTGGAATTAGATTTAAGACAAGCCATCATTCAGCGCGTCCAGGGCAAGGATGAAGCCGAACTAACCGATGTTATCGAGAGCTCGATCGGCGCCGAAGAGATG
This sequence comes from Cohnella herbarum, assembly GCF_012849095.1. Classification (NCBI taxonomy): domain Bacteria; kingdom Bacillati; phylum Bacillota; class Bacilli; order Caryophanales; family Paenibacillaceae; genus Cohnella; species Cohnella herbarum. The sequence goes on from NZ_CP051680.1 coordinate 3,243,062, forward strand.
GCCCTGCCCGGGCTCGGCGTGTTATTCGAGATGATATGGAAAGATAGCACCGCCGCTGCCCGCAAGAAGATGGTTTCCGTGCTGCATAAGCACGTTAATCCATCTAAGGAAGCTTAAGCGAAGTCTTGGGTAGCATGAACGACCGTACCGTCTACGATCGTCGATACGACGAGCGGAATATCTCTGACTTTACGTACGACGATGACATCCGCTCTCTTGCCAAGCTCGATCGATCCTACTTTATCTGCGCGGCCTAACGCCTTTGCCGGATTAATCGTTGCCATGGCTACCGCCTTGTGCAAAGATAGCCCTTCCGATTCCAATTTGAAAATCGAATGAAGCAGCGAGGCCGGATGATAATCGGAGCATAGGATGTCCGCAACGCCTTCCAGAATTGCATCCACCGCTTTCAGGTTGCCGTCATGGGAGCCGCCCCTAACGATGTTCGGCGCTCCTAGACAGACCCCCATTCCTTTACCGTAAGCATATTGAGCGGTACCCAGGCTCAGCGGAAACTCGGATATCGAAGCTCCGAAGTCCAATGAACGCTCGACCGCCGAAGCGCTATCGTCGTCGTGGGAAGCGACGGCGATGCCTCGGCTTCGAGCCTCTGCCGTTAATGCTTTAAGCTTAGCCCAATCCACGCGGCTTCTTCTTCCTTCAAGTTCCTCGACGATCGCGGCCACTTCATCCAGACCGACGCCTTGATTTTTCATCACGTAACGTTGGAAAGCACCTGGACGATGATATTGCCCCTGCCCCGGCGCATGATCCATTAGCGACAGGTAATCGATCAATCCATCGGAGATTAACCGCTCAGCAAGCCCGAATCCGGTCAAGTGCGACACCTCGTATCGCAGATGAACGCCATGGCGGATCATCCCTCTTTCCGCGCGCATGGAAGCGATCAAGTCGATCATTTCCGCCACCAAATGCTCCCCGCGCAAGCTTAAGCCGACTCCTAGCGACAGAGAATGCAGCATCGTCGTAATTCCATGCCCCGCAAGCTTCCGTTCAAACTGCAAGAAAGCCATATCCATCGGAAATAACGTGTTCGGACGGGGCTCCACTTCCTTCTCTATCGCATCGCAGTGGATATCGATTAATCCCGGCAGCACCCAAGCTCCCTGCGCATCGATAACCCGATCTTCGTCTATTCCTTTAACCTTCTCCTTGCTTGCTACCTGTTCCATCGAGACGATAATTCCGTTCTCGATCGTCAAATCCCCTTGGCTAACGCCATCCGGACGGACGATGAATCCGCCGGTTATTCGCAAACGGTTGCCCACGAACATCCGCCCTCTTCCGCTCGAGTTTCTCTCCATTTTACAATTCCTCGCCCGAACATACAACAAAACCCGCAGCCAACAATGACCGCGGGCAGAACGATTTTAAATTTAGCCCCCCGTTACGGAGCGACTTCTAAGAACTTCAATTCAGGCATCCGTTCCATTGCGGTTCTCATCGCGTATTCGTTCTCGAATAACGCGACGTTGACGTCGTTCTTGTCTTTAACCAAGATGGAGTTGATACGGAACTTGGTCGGATCTATTTTGTCTCCGACGATCCAACGGGCGAATTGGAACTGCGTGCGGAATAACTGGATATCGACGCCATATTCGTTCTTCATCCGATACTCGAACACCTCGAATTGGAGCTGACCGACGACGCCGAGATACGTATCCTCGAACGCTCCGACGGAACGGAATACTTGCACCATGCCCTCTTCCGTTAATTGATCGAGTCCCTTCAAGTACTGCTTCTGTTTCAGCGCGTTCTTGATCGATACTTTGGAGAAGATTTCCGGAGAAAACGTCGGTAGCTCGTCGAACACGATGTCCCGTCCTTCGCTTAAGCTATCCCCGATTCGGAAAATCCCCGGATCGAACAACCCGATAATATCGCCCGGATAAGCCGTTTCGACGATATCCCTATCCTGTGCAAGAAATTGCTGAGGCTGGCTCAGCTTGATTTCCTTGCCCGCGCGAACGTGCCTAACGCTCATGCCGCGTTGGAATTTCCCCGAACAAATACGCAAGAAAGCGATACGGTCGCGGTGGGCAGGATTCATGTTCGCTTGAATTTTGAAGATATAGCCCGAGAACTTCTCCTCGTCCGGTTCTACCGAGCCCTCGGTCGTCTTCCGTTCCGTTGGCTGCGGAGCCAGCTCCAGGAAATTCTCGAGGAACGTCTGGACGCCGAAGTTATTCACGGCGCTGCCGAAAAACACAGGCGTAAGCTGACCCGTGCGTACTTTCTCGTAATCGAAAGTATCTCCCGCGACGTCAAGCAGCTCCAGATCCTGAGCCAATTGATCGGCTAAATAATCGCCGGCCATCTCGCGGATGACGGGATCGTTATACCCTTCCGTCTTCCGGACTTCGATCTCGGAGTGATCTTTGCCTTGGAACAGCTCGACTTGGTTTTTCATCCGGTCGTATACGCCGCATAGCTCGCGTCCCATGCCGATCGGCCAGTTCATCGGAACCGAACGGATGCCGAGCACTCGCTCGATTTCCTCGAGAAGCTCGAACGGATTCTGACCTTCGCGGTCGAGCTTATTGATGAACGTAAAGATCGGAATGCCCCTCTTGCTGCAGACTTGGAATAGCTTGATCGTCTGCGCCTCGACGCCCTTGGCGACGTCGATCAACATGACCGCGCTATCCGCCGCGGTTAACGTGCGATACGTGTCTTCGCTGAAGTCTTGGTGACCGGGCGTATCCAGAATGTTGACTTGCTTGCCTTCATACTGAAACTGCATGACGGAGGACGTAACCGAGATGCCCCGTTGCTTCTCTATCTCCATCCAGTCGCTCGTCGCATGACGCGCCGCTTTGCGCGCTTTAACCGAGCCGGCGATATGGATCGCGCCCCCGTACAGGAGCAGCTTCTCCGTTAAAGTCGTTTTCCCCGCATCGGGGTGAGAGATTATAGCGAAAGTACGGCGTTTCCCAACCTCTTGCCGTAATTCTTCGGTCGTCTTTTGGCTCATGAATTGAAATTCCCTTCGCGGTAAAATAACAGCTTTCATTATACCACAAGTAACACGGATTCGCCGTCATCCGATGGCGATATGCGTTAGAATCGGGCTATTCCATCCATCGACGATCTCGGAATTCTCGGCAAGGAAACGAACCTATAGCCGTACGAATTTCTTAACGGTAGCACTGTTGTGAACGTTCAGCTTATCTCTGTATTCCACGAATCCAATCTCGCAACCCGCGCCGATCGTGACGTTATTCCCTCGCACGATGCCGGCTATCGTATATTCCAGCTCCACGGTATCGCCCTCGATCTGATCCGCGTTCAACATCGGCCGTTCTTTGGACTGCACGAGGTTTAACAACCTCGATGTTTTACTGCGTTTAACGCGAAGCTTGGTTCCGCCTATTTCCTTCGCTCGGCAATGCCCAAACATCTTAACGTCCAACCGATCGGCGCTTAGCAAACCCGATACGCCGAATGCGCCGCTAAGCTCTAACGAGTTGGCTTCGCAATCTCCTCCCGCTTCGATATTGCCGGTGTACTTCACGCTCTCGCCGCGCATTTTCTGCCGAACCTTGATCTCTCCTCGTCCCCGAACCGTTAGAGCGGTAAAGCTTCCATGCACTTCGCACTCTCCGGTCATTTTCAACCGTTCCGCCCGTAAATTGCCGTTTACGACTAGCTCTCCGATGTTGGATAGCTTCAGACAATCGACGTCTCCGGCCAATAAGCTTTCTCCGATTAGCTTAACGTTGCCGAACGTTCCTCCCGCCGAGGTCGTCGTACCGATCATCTTCAGATCACGCCTGCTATTCTCAGCCACCCGTCTTCACCTCTTTGCCGATTTTTGCGCCCGGATATACTTTCAGCTCCGTGCGATACTCAACCGTACCGATGTTGCAACCTTTGCCGATTACGACCCGGTTTCCTCTGACGACATCCGCCAGCGTATATTCCAGATCGATGTCGTCCCCTTCTATGGACGCCGTATGCAACTCGGGACTGAACTTTGGCAGCATCCAAGTGACCATCTTGCCCCATACGCTTCGCCTTACGCGTCGTACTTGAATGTTTTCGCCTCCTATTTCCTTGACCTTCCCCTTACCGTGCAATCTGACGTTCATCTTGCCAACATTCAGCAAACCTTGAACATCGAATGCGCCTTCCATGTCCAAATCCTCGATCTCGCAATCCTCGCCGACATTCAACACGCCGTTTACTTTGAATCTCTCCGCTTTGACCGAGCCGATAACTTTCAGATTACCGTCCACGACCGAATATCCCGCGGATAAATGACCGTAGATCTTTATGATCCCGTCGCTATCCATCTCGCCCGTCCGAAGATTTCCCCGAACCTTCGTTATCCCGTTAGAGTCGAAGATCTCGGCAATCACATCCCCCTCGACCGTTCCGACCCCATCGATCTTTACTTTTCCGTAATCGCCGCCGCTAGCGGTACTTACCCCGTCGATGTTCAAATCAAGCCTGTTTATCGACTCCATCTCCGTTCCCCCCTATATCAAATTTCCTTTTAATCGTTCGATGCACTCGACAAGAGATAACCGCGCAATGAGCTTCACTCCGCTCTCGTAATAGATTTCCGATGGAACCGAGAGGAGAGCGAACGAGGAGACCCCCATCTTCCGGACAAATACGAGATCGCAAGGCTTATCGCCGAATTTCGGAAAATGATCGCGTAACGTCTGAAGCAGTTGGTCTCCTTCCTCCATGCTCATTTCGCCCGCAAGAAGCAGCTTATCGACAACATAGAAATAGAGCAGCCTTTCGAAAGAGTACACGGTCGCAGCCTCATCCGATGAAGCGAATCGTTGAAGCACCACTTGCGAAACAATGTTCCGTTTCTCAAACTCGGATTTCCGCAACTCATACTCCGGCAAGAGCGGAGATAACTTATCTGCCAATTCATCTAACGATAAATCTTCCTTCATATTCATTATTTTATCGATTCGCGATAGGATCAAATCTTTAGGAAAAAACGTCTCCTGGCCCGTAAAAGTGGATTTCCGAATAAACCACTCCTCTGGAATAAGCTGTTTACGTTTCCAACGGTACAATTGACCGTAGGAGATGCCCTTTTCGTCCAACAGTTCCTTCTTGGATATTAACTCCCGTTCCATCGTCATCCCTCCATATTTAATGTAACATAACACTGTTACGTTGTAAATTCAGAAATCAAAAGGTACAAATTTCCTTATTCCTGTGCTATAGTGGTGGAAGTTACTTACACTAACCATTCTATCAATGACCATCTTCTATTTGTTTGTTTTCTATACAAACAATAAGAGAGATCAACTTCTACCGGGAGGAACGTATGTTCAACAAGACCTTATTCAAAGCTACCGTAGGCAAGAAACTGTATTCGGCGTTCGTTGCCGTGTTTGCGCTCGTGTTCGTGTTCGGGGCGATCGGAATTCGCAGCATGAGTTCAATTCAGGACAAAACGAGCGAAATTACCGACAATTGGCTGATCGGCTTCGAACAAATCCGCTCCATCGATTACTCGGTCGAGCACGTACTCAGATTGGCCATGAAAATTATGATTGAACCGGACAAAAACCAAGTCTCTCAAATGAACGACGAAATTAAAGAACACTTCGCGAAGGTCGACCAATTGCTAAAAGACTACGAGCCGCGGATAACATCGGAAGAACAACGGGGGTTTTATAACGAGCTTAATAAGAAGTGGGAAACGTTTCAAATCCTGCACGAGCAATTTCTCGTCAATTCCATGTCTGTAGACATCGTTAAAGGAGCCGGCGACAAAGATGAAGTCATCTTGAATGCGTTGAGGGCCACTGAGATAACTCATGTACAACTTCAGCGGCAGCTGAGTTCCTTGATCGAAATCAACCGCCAAGGAACTGCCAACGCAAGCGAGGAAAGCCAAAGCGTATACGATTGGAGCGTTACGTTCTTTATCGGACTAACTTTCGCAATCGTGCTGCTCTCCTCCGTTCTTGCCTTCTTCATCATCCGTAATATTACGAAACCCGTACGACAAGCTTCGCGTACGCTCGAGCGTGTCTCCTCGGGCGATTTCTCGGTTGAGCCGATTACGGTTCCGAACAAAGACGAGATCGGAGACTTGGTTGCTTCACTGAACAACATGACCAAGGATATTAGACATCTCGTCTCGCAAGTAACCGATACGACGAACCAAGTCGCTTTGTCGTCGGAGAACCTTTCAGTGAAATCCGACATCACTTATCGGGCAAGCAACCAAATCGCCGAGGCGATTCAAACGATCGCTTCCGGTTCCCAACTGCAAGTACACAGCACGTCGGACAGCAGCAAAGCGATGGAGAATATCTCCATCGGCATCCAACAGATTGCCGCTACGACGGCGTTAATCTCGGAATCGGCTTCTGAAACGACCCGCAGCGCCGTTTCGGGCAATGAAACGATCCAGCAGGCCGTTACTCAGATTGGACATGTCAGTCGATCGTTCTCCGGCTTCGCGGAAGATATCCGAGACCTGAACCAGCTGGCGGACGAGATTGGCGGCATCATTGCGATTATCACGGGCTTATCGAATCAGACCAATATCCTTTCCTTGAACGCGGCGATCGAGGCGGCGCGAGCTGGAGAACATGGCAAAGGATTTAGCGTCATTTCTGAGGAAATTCGGCAATTATCCAACCAAACCCGGTTTGCCGCGGAGAAGACGAGAGCGATGATCACGAACATTCAAGAACGGATCGAGCACGCGTTCGAAGGTATTACTTCGGGAGTCAAAGACATCGATATCGGTTACCAAAAGGTCTCGTACGCTGGAAAATCGTTTGAAGGCATCGTGAGCTCCGCGGAAAGAGTATCCGGCCAGACTCAGGAAACAGCCGCGATCTCGGAGCAAATGTCCGCCGCATCCGAACAGGTAGCCGCCTCTCTTATGGAGTTGGCCCGAATCGCTCAAGATTCATACGAAGGCACCCGCTCGGTCGCCATCCATTCAGCGGATCAAAGAATGTCCGCGGAAGAAATGTCCTCTCTTGCCGAGCAGCTTAAAAAGTCTTCGCAAGCGCTGCAGCAACTAGTCGGCAAATTTTCAGTTTAACCTTCTCATCCGCTCCGCTCCGATATAGAAAAAAAACCCTCGATTCGTATGGAAATACGGATCGAGGGTTTTTACATTCGCCCAATATTATATTTGCTACGCCATCAAGAAAGCGCGAGCTGGAGAAGCATCGATGCCGGTAAGTTTAAGCGGAGCGATAACGAGCGAATAATTGCCTGCCGCTACCTCTTTCAATCTCACGCCTTCGACAATGATGACGTCATTGCGCATGAGCGTACGATGCGTCGGATATTCCGCTTGCGCGCGTTCGATTCCAAGCGCATCGGTCGCGACTAAACCGATTCCGATATCCGCCAAATACTTCGCGCCGTCTTCGCGCAAGAAGACGAAATCCATTAAGAAGTCCTCCGAGAACGAACTCGAAGTCTTGAATAGAATTCTCTCCCCGCGTTGGATCGCGAACGGTTCGAGATCTTCCTTCGTGATGAATTCCTTCACATGGGTTAGATCAAGAACTCTAGCCGGTCCGACAAGACGTTCCAACGGAATCGTTTCGATCGTATCCCCGCCTGCAAGCATATGAAGCGGAGCATCCACGTGCGTCCCCGTATGAACGTTCATCGAGAGCAGGCTTTCATGCGGCTTGCCTTCATCGTGATTCTGAACGTTCGTGATCTTCGGTTTTTTCTGCTCGTAGTTTTTCCATACTTGCATGCTTTCTTCTATCGTCATGCTGATATCGTAAATTGTAGGCATGGCAGCAACCTCCAGTCGTTATTTGCTCGTATTGGACACCCAGATGACGTTATCTTCATCCTGTCCGTTAACCGGCCACCAATGGAAGCCATCGTTCGTTAACAACTCTTCCGCTTTCTTCGGCCCCCACGAACCCGCAGGGTATAACTGCAAGTCGCCGGAATCTTCTCTCCAAGCAGCGGCGATCGGATCGATAAGCTTCCAAGCGACGGCCAACTCGTCCCATCGGGTGAAATAAGTATGATCTCCGCGCGCCGCATCGAAAATGAGGCGTTCGTAAGCTTCGGGAGTATTCAAGCCGACTTGGCAGCTTTGGCAAAATTCCATGGCGACAGGCTGAACGGTCATGTCATTGCCAGGCTTCTTGGCATTGAACTTAATATAGATCCCTTCCATCGGGTTCACGCGAATGACGAGAAGGTTCGGTTGTAGGTTTTGGTTCTTGGCGAACAGAACGTTATTCGGCACGTTCTTGAACTCGATGACGATTTCCGTTGATTTGACGGGGAGGCGTTTGCCCGTACGTACATAGAACGGTACCCCGGCCCATCGAAAATTATCGACAAGCAGACGAGCCGAGAAGAACGTCTCCGTAACGGATTCCGGATCGACGGAGTCTTCCTGGCGGTAACCCTTAAGCTCTTTGCCCCTGGAAGTACCTTCTGAATACTGGCCTCTTACGATATTCTCGCGAATTTCTTCGCCGGAAGCCAAATGACGAATCGAACGGAGAACCTTAACCTTCTCATCCCGGATATCTTCCGGATCCAGTCGGCTCGGCGGTTCCATTGCGATCATCGTCAGCATTTGCAGCATATGGTTTTGCACCATGTCGCGCAATGCCCCTGACTTGTTATAATAAGCGCCCCGTTCCTCTACGCCTACGGTTTCGGCGAGCGTGATTTGAACGTTGGCGATATGGTTATTGTTCCATAGAGGCTCGAAGAAAGCATTCGATAACCGTATGACCTCGATATTCTGAACCATTTCCTTACCGAGATAATGATCGATTCGGAATACTTCATCTTCGCGAAACACTTGGCGAATTTCTTCGTTCAAGCGCTCGGCGGAAGGATAATCGTATCCGAAAGGTTTCTCGATGACGAGTCGATGCCAGCCCGTGCTCTCGAGCATGCCTCCGTCGCGCAAATTGCGGGATACGTTACCGAACAATTCGGGTGCAAGCGCCAAGTAAAACAAACGATTGCCCGGAATATGATAGTGGGCTTCGAGCTCCTCGGTATGGGACTTCAATTGTTTGAATGCGTCCACGTTACCGGTATCGAGAGACTGATATGTAAAGTGTTCTGCGAATGCGTCGAATACTGCCTTCTCGCTCGGCTTATACCGGCAGAATTCCTTGATCGATTCATATACGTCATCGCGGAATTGAGCATTGTTGCGCGGTCTTCTGGCTAAGCCGACAATCGCGAATCGCTCTCCCAGCTTTCCTTCGCGAAACAAGCTGTACAGGGCCGGAAACAATTTGCGGCGGGCAAGATCGCCTGTAGCTCCAAAAATGAAATAGACCGCTTCATGAGCGGAAATAGATTCGTGTTTGTTGTCCGACATGGTCCTCATCTTTCTTGTATGCGGGATTGGATGAGCTGATTTTGTCAAATCTCATGAACTGTAGTTTAGCACAATTAGTGTATCAACGCTATATTTTTACTTTCCGTTCCATAAGATTGGGCTACCGCCCTTACACGTTTGTCACGGCGTGAATACACTGCTTAAAATTTGCATACAAGGAGGTCGGTATCACGATGGACGATTCGCATTATTTCGACGAATCCGCGCTTCAACCCTTAATCGGCAGAGCGGTCTTCGTCATTCTGGTGGACGGTACCCGCCATACCGGAATTCTCACCTCTTGCAGTCCGACTGCCCTCGTTCTGAACGGAGAACGAACGGCAAGACCGGTTAACCGCAAACGTAAATCGAAATCGAAATTACAAGCGGAAGTCAGCACGCTTAACGAAGACGAACAGCCTGCATTTCCCGCGAGCTCAGCCTATTGGGGCAATCTCGGAATAAGTCCCGCAATTGAAATTAGCCCGATTAAAGCCGTTATTCCTCTGTATCCGATCCGAGAAATCATCCCTCTCTAATCCGCGAGACCGTTTCGGTGCGCATAAATCGCTGCTTGCGTCCGATCCTCCACGCTCAGCTTGCCGAATAAGTTGGTGAGATGATATTTAACCGTTTTGATCCCGATGAACAGATCGTCGGCGATTTCCTGATTGGATTTCCCCAAAGCGATCAGCTTAAGCACTTCCATTTCCCGATCGGTTAAATCCTCATGCGGCTGAGCTGCGACCTGTGGAGGACGGCGGAAGCGGTTCATCATCTTCGAAGCCACTTGGGACTCGAGAACGGATTGGCCCCGCGCGGCCGCGCGAATCGCGTCCGCGATTTCGGAAGCCCGGGACGTTTTCAACAGGTAACTGAAAGCTCCCGCTTCGATAACCGGATACATTTTCTCGTCGTCCAAGAAACTGGTCAATACGATTACCCGGCATTCCGGCATTTCTTCCATGAGGCGCCGGGTCGTTTCAATCCCATCCATACCGTCCATCACGAGATCCATCAGAACGACGTCAGGGGAATATTCGCGAGCTAACCGGAGACCATCCAGACCGTTACCGGCTTCGCCTACGACCTCGATGCCTTCCTCCGTTCCGAGAACTGCAGCCAAACCGATCCTGACCATTTCATGGTCATCTACCAACAACACACGAACCATGGATTGCTCCGCCATCCGATTATCCGCCTTCCGCCATCAACGGCACTCTGATTTCGATTCTCGTTCCTTTGCCGGGCGCGCTCGCCACGTTAAGCGAACCGCCCAACTCGTGCACGCGCTCTTCCATGTTCGTCATTCCGTAGGAAGCTTGTTTCTTCACTTGCGTATCAAAGCCGATTCCATTATCTCTAATGCCTAACCGCACCGTATCTCCGCGGCGTTGAAGCACGATATCCATTTTCGTAGCTTTAGCGTGGCGAAGCGTGTTAGACAGCGCCTCTTGCACGATACGGAATAAATGATTTTCCACGCCTTTATTCAGAGGCAAATCCTCTTCCATATCGATAGCGATGTCGACGGGAACTTTGGCCTTCATTTCTTCGACCAATTCCGGGATCGCCTGTGCCAGTCTCTTGCCTTCCAGATGAACCGGCCGCAAATGCAGCAATAGCGCTCTCATCTCGGACTGCGCCGCGGATGCCATCTCTTCTATAAGCTCCACTTGGCGGCGCGCGCGCTCGAAATCATGATCCATCGTTCGCCCTACCGCCGTTGCCGTCATGGAAATAGCGAACAGCTGTTGGCTGACCGCATCGTGCAGCTCCCGAGCGAGGCGTTGACGCTCCTCGATAACGGCGCTGATCCGGGCTTGGGAAGCAAGCTCGGCGTTATGGGTGGACAAGCGTTGCAACGACGTAACCTGCTCTTCCCACTTGCGGCCAAGCTTTCCTAATTGTTCGCCGAGGCGTCCGATTTCGTCTTTGCCCAAGTCGGGCACCGGCGGATTCGAACTCCCTTTTTCCAACATCAGCATCGTTTCCCGTAACATCTCCAACCTGTGCCGGATCGGATAGCTTCTCCAGAAGCCGTAAGCCGCTCCGGTTACGGTCAATACGCCGATCGCGGTCAACGAGTAGGAAACGACTGTTCCCCAAGATAGGAATTCGCCCGCCAATCCATATCTGATCAATAAAAAAATGACTAGTGCGCCAACGCCAAGGGAGTACAGCACCGCTTCGCCCATGTGACGCCAAACCATATTGGTGACTTTCCGGGACTCCATGCGACTCCCCCTCGATAACCTGTTATACCGTACGCAATTTGATATCTCCTACGAGATAGAACAATTGAAGTTTCAACCTCATCTCGCAGTCGTCGTAGTTCGGGGATTTCCAAGATAAACGATGGAACATCCCGCCTTCTTTGATCTGCTTGAACGAGACTTGGCCGATCAGTACCGATGCCTCGACCTCTATACCGTAGTCGTCCGGCACCAAGATGTCCAAATCCCCTACCAACCCCTGAAGTACGATCGTCGTTTCCTTTTCTTCGGGAACGGCTTGCGACATATCCATCCGTACTTCCCCGATCGCATGCCAGTAGCTCATCGATTGAAGCACCCACGACTGCTCGTCTAATCTCATGTTCAAGAACAATCTGTGTTTGCTGACATAAGCGCCGAAAGTCGGCGGTTTGGCTCTGAAATAATAAATCCCCAAAGAGATCAGAACCACGACGACCAGCAATGCGAACTGGGTAATAATAAGCACCAACGTACTGATGACAATTACGACAATCGATATGTGGGCGCGATCCGTTCGATAACGTTCTATCCCGATCAATAATAGAATGACCGCATTGACCGTCGTGTAACCCGCCACGGCACCAAGCGCGAGGTAAATTCCGGCTGCTATGAACAAAATCGCATTACTGGGTTTCCTCATGTCGGGTTACACCTCCTGCTGTTTTATTCCCGTTTGGTTCGAAGTTAAAGCCATAACGGAAAGGGATCCGTTATGGCTTGGAAATCTATAACTTATGCGCTTCTGACATCATAGCACATCTTGCGACACTGGAGAATGCTTGTCGATTACTCTTTGGTCAGATTCGGTTGAACCCGATTTCTCAGAGCTTCTAATTCTTGATCGACGCGGTATTCTTTTTCCGGATCGATACGCGACGGCAATCCGCCGAGCGAGGATCCCGGTAACCGAACGACGTCCGCTTCCGCTTCCATTTGAAGAATCTTCTCTTCCATGCGATGGAATCCGCGGGAAGCCGTGCCGCTCTCGATCGTGTGCAGCGAGCTGATCTGAGCCATTTGCTTGCGCGCTTTCGCCATTTGGGAGCGGGCAGCCAGTTCGTTGCGCTTGTTGCGAAGCTTGTAGTACTCTTCTTTCATCTCATGAAGCTGTGCCGTCAGGTCGTTTACTTGCGCGCTGGCTTGACCATGTAACCCTACCAAGTCGGCAGCTTGCTGGTCGAATTGAACCTTCTCTTCGAGCAATTTGCGAGCGAGACCTTCATTACCGTTGCGTAAGGAATGCTCCGCTTGACCTTCGCGGTCTACGCCAAGCCGTACCAACTCATCCAAGCGCTGTTTCATCCGGCGTTCGGACGCCATTTGTTTCGCTACGGTTACTTCCGCATCGTGGATTTCGATCTCCATATCGCGGAGATATTGATTAAGCATGACGATCGGATCCTCTAATTTATCAAGCAGATCATGTACAGACGCCTTTGTCAGGTCTTTCATTCTTTGGAATACACCCATTGTGTTATTCTCCTTTCGATTGCTTCTCAAATTTTGAAATTCTAGCTTTCAGTTCTTCGATTTCTCTTTGCATCGACTTCTTCTCTATATCTTCCATCATCGCGTCGATTCCTTGCGATGGACGGGCGGAACTCGGCGGCGTATTCACGGAAGGTCCCGGACGGGATCCACCGGTAGGCGGATAACCCGTTCCGGCAGCGGATCCTGCTCCCGGATAGGAGTTAGGGTTCGGATTCCAACCCTGATTGCCGTATTGATATTGGGACTGAGGTGGCTCTTGGCCGCCTCTCCAACCTTGATCGAATGGATTGGCCCCGTAGCCTCCGCCGTAATGAGGCTCTCTCGGTATGACGAATCCGGCGATAATGTATACGACGATCACGGAACCCGCGGAGAAGACCGCAACGATGATCAGCAGAATTCTAAGCAATGTTGCATCGACGCCTAAGTAATCCGCCAACCCGCCGCATACTCCGAATAATTTGCGGTCCCGAGTAGAACGATATAATTTCTTCATTCCTTGTTAACCTCCTTGTTGCAGCTTGCGCTTTAACTGCTCTAGCTCTCTCTCGATCGTACTCTTCACGACTTCTCCCGCCTGGAGCAGCGTTTCTTGTCCCATCCGACGAAGATCTCGCAAGCTGCGGGTTTCCAATTCGATATCCGTCAGCCTGTCGTCGATCTTGCGGAACATCTGGGAGGTATCCGCATTTCCCGGAGAGTAGCGTGCGTTCAATCTTTGTTGCAGGCGAAGCGATTCCATGCGGGCGACGTAGAACTGGCGACGGTCGTACACCGCGCGGTATTCGTTGCGAAGCTCCTGAAGCAGTTGCTCCAAATCGGTTAATTCGCTCTTGCTTTGCTCGTACAATTGCCGATATCGTTCCGACCGTTCCTCGTGGATGACCTTGTCCTGAAGAGCGATCTTAGCAACGTTTTCTTCCCCGGCCTTCAGAGCCGTTAAAGCTTGCTGCTCTCTCTTCACCATCCACTGCTCCGCATCTTTCCATTGCCGATGCAGATTGTCGGTATGAGCTGCATATTGGCGGTGGAGCCCTTCGCTTTGCGTGATTTCTTGATGCGTCGACCAGAGGAACTGATCGATAACGCGTACCGGGTCCTCCGACTTCTCAAGACGATCGTTCAGCGAGGCCACCGTCATATCCCGAACTCTCTTCATTACGCTCATTCCTTGAATCCCTCCTTGTTCCGCTTGCGGCTATTTATGATTAAGCTACTATCTCGTAGAATGGTTCTTGCGACCAAGCATCGATACTCCGAATACGATCAAAGCGATTGCCGCGATCCAGACGAACAGGAAACTCAACTTCCCTAACAGAACGAACCCGCCGACTACCGCTATAATTCCGCCGAGCAGACGGTTTCCGTTATTCCATGCCATGACCCCGAGCAAGATAATCAGAATCGGAATCAGAAGTCCGAACAACCAACCAAGTCCGAAGCCCAATTTGCCGAGAATGATCAAGCCGCCGAAACCGATAAGCAAGAGCGCCAATCCATTACCGCTTTTCATTTGCCTCACCTCTTTTCATTAACTCGTTTACCTTATGACCTTATTGTAAACTTCTCCGCTCTCTTGCATAACGGACTCGCGTATGTTTTTGTTCCTAGACTGTGGTCGAGGGTGTCTACAGCCTTGAGACCTTTTCCTATCAGACCGGCATTCGCGGCTAATGGCAACAATTGTGGGTTTCCACCAGCTTTCCTCCTATGTTAGCGTATTATATGTTATTAAACGGAGGTGCTGAAGCATGAAAAAACAGTTAATCGGTTTTTGCGCATCCGCGCTATTGGTCGGCGGCTTAAGCATGAGCTCCATTCCGGCGGTATCGGCCGCGTCCCCTGCCGTCCCATCGAAACACAAAGGTTCTTCCGCAAGCATAGAGCGGAACGCCGACGGGGATCATAATCAAAATAACGATACGACAAACTCGAATGCCGGCAACTCGAATTCCAACACATATAATGAAGGAACGCAACAATCGCAAGAAACGAACAACGGGATTACGGATAACGGACAAGCTTCTAAAGATATCGAGAAAGTCATTGCCGATGGCATGAAATACGAAGGAACGCCTTACGAGTTCGGCTCCAACCGCAGCACGACGGCAACGTTCGATTGCTCCGACTTCATTCGGTGGATATTTAAGGAAACGCTCGGAATTACCCTTCCGGCCGATTCCCGCCAGCAAGGAGCGTACGTGAAGGAAAACGGAACCGCCCAAACGGATTGGAAAACGTTGAAGCGCGGCGATCTTATGTTCTTCATGACTTATCAAGGTTCATCCGAATCGGACTACAAAGGCGTCGACAAATCCGCTCAACGCATTACTCACGTCGGCATCTACTTGGGGGATGGCAAAATCCTTCATACGTACTCCAACGCAAGCGGCGGCGTGCACGTAGGCGAATTCGCGAATACGCAATGGGAGCATCGTTTCCTGTTCGGAGGGAGCGTCTTGCCGAAGCAATAGCAAGCCGCCATTACGCAAAAAGAAAGACGAAGATGAGGAATTGCCTCCGCTTCGTCTTTTTTTTCGCCACATGCTTACACTCACACCTTGAACGCGACAACCAAACGTTTGAGCTCTTCCGCCATTTCGGCTAACGATAACGACGAGGACGCCGTTTCTTCCGAAGCCGCGGCGGTCTCTTGGCTGATCAGCGCCCTTGTAGGTTTCCATGTTCTTCAAACTAACTCTTACCCTTTTACCGAAGTTCTATGAGCTAAGTGAAGATATCGATTATTTTTAGCCGTCTGACGGCCTTAACTCTATCCACTCGATGCGCACGTATCCGCCTTCAGCGGTCGAGACGAGACGTCGAAGTCCCGAAGAAACCCGAATCTCGTTGGGTAGCTGCACGGTTTTCCAATCCGGTCCTGCTTGGACGAATCCGCATGACCTCTCATCGATCTTGATCTTCATTCCGGTTTCGCTTTCCCCTTCAACCGCGCATAACCGTAAACTTACCGTATAGTTACAAAATAATTCCCCACGATCCGGCACGTCGAATTCGTACGCCAACCAGTCTCCCGTCGCAAGCTGCACGCACATTCTTTCTTCAGGCAGCCACGGTTCGCCGCGACCATGCTGGAAGTTCGGGATTTTGCGCCGGTTATCTACGAACCGGATGTCCGTGCCGTCGTTATCCCGAAAGCCGACCGATTCCTCCCGCTTCTTCGATACATAGTAACTAATCCCGGCTCCGCCGTATCCGTAGAAAATCGCCGGAATACGCACGGGCGGCCTGCGAAGCAACGCACCGACGACGTCGGGATCATACTCGCACCGTTCGAAAGCGATATTGGCCAGATATTCCGTTAACACTGTAGATGCGACTTCGGGTGACGGTTTCGCACCGCCTTCCAAGTATTCGACCAGCAGATTCCACCCTTCCGGACGACGGATCGAGCAAGGAGAATTATCCCGCTCCAGCTTCTTCCACGTCCAGAAATTCCATGAGATCCCATGGTCCTCGAATAATCGGAACGCCCCCGCATACCATTCCTTGTTATTCTCTCCGCCTTCTCCCATGAAGATCGGTACATCCCATAACTCCCGCTTGTCGAGATACGCTTGTATGCTTTCCGTGTCCGGGTTGTTCCAATACTTATGGAATTGCAGCATAATGTTATGGTCGATCTTCTCGTCGAAAATCGACCAATCCGTGGACCAATGGGCACCTTCGAGAATGATCATGTGACGGTCGTCGACTTCGCGGATCGCGCGAACGATTTCCTTGTACAAGGGCATGATCCTGTCGTTGTATACCGCGAACCAATCCGGCAAAGGTTCGTTCAACAGATCGTAACCCGCGACGATCCATTCGTCCTTATACCTCGCGGCTAGCATCGCCCATAGTTCTAAGGTCAATCCGGCATTGCGCTTGTCGAGGAACAGCTCCGGGCGGTCGAATTCCGAATCGTCGATATTCGTTCCGGTTTGTCCTCCGGGAGCGCCGTGTAAATCCAGGATGACGTATAGACGATGTTTCCGGCACCAACCGATCATTCGATCAAGCAATGCCAGATGTTTCTCCTTGTAGCGGACAGGACTGCCTTCGCCTTCCTCTAGCAAGAACCTGGAGTTGATCGGCACGCGGACGGAATTCAGTCCTTCCTCGGCGATTCTCCTGATATCCGACTCCGACACGTATCGGTCGTAATACGTTTCCCAGAAGCTCGCCGCTTGGTCCGCGCCGATGAGTTCCTCTATCATCCGTTCGATGCGACGCGGACGGTCTCCCTTGTCGGGAAAACTCCACATGTACCCTTCCGGGAGCAGCCAACTGCCGAAGCCAACTCCCCGCAACAAAATTTCCCGCCCATCTCCGTTCACTAATTTCCGTCCTTCGGCTCTTAAGAAGCCGCTGACTTCGCCTGTTCGATTATGCTCGATATTCGGCAACTCGTATCTTCCGCCTTTCTATAAGTTCAAGTTCAAAAAGTCCGATTTTCAGCACCGAGAAGGTTGGATGAAGCTTAGGGACTGAGGAGCGGAGCGTAGGAAAAACCTACGTGAGCACCGGAAGGCCCGGCTGAATTCAAGATTCGACGTCGAATCCGCTTCTTGCTTCGCATCGTGATCAAAATTGGACTTTTCGAACAACCTCTATAAGTCATGCTAGCTTTTGACCGCCCCGTCGGCGATTCCGTTCAAGATGTACTTTTGCAGTAAAATATACAACGCGATTACCGGCAACATAGCTAGCACTAGCGATGCAAGAATCGCGGCCCAGTCGTTGTTGTACTCGCCGAACAACATATTGGTCGAGAGCAGTAGCGTATAGTCATTGGAATCGGTCAGCATGAGCAACGGCAGCAGAAAATCGTTCCACATCCAGAGCAGGTTCAAGATCGCGATCGTAGCCGTTACGGGCAGCAGCAAAGGAAAAATAACGACGAAAAACAATCTGACCTCGCCGCAACCGTCCACGACGGCTGCCTCGTCCAACTCTCGCGGAACGGACTTGACGAAGCCGTGGTACAAGAAGATCGCCATCGACACGCCCAAACCAATGTAGATAAAGCCAAGCCCGAAGGTAGAACCTTGCACTGCCAGCGCTTTCGAAATTTTGACGAGCGTAATCATGATCGAATGAAACGGAATCAGCATGGACAAGACGAACGTTGCGAATAGAAACCCGCTCAGTTTGCCCGGCGTCCGGGACATCTTGTAGCCGGCCATCGAAGCGAAGAGAATGATTCCCGTCAATCCGACGACGGCAATCGTCAACGTGTTGCGCAAGCTTCTCATGTAATCCGTTTTTTCGAAAGCATCGGCGAAATTACCGAATTGCAGCCGCGAAGGGAATGCCAGAATATCGTTCAGCATCTCGCCTTCCGTCTTAAGCGAATTCAGCACGCCCATGTAAATCGGAAACAAGGTGAAAATGGCGGCGACGATAAGAACGGCGATAACGAGTGCGTATCCGACGCGGAAGCCGAGCTTCGGATGCGCCGATTCAGAGGCGGGACGGTTCACGCTTCCACCTCCCTGATCTTCATGATCCGCAATTGCACCATTGTAATGAGGAAAATGATGAGGAACAAGATCATCGCCTTGGCGCTAGCGTATCCGTATCTGCTGTTGAAGCTGAACGCTTCCTCGTAAATATTCATCGCTACGACTTGCGTCGCCCTGCCGGGGCCGCCTCCCGTTA
The DNA here is from genome assembly GCF_012849095.1 of Cohnella herbarum. NCBI lineage: Bacteria > Bacillati > Bacillota > Bacilli > Caryophanales > Paenibacillaceae > Cohnella > Cohnella herbarum. Next base: position 3,261,827 of record NZ_CP051680.1, read on the forward strand.
GCGCGTATACGGCGTCGAACGCTTTGAAAGACGAATTAAGCGTCAAGAATATACCGATCGTGATCGCGGGATAGATCATCGGAAGCGTAATGTTCCGGAACGTCAGCCACGCGTTCGCTCCGTCGATCGCGGCCGCTTCCTTGAGTTGCTTCGGTACGCCTTGGATCGCCGCGATGTAGATGACCATGAGATACCCGGCACCCCCCCACAAAGATACGATTAGGATGGCGTAGAACGAAAAGTCCGGGTCCCCGATCCATGACCGATCAAGGAAGCTTAAGCCGGCATGTTCGACCAGATAAGACGATACTTTCGTGAAAATAAACAGCCACATGAACCCGCCAATGATCATGCTAAGCATGTTCGGCATGAAGAAAATCGTGCGGAACCATGCTTTGCCTCGCCCGACGGATTCAACGAGCACGGCTAGCAGGATGGCGATCGCATTCTGAAGTACGACCATGAAGACGACGAATTTCACCGTAAACCATAGGGAATGGGCAAAGGAAGGATCGTCCGACAACGCCTCCGCATAGTTGGCGAATCCCACCCACTCGTAGGCGGGATTCAGCCCGTTCCAATCCGTCAAGCTATATGCGGCGCCCCCGAAAGCGGGGGCGAGCATGAATACGGCATAGAACGCCAATGCGGGAAATACGAAGGCCAGCAGAGCGATCGATTGTTTTCTCTTCTTCGTTATACGCATCTGCGTTTCACTCTCGTCCGGCAGGAGAGCCTCAAGGCTACTGCTGCGCCTTGACGCCCTTCGCCCAAGCTTTGTCCAACGTCTTCACGATGTCTTCCTTCGTTACGTCCTTCGCGTAATAGCTTTGCAGCAGCTTCGCGGTTTCGTCCGTTACGCCGTTAGGTAACGACAGATCCAGGTAAGCTTTGCCTTCGGCGACGTAAGAGCTGGCTTCGGCGATCCACGGGAACGTCTCATAGGTGTGCATCGTCGCCACCGGATTAAATTTAAGCGCTTCGAACAACGGAGCGGAGTCTTTGTCGTCGAGAATGTAGTTAAGCAAGTCGAGCGCGACTTCCTTGTTGGCGCTCTTCGGGGAAACCGCCAGCGAAGTCGATGTCGCTAGGTTGATCATCGCCCCCGCGGGATCGTTGCTGACCGGAAGCGGCGCAACGCCGAATTCCATGTCCGGATTTACTTTTAAGATGGTTTCCGCTTGCCATGGCCCTTGTACCCACATCGCGGCTTTGCCGTTCGCGAAATCGGTGGAGCCCGCTTCGTTTCCGACTTCGAACGGCTTGTCGGTTCCGTTAGCCATGATAAGGTCGATGATGTCGAATACGCTGACGACGTCTTGATACGAGGCTTCGCCCTTATTCATCTTCTCTATCCAGTCCGGATGCGCGGAAGATACCGTGCCTCCGAGGGAGAGCGCCATCATTAACTGCGGAATCCATGATTCCTGGAACGCCAGCATGAACGGCTTGATTTTCGCTCCGTTCAGTTTATCGATCGCGGTCTTCATCTCATCGATCGTCTGAGGTGGCGCGATACCGACGTCCTTAAATATTTTTTTGTTGTACAAATAGCCCCAGGACAAGCTTTCGAGCGGCAGAGCAACGACTTTCCCGTCGTAGGTGACCGTTTTCCTTACGCTATCGTATACCTTCGGCACGAAGGGTTGATCGGACAGATCGCTCAAGTAGCCTGCTTTGTAATAGGTCGGAATATCCGCGATAGCATGCAGGGTGAATAAATCCGGCGCGTCGTTGGAAGCAAGCCGGGTTTGCAAAATTTGTTTCGCTTGATCGGGATTCGGCATCTCCAGCTTAATCGACACATCGATGTTTTTCTCCGCTAGTTCCTTCGCTTTGAACTGCTCGAAATAGCTTTCGAATTGATCCTTGAATCTTGGAAAGCTCATGAACACTTTGAGCTCGACCTTCTGCGGAGGCGTATCCGCTTGCGATTCCGACGGCGATTCGCTTGCGGTAGCGCTTGGACTGGAGCTCGGGGATGCCGATGCTTCCTTAGTGGATGCGTTGTTCTCTTTATTACCCGATCCGCAGGCCGACAGGAACGATACGGCAAGGATGAGGACGAGTGCGAGATGAAGCGCTTTCTTCATTGAATATACCCCCTTGTTTTTGAATGCCTCTTCAGTATAGGGGAGACGCTTGCGCTCATCATTCGAGGATATTAGCTTCCGTTATTGCATTTTATTGATGGGGTTCGCGCGCTAGTCCTCCTTGCGGAGCTCTCCGGGAGTTTGGCCGAAATGTTTCTTGAACACCCGATAGAAATAAGCGACGTCCTCGTACCCGGTCAGCTTAGCTACGTGTTTAATCGCCAGCTCTCCCTCCACGATCAGTTCTTTGGCTTTCTCCATTCGCTTGCGCAAAATGTAATCCGACAGATTTTCTCCCAATTGGGATTTGAACGCCCTGCTTAAGTGCTCTTTGCTCACGAAAAAGCGATGCGCGACCGTCTCCAGGGAAATCGGTTCACGGTAATACAGATCGATATGAGCCTGAATTTCGGCGATGTCCAACTTAAGACGTTTTCTGCGAAGCGCCTCGATCTGTTCGATCGCCTCCGCGAACATCGCTTGCAATTGTTCGATCGCCTTTACCGCGCTCGTCCAATCCCCCGTTGGCGCCTTCGACCTTAGACTTGTAATATCCCACTCGTTCTCCGCCGCGAATTCTTCCAGTAACGACAAGAACTCATGGACGACTTTGGAAATTACGTTCCGATCGTCGTTGTTCTCCATATCGTTTCCGAACATTTCCCCCAGCTTGGACAACGCTTCAATAGCAGCCGGCTTGTCGAGCTCGAGCAAATACCCCCGTACCCTTTCCCGCAATGCCGAATAACGCTCTCGGGTACCCGGATCCGCGAATGCGACCGGCGTTCTCCAGCCCGCGTTCCCGGCTTGTTCCGCCCGCTTCAAATCTTGAACGCATTGCGCCAATGCCGCGTTTAATTCTTCCTGATCGATCGGCTTCAATAGATATTCCACGGCGCGCGACCGGATAGCCTGCTTGAGGTAAACGAAATCATCGTACCCGCTCATGACGATGATCTTCATCTCCGGAACTTTCTCGTTCATTTGCTTTAACAAACCAACTCCGTCCAGACCCGGCATCCTCATATCCGTCACGACGATATGCGGCTTGCGCTCTTCGATAAGCCGCAAGCCTTCGGTTCCGTCTTCCGCCTCTCCGTTCAGACTTAGCTCCAGTTTGTCCCATTCGACGAGCGCTTTGACGACTTCCCTGGACCACGGCTCGTCATCGATAATCAATACGTTATACATCGTCGGATCCTCCGTTATTTATGGTGGGCAATTTAACCGCAATAATCGTCCCTTGACCCTCGCAGCTATAAATTCTTAACCCGCTGGCGGATCCGAATTGCAGCTTCAATCGCGTGTCCACGTTCTTCAGACCGATTCCCGTTCCTTTACGCCTTCTAGGCTCATCCGACGCCGGTTTGGCTAATTCTCGCTTCGTACCGCCCGCCAATCTCGCGCGCAGTTGAAGCAACCTTTCCCGCGATATGCCTACGCCTTCGTCCTTTATCAGAACGGCAATGCTACCCGAGTTCCGCTTCACTCGGATCTCGACTTTCCAAGCGCCTTCTTTACGCTGCAAGCCGTGCTCGAACGCGTTCTCCAGAAGCGGCTGTAACGTGAACTTAGGAATCCTTGCATCGAGAGCCGCTTCGTCGATGGATAGAACAACGGCGCAGCGACCCTTGAACCGGTTCTCTTGAATGTACAAATAATTGCTCATATGCTTCAACTCGTCCGCAAGAGTAACGCGATCCTCATCCGTGCTGATGGAATAACGGAACAGTTCGCCGATGACTTGGGTGACCTTATAGATTTCCGGAGCCCCCTTCGTCAGCGCCATTCCTCCTATCAAGTGAAGCGTATTGTTCAGAAAATGAGGATTGATCTGCGCCTGAAGCGCCTGAAGCTGCGCGTTCTTCAAGTCGATCTCTCGCTGGTACTCCTCTTCGATCAGTTGCTTGATCCTTAACATCATCGAATTATAGCCTCGTTCGAGCAAACCGATCTCGTCGCGGCTTTGTGCCGATTTCATTTCGAAATTATGGACTTGGGCGCTCCTCATCGTTCTCGCTAAGCTGACGATCGGTCGGCTAATTCTTAAGGAGACAAGTATCGACAACGCGACGGAAACGGCCGCGAACAAACTTCCCGTTAAGATACCCGCGCGAATCGTAGCGTTAGCGCTTCGGGTCACCGTGGCTAGCGGCACCGCTTTGACGACGGTAAGCTCCCCGTCGTCGACTTTCTTCATGAAATAGTAATAGTTTTTGGAGCTCTCCAACCGAAGCTCGGCGTCAGGCAAGCTCAGCTTGCCAAGCTGCGAGGAAATCTCCTCCGCGACGCCGGAATCGGTGGAGCCGGATAGCAGCTCGCCTTCGTCGTTGAGCAGGAAAACCGAGCTTTCCGGTTCCGATCGGAGGATGTTGCCGACCGCTTCCCATACATCCCGATTCAAACGAACGGATAATCCGCCTAGAAGCTTCCTATCCTCGAAACGGTACATGCCATGATAGGCGTATATTCCGTCTTTGGATTGTTTGAAGTACATATTAACCGGCTCCATCCGCAGCCTGCTCCATGCGCCGCTGCCGATATCGACTGTCGACACCATCCCGCTGCTCGCATAGTTCACCGAGAAAGCTTTACGGCTTTGATGAACGTACAAAGTGAGCAAATCGATTTTACGCGAATTCGCATAATAAGCCGAGGTCAGCGTGTTTTGAATATAGTTTTGCGTTTTGTACTGAGTGCCAATATCCGCATTATCGACTTCAGTAACGCCGTCCATCAGCGTCTTGTTGATCTGCAGCGTATAGAACAGGATATCGATCTGTTGAATGAGCTCGTCCAAATATTGATCCGCCCACAACATTCGTGAATTATTCGCATTGACGATCTCCTTCTCCACGGAGTCGCGGGTATTGTTCGTCGCGATCCAAGTCACCGTGATGACCGGCAACGTCGTTAAGCTAATCATGAGCAGCATTAACCTTAGTCGCAAACTTGTTCGTCTCATCTCCCCGCTCCCCCCATCGTTGTACAAAAAGCCCATAAGATCGGCTTGCCGAGTCTTATGGGCTTTGGAATAACTTTTTTCGCAGCTATAGATTCGCGTTCATTGTAGCATACAACCCGGAGACGCGACAGACTTCAATCTCCATTTCTCTATCGCACGTAGGCCCACTCTTCGAACACAGCGGCCTGGCCCTTGTAAGTTCCTTGTTCGTCCGCGACATTCCACAACAACACGTTCCGTATTTCGAATCTTCGTCCGCTCTTGGAAATCCGAATGCCGTAATAACCGTCAGAGTACCCTTTATCTTTGGCATCCGACAGCAGTCTCTCCCTTTGGGAGCGTTCCATCGGCTCTGCCGTCAATCTGGATGGCGTGCGGGTAAACTCTTCCCACGTCGTCTCCCATAATTTCAGCGCGGCTTCGTTGCCGAAATTCAAGATCGGATCGGTCTCCGTGCCGTGGGAGAGCAGAATGAACGGGGCTTTGAATAAGGCAAGCGCCGCCTCATTCGCAGGAGGAACAGGCTCGATCAGCTCGCGGCCCGTAGCCCGGCGATAGCTGTCGATCAATAATCGGGCGTGCGCCTCGCGATTTTGCACATCTTCATCCAGCGGGATCATCTCGTCAAGTTCAACTCCGTTTTCTTTTTCACGTTTGGGGATTGCCTCGTTTGGCTAAAGACTATTATATCAGTCTCTACTCTATCAGCGATATCCGCGAGGAGGTGTTGAATATGCCTTGGGACAAGGATAATTACCCCGATTCATTGAAAAACTTCACGGCTCCCGTACGCGGCAAAGCCGTCGAAATCGCCAACGCCCTGCTGGAGGAGGGTTACGAGGAAGGCCGCGCCATCGCCATCGCGACCTCCCAAGCGAAGGAATGGGCGGACAATCGGAACAAGCAGATTCGCAAGAAGGGGCACTAACTGCGGTCGTTCCATCGGACCGGTTAGACCGCTCTCAGCGGTCTGTAGCACACTTTTCCTCGATATCCGACCAATTCGCTCGCGGGCACGGAAGGGGAAATAGTGCCAGAAAGTAACGCTACAGCACCGACTCCGAGCACGGATGGGGCTATAGTGCCAAAAAGTAACGCTACAGCACCGACTCCGAGCACGAATGTGGCTATAGTGCCAAAAAGTAACACTACAGCACCGACTCCGAGCACGAATGTGGCTATAGTGCCAAAAAGTAACGCTACAGCACCGACTCCGAGCACGGTTGAGGCGATTAAGTCGCAGATTCGATAATTTCGATGATTTCGTTATCCCCGGTAATGAGATTCCGTTCCATCGTGCGCCCCGCGAGCTTAAGCGACACCCTCGCTTCCATGCCCGCCGGAATTCGCGCCCGAATGCGAATGCCGGCGCCGTCGGCCAATCGCTCCCATCCCGCATAGATCGTACCCAGCGGCGTCCAAACCTCCGCTTCCGCGAAAGACAAGCTTTCAGGCATATACGGGCGGATAACCGCCTTGGAGAATCCGGGCGCTTCCGAACGAATACCGACGACGTATTCCTGCAACAGTCTAGCCGGATATCCGTTCCAAGCATGGGAGTGACTCTCGATATCCTCCCAGCCTTCCCACATCGTCTTGGCCCCTTGTTCGATCATGTAGCCCCAACCGGGGTATTCCCTGCGATCCAACAGCGCAAAGGCTTCGGCTTCACGGTCATTCTCGAAAAGCATTCGAAGCAACGGCAGCGAGAGCACGGTTCGGCACTCCCATGCTTTGCCCGCTACGTAAGCGATGACCTCTTCGCGATCCTCCGCCGGTACGAGTTCTGCGTACAGCGCGATTGCGTTGACACCCTGGTGCGTTGCTTCGGATTCCGAGCTGTCGCGAAAGCGCTTCTTCTCCGCGTCGTACAATTGCTCGACGATCCGAACGCTCAACCGTTCTGCATAAGCCTGATACTTTTCGCCCTCCTCCGCTCTACCGATTAACCCTGCAGCCTGACTAACCGCCCTAAGAGCCAACACAAACTTAACCTGCTGAACCGTCAAAAATTGCCCCTTATGCTCCACCGAGGGATAAGGCCAATCGCTGATATTCCATCCTTTGTCCAGCGGCACCATTCCGGATACCGGATCTAAAATTCCGATAAAATAGTCCGCCATCCGCCGCGCCGTCTCATAGTGCGTCTCCAGCACGGACACGCTGCCGGACGCTTCATATACCTTCCACATCAAAGTCGCATAATGCAGGTCCCATTCCGGAATCTGCAAGTTGAAATCGGCATGCTCGTAATTAATAGGCGCGACGAAAGGGAACGTACCGTCGGCCATCTGCGCATCGGTGAAATCTCCCAACGTCTTCTCCAGTACGTCGATCGCGTCGAAATTATAGAGTAGCGACTCGGCCTGCAAGTCCGTATCCGCGGTGTATTGGGCTTGCTCCCGATGAGGGCAATCCACGGTTTGCCCCAACGTGTTGTTTTTCTGCGTACGGATGCACGCATCATACAAGGCATTAAGGTGCGGGTCGGAGCAGTTAAAGCTACCTGCATAGTTCATATTCGTATAAGCCAAACAGACCGAGACGCCTCCGTTATTCGGTTCGATCTCTTCCGGGTATCCGGTAACCTCTACGTAACGGAACGCCTTGAACGAAAAGTCCGGCTGCCATGTCTCGACTTCGTCCCCGCGCATCGTATACTCGTCGTAGTAATAATCGGAGTGTTCGTTCGTTACATTGTGTTTGACCCGGCCGTTCTCGTCTAAATCCTCCGACATTCTGAGACGGATTTTCGCTCCCGCAATCCCCTTGAGCGAAATCCTCGGCCAACCGGAGACGATTCTGCCCGTATCGAACACTTGCGGACGCTCGCGAGACTCATCGTTCACTGCGGGCTGCGGTAACTTAGCGCATGCGATGACTTCCTCGATAGCTCCTTCCGGTATTCGTTGGACGGACATCGGCCAATCTTTCCGCCCAATCTTGGCCAGCTTCGCCCTCGTCGTCGCCCCGTTCTTCCTCCATCCGGCCAACCGCCAATTCGGATCCAGCTTGCGAGCGTCGTAATCTTCGATCGCCGATACCCGGCGATTTTGCTGATAAGGCGTTCCGACCGCATGCGGCATTTCTTTCAAAACCTGCCACGACGAATCCGATTTGACGACCGTCTCCGATCCATCCTCGTATACCACATGAAGCTGAAGCCTTAAACCGGGCAGGGCATTGTAATAATTCTGACCGCTTCCGCCCAGATAGTGGGCATCGGCAGTTATGCAATTGCTGCCTTCCGTCAATAGAGCCGAAACGTCATAAGCCATATAAGCCTTACGCTTCAAAGGATTCGTCGGAGCAGGCGACACGTATCCGCCGAGTTTAACTCCGTTCAAGTACACTTTCGCGACGTTATGCGCGGAGTAGAATAGGCGTGCCGACGCTACTTTGCCTTTTGCGAGAATCTCCTTGCGAAAATAGGCGAAATCGTTCACCCGAACGCGCCGCGATCTCCATATCCAATCCGCTTCCCATTCCACGTTCAGATCGGACCGGTGCCTGATCTCCTCCGCTTGCCGCCCGGAACCTTTTGCGCTCATCCTATGTCTTCCTCCCGGTTGTTTTTTTCCAAGCATATCATGCCGATTTCCATTGCTTATAGGGGGCATAATGTGTTATTAATAGGGCAATCACACACACAAGATGAGGAGAAGCATTGCCATGGAATCCACTCCGTTCACATTGGAAGGAAAGCTGTTCTGGACGCCCGATTTTCCAATCTCGGTCACGAGGGAGCGGGAGCGGTTCACGTTGCCTATCCATATTCACGATTTCGTGGAAATCCAATACGTCGCCGAAGGCAAAGGGTTCCATTATATCGGGGATGAGCGGATCTATGTCGAGAAAGGCGATTTGTTCATTATTCCGATCGGCACCCGTCACGTCTACCGCCCATCATCGGAAGCGCCCAAAGACGAATTGATCGTCTATAATTGCTTGTTCGATCCGTCGGTGCCGGAAAAACTAACGCAAGCTTACCCGTTGCCGGAAAATGTCCTGTTTCTCTTATCCGGCGGCGGCCAATCGTATCGCAGATTCAAAGATTCGTTTAATGAAGCGAAAATCTGCATGGAAACACTCTATCGCGAATATCAAACCGAGTTGCCCGGATACGAAGCCGTACTATATGCTCGCTTAACCGAACTGCTCGTATTCCTGTGCCGGCTGGAGTTGTCCCGCAAGAAGACGGCTCCCGCAATCTCTCAACTAGCTAAAGTATTCGAATATATCGAGCGCCATTCCGATCGGCCGCTTACCCTATCCGAAGTCGCCGCCCTGCTTCACGTCAGCGTTAGTTACTTGCAACGAATGCTGAAACAGGCGACGGGGCAATCCTTCACGGAATACGTTCAGAACCTTCGCATAAGAAAATGCTGCGAGATGCTGCGGCAAACCCCGCTGCCCGTCAAGGAGATCGCCGCTAAAGCCGGTTACAGGGACTTGAAGTTTTTTCATGAATTGTTTCGGAAGAAGACGGGTCTGACGCCTCGGGCGTATCGAAGCTGCAGTCAATAGCGCAAAAAAAAGCCTTAGAGATCTCGCGATCTCCAAGGCTTCTTCCCCTTCTCTACGACTTCGCGTTAAGCAAAGATTCGTCTAAGCTCCCCTGAATACCAACTTTCCGAAACGATCGGAGATGTGATAATTCACTGCCCCTGTCGGGGACCACGCCTGATAATGCCGGGTTCCGTTTTCCTCGTCGTCGATGCGGAAAAAGTTGGCTCTCCACATCGTTCCGTTCGACGGGGGCTGCACGAAATTATCGAATGAAATCGTAAAAGTGTAAGTCCGCTTATTCTCGTTAACCTCGATTTTCGTTTCGAAGCCTTGCACTTCCCATTCTCGATTTATGTTAAAGCTGAGGGGATCATTGTCGTCTTTGTGATTAATCATCAGATCGCATACTACCCCGTTCGGGCTGACGACGAGTTCCATGTACCGCTTGCAATCTCCTTCTTCGTCGATGAACATTTCCACGACGTCTTGCTCCCACAGAGGATCTTTGCGATTCGTAAACTTAGAGATGCTATACGTATCCACGCACTCGAATCTTACGTATAGGGCATTTCGATCCCAACAAGCTTTCAAAATCGTTTCTTCCCGCACTGCCCCTCCGGTCTCGACGTCCACCAAATTAGCGCCTACGATGCTTCCCCACGCGGCATCCGAATAATTCACATATTCGCAAATATAAGTTCCGATTTCACCAAGCTTTGACATAAAGACCTCCATTGACTATGAATCTAACGATAATCCGATTATACCGTTAGTTCATGTCCGCTTCTAGCGGTCCTGCCAAATCTTTCAAATAAAACAGCTTGCCCGGCAAAGTCGGCATATAAGTCGAAGGCAACCATCTGTCCGGCCCATGGCGCAGCGTCGTCCAGAGCGACAAACCTTGCCACTGCATGCCGCGTCCCAACGCTCCGTCGCATCCGCCGATAATCCGATCGGATTGCAGAAACAATCCCGGTCCTATCGTGTTCGCGCGGCAAGGAACGAGAGTCGTCCGGCTCTTGAAACTGGTGATCGCGTTCTGCTCGATCGTTAGCGGATGCAGTTGCGCGCCGATGCGGTGAGTCTGCCCGCTCCACTCTTCGTCCGTCGCGAACTCCGCCCCGAAATGCGGTTCCCAGAACGCGATATGCATCATGCGCCCGATACCGAATACGGTGATAAGCTCGGCGCCTTCCGCCTTCAACGCCGCGATCTTCTCCGCGTAAGCCGGGAGCGTGGCTTTCGTCGCGAAATGACGCTGGTTCTCTGGCACTGTAAGCTTGCCGAGCGGGCCATAGAATGCCTGCTCCATCGCGTTCTGGAACGAACCCGGGTTATCGGAAGGCAGCGTGTTCCCTTCCCCGTCGCTCCATTCGTCCATGTTGAATCCGTAGACGTGCGAGCAATCGATATCCCATTCCTTCAGGAAGTAGACCGCCCACTTGTACATGCCCATCGGACCTACCGGCAGAATAAACGCGACTTTGCGGTTCGCTTGCTTGCTTCGTCGGATTTCCAGGGCGATCTCGTGGCCCATTTTCACGTCCAACTCTTGGACTTCGGCGCAAGGGATCGGTTGAAACCCGTCGTTCCAGAAAGATTGACGCTCTTCGATCGTCTCCGGCGAATTCGCGCAACAACGATCGATCTTCTCCATATCCCATCCCGCGGGATAGAAACCTTCGAGCAGGGAACCTTGTACGGTTTGATTAAAATTCATCTTAGCACTCTCCTATTCAGATGGATGTCGGTTACGGCAACAGTCTCTCCGTCGTTAAACGAGGCCATGCTTGGCATTGCTTGAAGCCCTCGGCGTAAGGTTTGCCGCATTGCAGCCCGCGGAATTTGGATACGGTCCGGACGAAATCGAGGAAGTCGATTCCATCGTGCTCGTATAGCCATTTGATCTGACTGGCATGGCAATCGTTCATTTGAATTTTCGTTTCGATATGGTCGCTGATATCCACGTATTCAGTAGGGAGAAAGCCGACTCCGGCGAGCGTGTCCATGTAATAGATGGGAGCGACTTTATGATGGGCCTCTTCGTTCGCATCCGCGCGATAATGAGGGACGGTGGCCGCGAAGCTGGCATCGAATACCGCGCGCGACACTTCCATGTGGTCCTTCATGTAGTCCTCGGGCGGATGTGTAATGATATAATCCGGTTTAACGCGCCGAATGACCTCGACCAGCTTGCAGATCAACTCGTCCTGGTCCGACTTCACGGCTAAATCCGGCACATCCAGACTTACGACTTCCGCGCCGATCAGAGCGCCGGCAGCCCGGGCCTCCAGCCTTCGGATATTTTTCAGTTCTTCAGGTTGAATAATCTTATGGCCTTTATTCCCGTTAGCCACATGTACCATCGTCACCTTATGCCCTTGCGCAGCCAACTTCGCCAGCGTCCCGCCGCAGCCGATCTCCAGATCGTCCGGATGACAACCTACCGCCAATACGTTCACAGAGATTCCTCCTATACTCTTTCATCCATATGACTCTCCCTTGAGTGTAAGCCATCCTTCCTTGCGGTTTCTTTAGCAAAAAGACCGCGAAACGTGGCAATAAGTCCGCAGTTTCGCCGCATCAACCGATAAAATAGGATATACGATCAAATGATCGATACAGACACATTTCCGATTCTCCCAAGCATTTTCTTCTTCACCAATAACCAATAGTATATATCTCATAAACGACCAAGAGGCAGGGATAGATCGAATGCGCGAAGAGATGCCGTTTTCTGAAATTTCCATCGAACAATGCATAGCCGGCACCGTCGTCCATCCTCCGGGTGGAACGTACGGACCGCGTTATTACCGGGAATTTCAATTGATTCTACTGCACTCGGGGTCCATGGAGGTGGATGTCGACGGCACTCATTATAGAGTGCGTCCGGGACAAGTCATGCTTTTGCTCCCCGGACAAACCGTGTATATTGCGTTCGATCCTTCGTGCCAAAGCTGGCATCGCTGGATCACGGCAAGCCCGAAAGACTACGGATCCGATATGCAAAATCGATTAAACGGGATGCCTTGCGTTCTACCGATATCGGAGCAAATGAACCGACTTGTCGATTTATCCGTTTTGCAACAACGGATAGATACCCCGGAGCATCGGAACGTACAGAACGCTCTCGGTCTGACGGCGATCCGATTGTATGCCGCGGAAAGCTTGGGAAGCGACGCTATTATCGCAAATCCCCTTATTCGAGAGGTCAAAACTTTCATACATGAAAACTATTCCGAGCCTTTAAGCATGAGGGAAGTCGCTGAACGCTTTAACGTTTCCGTCAGTCATCTCGCACGCGTCTTCAAGGAAAACGAAGGAGTAACGCTTATTCAGTATTTGTGGCATTATCGCGTGGAGCACAGTCTTGTCTTGTTGAGAACGACCGGTTTGTCCATCGGGGAGATCGCCGAACAATGCGGGTTCAAGTCGAGATACCACTATTCCAGAATGGTGAGAAGCTTAACCGGGAAATCCGCAAGCGAGATCCGAACCGTGCATTGGAGGAAATGAGGAAAAAATGAGGAGGAAATGAACATGGCCGATTCCATTAAAGAACAATTCGAGAAGCAAGGTTACGTTATTCTGAAAGAGCTATACACAATAGAGGAAACCAAAAAGCTGAAAGAGGAAGCCGCGGCGATTCTATCGAAGCACGAAGTCGATAAATCGGGGGTATTCCTCGGGCTGACCCCGGAAAGCACCCTATTTAAGGAGGCGGCGGTGACTCCCCGGTTGACTAACGCGTTAAAAGAGATCATCGGCCATTCGGTCGTGTTCTTGAACGACAAGCTGGTATTCAAAAACGCGAGCACCGATTTCGGATCGCCTTGGCATCAGGATTATTCGTATTGGCACGGAAGCCATAAATACTCGGTCTGGATCGCGCTTGACGATGCCGATCGGAAGAACGGTTGCTTAAAAATCGTGCCCGGATCGCATTTATCGACCGTCAACCATGACGGAAACGCGTCGGATAATCTGGGATTCACGAATCGTCTGGACGAAAAAGAGATCGATCAATCGCAAGTCGTGGATTTACCCGCCTCCAAAGGGGATGCCATCGTGTTCCACGATTTGCTGCTGCATGCCTCTTATCCCAATACGTCTGGCGCCGACCGGTGGGCTTTAATTTCCACCTACAAAGACGGAACCCAACCCGACCCCGATTACCCGTGGGCCAAAGCCGCCTTCGCTTTGTGAGGCAATGATTCGCGTTCGATTCGACAAAACACCGCTAGCACTACCCTTGAGGGGTTGTGCTAGCGGTGTTTGCCGTTAAGCCACAAGCCTTGTTTGTTGCATCTAGAGTCGCGAACCCGCTTCTGCTCTCGTGCCGAATCGATTGGCCCGAATTCCTGTTACATCCGTCTTCACCTTGAACAACCCGCCGGATAGAGGATAACGATCGAGTTGTTCTCTGCTCATTCCTTCCCGAGCGCTCGTAATGTAGAGATCGCTGAGATCCGGTCCTCCGAAGGCGCAGGAGGTGACATGCCAAGCGGGAACGGTTACTTCTCCGATCTGCTCCCCCGTGTCCGGATTCCAACGCGAGACGGCTCCGCCTCCCCAATGGGCGATCCATAACATGCCTTCCGAATCGATCGTCATTCCGTCCGGCAGTCCCGCGGATTCCGCAAACCGGATAATCGTTTCCCGATTGCGGATCTGCCCCGTTGAAGGCTCGAAATCGAAAGCGTCGACGCGTCGAGTCGGTGTATCGATATAATACATCCGTTGCTTCCGTTCATCCCAAGCTAGGCCGTTAGAGCAACCGATCCCGGTTAACTCCATCCGAAGTTGTCCACCCTGTTCAAGCATGTACAAAGCTCCCGCGCCCGGAGAATCGTCCATGCTCATCGTTCCGGCCCACAGTCGGCCTTGAGGGTCGCATTTGGCATCATTCAGCCGATTGCGGGGAAGATCGGGCTCTACCGTTTCAATCTGCTCCAGAACCCCATTCTCTGGATCAAAACTATAGATCCCGCCTTGCATCGCCAACACCCATCCCTTGTCTTGCGCGGGAATGACGGCGCTTACCATTCGGTCGAAGTCGAACGTTGTCTCCCGGTCGTTCTTCGGGTCATAGACATGAATCTTCCGCCCCGTAATATCCACCCATAGCAAGCTTTGCGACTGCTCGTCCCAATGCGGGCCTTCACCCAACTTCGCTTGCACGTTCATGACTAATTCGGCGATCACGTTCATCTTCCCCCATTTCCTTTATCTAGTCCATCACCCTATTCTATCGCATCTTCTTCATTTTATCTTTAACAATTAGGCCGAGGGAAGTTTCATTTAGTCATCTTGAATCGAGTTCCAGCGATCTTCCCCCACCGTTGCGTATGCTTCCCATTGCCCGTTGTACCCGCTGTTCACGGTCGGCCCGCTGTACTCCACCTTCACCGCTTTCGAGTTGTTGAAAAATCCGTAATAAGACGCGGCAGCCGGATGTCCCGTTATGAACGTCTCGTTGTCGTCATCGGCACCGCTGGCCCACCACTCGCCGGGTGCGATATCGCTAGCTACGATCTCCGAAGGATTATCGTCGAAGTTTTCATAGCCGACATAGAGATTCTCGTTCGTGAGCGTTCCGATCTTCTCGATGCGGATGCCAATCTCGTCGCCCGGCTCCAAAGTCGCGTTAACTCCGAATCCTTATACCCGGAACACGTCTTCGGCGTCTTCGACGGCTTCGGCGATCGAATTCGTCTCCTACGTCGGATACCAACGTCGAAGTTCCGGGGATTTCGACTGACTCCTTGCAGGTCTATTATTTCGTCGGTCCCGCGGAAGACGTCGAGCGAATCTCTCAGGATTTGCTAGGCTTGCGTTCAGACGAATAAGATTTCGGCGGCATCGTGCTATAATAGGCTCAGGAACTAAATTTTACGGAGGCCAAGCCGATGACGAACCCGAATACGAAATTCGCCCGCACCAAGCTTCTCGAGCCGCTGGCCGTAAATCGACTCGTTTCCTTTCACTATTTCGAATTTTCCAAAGACTTCGCGTTCGAGGGAGAAAAGCATGATTTCTGGGAATTCGTTTACGTGGATAAAGGGGAAATGGAAGTATTCGCGGATACGGAAGGTTACCGGCTGAAGCAAGGGGATATGATTTTCCATAAGCCGAACGAGTTCCACGGAGTCTGGGCCAACAAGAAAATCGCGCCTAACGTCATCATTCTCTCGTTCGTGTGCCGTTCAAGGGAAATGGCCTATTTCGAAAACAAAATATTCACGCTGGATGCCGAACAGAGGGAGATTCTAGCGCAAATTATGAAAAGCGGCTTCGCCGCCTTCCTTCCTCCGTTCGACGATCCTCGCAATCATACCCTCCGAAGGAAGCCGGACGCTCCGATCGGGACGGAGCAACTAATCAAAATTCATCTAGAAATGCTATTGATCCGCTTGAGAGACGCCGGCGACCGATTAGCCAGACGGGATCAGCGTTTGTCGATATCCACGAAGCGGCGCAGCGAAGATGACCTCGTTAACCGCATGCGCGAATACATGGAAGAGAACGTATTCGCCGACCTTCGGCTGGAGGACATCTATAAGAGCTTTAACCTCAGCAAGAGCCATGCTCTTACTTTGTTCAAGGATTGCACAGGCGTAAGCATCATGAAGCACTACCGCCAACTGAAGATCGATCAAGCCAAAAGTCTTATACGCGCCCAGCGGCATACGTTCACGGAGATCGCGGAGCTGCTCCGTTACGGAAGCGTTCACAGCTTCTCCAGACACTTCAAATCATTCACGGACATGTCTCCATCCGAGTACTTGCGTACGGTCATCGCCAAGGTATAGCGGCAATTTGCCTCAAGCAGCCAATATAGGCCATAAAACAAGGTGCAAAAGTCGCGTAGACTCTTGCACCTTGTTTGAAATCCTATTCTTTGACCATGCGATTCGTAATGGCGCCGAGTTTCTCGATCTCGATCGTTACGATATCGCCGTGCGACAAAGACATGCAGTTCGAAATATAGCTTACGATTTCCTTGCAATCGAAGATCATGTCGGACTTAAGAAGGCCTGCATAAATTACAGAGCTTGCTCGCCGCCATCCAATAAACTCTACTCGATCCTATTCCGTCGCGCCTCTGCCACACTCTCTTCCTAATCTTTCATATAAGCATCTATAAACTCCAAATAAACTTTCGTCGTCCATTCAAGCTCGCTGATTTCTACGAATTCCACATCGCCATGAGCGCTTCGTTGATCGGGACCGTGGCATAACGCCGGCGTTGCGAAATCGTTCGCGATAATCCCCGCATCCGTAACGAGCTTCTTCCCGACAAGAGGAACCTGGATGCCCCTAACGTTCTGAATAGCTTGAACGAGAACTTCGACGGCCGGATTGCTCTTATCCAGTCGGTACCCGTCGCGCACCTTCACTAGGTCGAGAATGACCTCAACCCCATGCTCGGCGGCAATTCGATCCAAATGCGTTCGCAATTCTTTGTCGACATCCTCGAAAGTAGTCTGCGGACTGTAACGTCTCACGCCGACGATTTGCGCTTCCTTGGGATGCTGGTTGTAGAATTGTCCGCTGTGGACGGAGCCGATAAAATAAGAAGCATATCCGATATCCTCGACGTAATCCTTCTCCAGTTCTACGTTCAACTCCCGCAGAAGCTGAATAATATCGGACGCGACATGAATGGGATTCGCCGTTCCGGGAGGCGTGTACAACTGATGGCTGGGCTCGCCTTCCCTTCGGATCGTAATTTCAAAAGTAGCGGAGCCGAATTGGGCCACAGTGCATTCCGTCGTCGCGCCTTCCATGACGATTGCCACGTCCGCGCTCAACTTCATTTTCTCGGCTAAGGCGATAAGATCCTCGCCGCGACCGCCCGGACTCTCGTGCAAGCTATTCGCGATAATCACGATTTTCCCATGCAGCTTCGTCTCGCTATCCTTAAGCACCCTGAGCACTTCGAGTATGCAAGCTAGCGAGCCCTTCATGTCGCATGCGCCCCTGCCGTAAATCCGTCCTTCCCGAATAGCGGCCGGCTCATGATCGATCGTCACGGTGTCCATATGTCCGTTGAAAATAATGGTTTTGCCCGGAAGGTCTCCGCCAAAGGTCGCGACAAGCGTTGGATTGTTGTTAATCAAATCAAAGCGTTCTACTTTACAACCCGCATCTTGAAGAAGTCGCTCGTAGAGGGCGGCAACTTCCCGGGTATCCCCCGTCGGGCTTGGCGTACTCACAAGTTGAAACGTATCCCGTACGATTCGATCGCTCTTAACATGGTCCGTTAAAACGGATGGCACAATCATTCACTCCGATTCAGAATTAGATTGACAATGCGCAATTTAATAAATATTAATATCATAATTATAATTCAATATGTTAATTCATTGTGACATGGAGAAATGCATATGTCTACTCAAAATCCTCTACTTTTTCCCCTTCATATCCCGTAATACTTCTTCTATGCTTTCAAGAGTATAATCGATTTCCTTGTCCGTGTGGCTGTAGCTAATATGATTCCGCTTCATGTTCATCGGTAGCTTGAATATTCCCTTCTCCATCAACGCCCTGCGGTAAGCCACGTAGAATTCGGCGTCGTTATGCTGGAGATCGCTGTAGTTTTTCGGTTCGAAGCCCATGAAATAAGTCGTGAAAACGGAACCGAAGCCGGCGACGTACGACTCGATGTCCAACCGTTTAAGAATGTCGCGAAGCCCGCCGCGCATCTTCTCTCCCAACCGGAAGACATGCTCGTGAACCGGTTCGTTCTCCATCATCTCAAGGGTCGCGATCGATGCGGCCGTACCTACCGCGTGGCCGTTGTAAGTTCCCGCGAACCAGACGTCTCCGCCGGGCTGCGTATTGAAGCGCTGCATGTACGCTTTCTTGCCCGCAACGGCAGCGATCGGGAATCCGTTCGCCATCGCCTTGCCCATCGTCGTTAAATCCGGAGTTACGCCGGCAACCTTCTGATAACATCCGATATCATGGCGGAATCCGGTGATAACTTCATCGAATATGAGAATAATTCCGTGCTCGTTGCACAATTTGCGAATCCCTTCAAGAAAGCCCGGCTGCGGCATGATGCACCCAATGTTATGAGGAATAGGCTCGATAATAAGCGCCGCTACTTCTCCGTCATTCGATTTCATCGTGCGTTCTACGTCTTCAAGGTCGTTAAAGGTACAGACTAGCGTGTTGTCGATGGCTTCTTCCATCATTCCGGCGGAACCGGGATCCCGTTTGCCTATCATATCCCAAGAGCTTAGCATATTTCTGGCCACGTAATCGTGCCAGCCATGATAGCAACCTTGAAACTTAATCAGCTTGAAACGCTTGGTCACCGCGCGCGCTAGACGAATCGCATGGTAGGTCGCTTCCGAGCCCGAATTACAGAACAGTACCTGCTCCGCGGAGGGAACGTGTTTGCATATTTTCTCAGCCAGTTCAATCTCCAGATCCGTAGATCCCGTTCCATATAGGTCGGTACGCCCCAAGGCTTCGATAACCTTGTTATTCACGTAAGGATGGTTGTGGCCAAGAATGTAGGGTCCGAATGCGCCTTGGTAATCAATATACTTGTTGCCATCGGCGTCATAGATATAGGCTCCCTCCGCTTTCTTAAAGACAAGATGGGGCTCCAAATTCCGGATGGATGTATGAACGCCGCCCGGCGTGTATTTCTTCGCTTCTTCATATAATCTTGCGCTTTCTTTGAATTCCATATAAATATTCCTCCATCTATAATTCAGTATATTGATTAACGTTCCATATTTTGAATATATAATGGTTGTAGACGACTGTCAATCGCTAATTTCCGCATTGCTTTTTACTACAGAAGTTCTTTTTCAAAGAAATGGGGTTTTCTCCACTGCTTCAAAAATCGAAAAAAGGCTGCCCCATAGATCTTTACAGATCTTCCGTGGCAGCCCTCAAGTGACTTTACATATTCGAAAATTCTATTTAGCTTCTCCCGACGATCGGAGGCACGAATCGAGCCTCCTCCTTGTTATGAGGGCGAAGGAAATCAAGATCGCAACCTTCATCGGCTTGCAGAACATGTTCGGCGAACATTTTAAGAAAACCGCGCGGATATCTTTGCGGGAACGGGGTGAGCGCCTGCCTCCGTTGCTCGATGATCTCGTCCGATAATCGCAGGTGCAGCAGCCCTTGCTCCACGTCTACCTCAATGATGTCCCCGTTCTGAACGATGGCGATATTCCCGCCTACGGCGGCTTCGGGAGATGCGTGCAAGATGGCCGTCCCGTAGCTGGTCCCGCTCATTCTCGCATCGCTGATCCGAACCATATCGTCGATGCCCTCTTTAAGCAATTTAGTCGGGATCGGGATTTCTCCCCATTCCGGCATGCCCAACGCGGATGGTCCGCAGTTGCGCAATATTAACACCGTCGAAGCATCCACGTCTAATTCGTCGCTATCGATTTCCTCCAGCATAGCCTCGTAACTGTCGAAAACGTAAGCTTTTCCTTCGTGCTTCCAGAGCTTCTTGGAACTTGCCGACAGCTTAAGAATCGCGCCGGATGGAGCCAAATTGCCCTTCAACACCTTAATGCCCGATTCCGATTTAAAAGGCTGCTCCAAGGAAGTAATGATATCGGGGCTCTCCGACTTCTTCGTATACACCTCTTTTAGAGGCTTACCAAGGGCGGTCAAGCAGTCTCCATCCAATCTTGGAAGCAGTTCGTAGATGACACCGGACAAGCCGCCCGCATGAAAATAATCATCCATGCCGTACAACCCGCTCGGCTGAAGGTTCACGATCAGGGGAACGTCGTCGGATAGTTCCTGGTATTGCTTAAGGTCGATTCGGATACCCAGACGCCCCGCGATAGCGGTCAAATGCAATACCGCGTTCGTCGAGCCTCCGAGCGCCGCGAGTAATTTAATGGCATTGTGAAAGGCCGCTTCCGTCATCAGCTTCGAAGGGGTGAGCTCCTCCTTGACCATATCGACGATCCGTTTGCCCGTTTGTTCGGCGGCAATCTTCCGTCTCGAATCCGTTGCCGGTATATCGGACGTTCCCGGAAGCATCATTCCCATGATTTCCGACACGCTCTTCATCGTCGAAGCAGTGCCCATGACGGGACATCCTCCGAAAGAACAGGAGATGCCTTTCTCCAGCTCCTTCATTTCTTCGTCGGTCAGCTCCCCTGCTTTGTACATATCCATGTACTTCCACAAATCCGTTCCGTAATTTACCGGTTTGCCTTTGAAATAAGCCGTGGACCTATGTCCGGCAGCAAACTGCAGCGTCGGAAGGTCGCAGCTCGCCGCCCCCATTAACTGCGCGGGCGTTGTCTTGTCGCATTCGCAGAGCAGCACGATACCGTCTAACGGCAAGGAACGTATCATTTCTTCTACGTCCATCGACATGAGATTGCGGTAAGGAAGATCGGAAGGTTTGTTGAAATCCGCCGCCGTCGTAATGGTATGCATCTCGATCGGGTACCCGCCTGCCGCCAATACGCCTTTCTTAACGTACTCGACGAGCTCCTTATGCGGAGCATTGCAACTGTTCAGATCATTCCATGAATTGAATATTCCGATGATCGGCTTCCCCGCATACGATTCGGGATCATGACCGCAAGCGCGCATTGCGGAAGCATGCTGGAACCGAGTTTCGAAGGACTTATGATTAAACCATTGTTCGCTGCGTAGATTCATGGAGGCTGCTCCTGACGTTTATAAAATATATTCCCAACTAGATTCTAAATATTGATTTTATTTTAACATATTGAACATGTGCCAAATTTAGCATAGCGCTATTTTATTGTCAATTCCTTTCGAGCAACAAGCATAAACGGCTTGCGCAGTCCTTAGGGACAGCGGGAGAACGGTTATGTCGGAGACGTTTCAGAAAAGTAGAACGAATTTTATACTTTCTGAAACGTTAAAAAAAGCAGTCCGTCAAAACGGCCTGCCTCGTTCCAAAACCAAACAGTTTCACTTCTTCTGATAGCCCATTTCTTCGGAAACCCGCAATGCCGTTTCTTTGACCTGCTCGCCGATGGAATGAAATTTGATTGCCGGCAAATCCTTGCTCAATGCCGTAATGCTGATCGAGGCGATGACGCGACCGTTCTCTCCGAAGACCGGCGCGCCGATGCAACGGATTCCTTCCTCCATCTGCTCGTCCTCGATGGAATACCCGTGAAGACGAATAAACTGGACGTCCTCGATTAACTTGTCCGCCAGCTTTTCCGATTTCGTCTCATCGTCTCTCGAATTTTTGGACATCGCCTTAATGATTTCCTCGTCGGTAAGACCCGAAGCAAGCGCTTTTCCCACGCCGGACAGATGCAGAGGCAATGCTTGTCCGGCTGTCGTCGCGAAACGAACGAATCCATTCCCTTCGCTCTTGTCTATGTAAACCGGCTGATCGTTAACCAGTATGGCTAAGTGAGCGGTAAAAGGAGTTCCGGCAACAAGCTTCTCGAGATGCGGGCGAGTCACCTGCTTGATATCGCTTTGCTGATAGTAATTCATTCCCCAATAGAGAACGCCGTGCCCGAGTACGTATTTCCCGTCGTCATGCTTCTCGATCAGGGAATGCCTCTCTAACGTATTCAAGATGACAAATACCGTCGTTTTCGGAATGCCGAGTTCGGAATGGATTTCGTTAATCGTCATTTTGCCGTTTTTCGAAATGCCGTTCAGTATCGTAATTGCCTTTTCAATAGCAGGCACGGAATAATTCTTAGCCGACTTCGTCATGTAGAGAAACCCTCCTCATATGACAACATACTAGCATATGGGGACAAATTTCCACAACAAAAAGACATAAAACCGAACGCGCCCTCTGCAATGGCGCGTTTCGCGGAAGCGTATTTCGCCCCTTTCGATACATCAAGAATCGAGCCGCTTTCTAGTCGGTCCGGTCAGGGATCGAGCCGTTAGAATTCAACGTTTGTTTAAGAAGGAACGGGGTACCGGAATTATCGAATACGTCAATCGCTTGAAAATCGACTATGCGAAAACTTGCATTCGAGAAGAAGTATACAATCTTACGGAAATTTCCGATCTCTTGGGTTATAGCAGCGGCTCAGGCAAGCCAAAAAGCCCTCAAAACCCGAACCCGGGTTTTGAGGGCTTCCGCCATTTTAGCTTATTTCAGGAAACACTCGTCTCATATCAATATCAATACAGGAAAAAATAGGCGAGGTCATCCGGTCAGATACGATATAAGTTTCATACAACTCGAACTTGTTATTGTTCAGGATGAATTGGTCGATCGTCCGATGTACGGGATCGATGATCCAATATTCCTTCACGCCATGTCGTTCGAATTGACGTTTCTTACGAACCTTGTCGTTGTGGCTCGTGGATGGAGACAAAATCTCAACAACCAGGTCCGGAGCGCCTTCGATTCTATGCTTTTTAATTATCGATGCATTCTCGTGAAGAATAAAGACCAGATCGGGTTGAAACAGGTTTTCCTCGTCCAGAAATACATCCACCGGGGAATAGAGTATAGTCCCGTTAGCGTGGCAAGTCTGGTAGAGCATGATATGAATCAATCCGGAGATTTGCTGGTGGTTCACGGTCGGAGCCGGCTTTAGATCGTAACGAATTCCTTCTATGATCTCATAACGATCCTCTTCCATCCCTTGGAAATCATATTCGGATTCAGAACCTCCATATGGCTCCGTCTGTTCTCTAACCCTACTATTCTCTTCATTGAGGTCATCCTCATCGCGTTTATCCGACAATTCAACTCCACCGCCTTTCCGGTTCTTGCTATCAGTCTAACATTACCATTATTTTCTAACAAGGGGAACGGCACGAACGATCAGATCATCGCCGCTCCGATCCTATTCTCGATCTAGTTCTTCCGCACCGTGATTGATTTCATCGGTCCCCATTTGCCTCGCGAATCCTTCGCGTGAACGAATACCGTGTGGTACCCGCTCGACCAGGCCGAGACGTTGATCTGCGCCGTTACCTGCTCCGTCTTTGCGCTGAAGATCCCGTCATGCGCGGACATCGGCGTCCCGCTTCCGTCGAATCCGACCGAATCCACGAAATATTCCGCTCCGGCGATACTCCCCCAACCCGTATCCGTTTCATCGGCAAGCGCCCGGATGGTTACCGTTGCGCTTCCCGCCGTCTCTCTCGGAGTAGCGGCCGCATTCTGTATTCGCGGCCCTTGGGCGGAAGTTTTGATAATCGTTTCGGTATACAACGGTCCCCAATTCCCCGCCGCATCTTGTCCGTGGATATACAGCGTATGTTTACTGTTCTCCGCCCATCCGGCAGCGGATACCGTTGCAACGAGAGATTCGCTCATGGAATCGAAGCTTCCGTCCACCGCCCCCATCGGTATGCCCGAACCGTTCGATCCCGGCGCGTCGACGAAATATTCCGCCGCGACGATCCGTGAACCTCCATGATTGTCGACTCCGTCGTCCGCGTTAGCGGTCAGTAAGAAGGTCGATAGTCCATCCGTAATGCCGCGCGGATTCGTACCCGCCACGACCGTCACCGGCCCTTGCGTATCATCGGCGGACGATTTCGTCACGTTCAGTTTGACGGACTGGGTCGGCCCCCAATTCCCCGCGTTATCCATAGCCCGCACATAAACGATCGGAGTCGTCTGCTCATGCCAACGCGTCTCCGCGAAAGCGCGAATCAGATCGACGTAGATTTTCTGCGGTGCTCCCGAAGCGGGAAGCATGCTGTCGTCCACGCCGAATTCGATCGATTTCACGCTTTCGAAATTAAAAACACCGTTTCCGCCCGCAATCGAGTCATAATTTTCTTTGAAGTTCCAACGCACGTTTTTCCATATATCGATCGGTAAGTTGCTAGCACCGTAGAAAGTAGGCAACGAGGCTTCGAGTTCGGTACCGTCAACGTCCTTCAGCTTAACCTGCAACTGAGTTAGAGGAGCCGTAACGTCCTTCAACCAGAAGGACAACGTATCCAAACCGGATAAATTTTGCAGCACTGTGCCATAATCCTTGATTGCCGTAAGTTTATCCGGAATGCCGTCGTTGTTGTTTCCGACATCGAGAAGCAACAATCCCGATTCCGGGTTTCTCGTCGCCGTGCCGCTCCAATCGGAAATGTCCGCCATATCGTCGATCAGAATCGGCGCAGTAGATGCGATCGTCGGGATCGTTATCGTCGCCGTCGCCCCTTCGCTTAAACTATCGAAAGTCCCGTCGGCAGCCGTCATATCGATGCCTTGTCCCGGCTTCTGCACGGTATCCACATAATATTGGACCTTCGACACAGGTTGTCCGCCGGAATTCGCCGTCGCGGAGAGCAAGATCGACGTCAACCCGTTCGTCGGATTCGACGATACGGCCGTCCCGGTTACGACGGGACCGCCCGAGGTTGCCGTCACGGAAACGGAATAACTCGTGTCCGCGACCGAATACCGGGTTCCATCGAACGCCGTCGCCCTTAGGAAATACTTCTTCGAAGCATCCAGTCCGCTCGTATTCCAATTCACCATATAAGGATTTGCGGTGGCCGTGCCTATCGGAATCCACATCTCGTTCGTACCGTCATTGTATTCGAAAGCGACCGAGACGATCGGCGCTCCGCTCGGAGCGGCAAGCGCGCTTACCGCAACGTTGCCGTTGTCGACGACGTCAAAACTCCTCGGATAGATCATCTCCGCGTAAGGTTTGCCTTCCGTCGCGCGGATTTGTTTGGACATATCGGTCACGGCAGCCCAACGCCGGTCATTCATCGGATTCCCGTCATTATCGACGAAGTTCCATTCGTTCGCCCAGTCGTCCCCGTCATAGGTGAAAAAGGCGATCCCGCTTAAGCCTCCTTCGAAGTTCGTCCAGAGCGAATCCTTGAAATCGGCGATTTCGTCGAGATTCAACGGCGCTTGTCCGATATGCCTATAATTCCTGTCGTTCATATTGGGCACCAGCTTGCTCGGAGACCATGATTGCGTATTCGTCGCGTTCGTCTTCCCCACTCGCCAAGCGGTCTGTTTCAGACGATCCGTCCACTGGAATCCCCCGTAATTGCCGAGCGTTGACCAATCCATATACCACGGATGATCTTCGCCCGTATCATACCAAAGGTAATTAATGTGGTGAGTATTAACCCGCCTATCGATTCCTTTGGCGCTATCGTTCATACGCGTTTGATCGGCATAATAAGAGTAGTCGCCCGCGGCATTGGTTTGCAGTTTATTCGGCCAATAGACTTCGAGCTCGTTGGCGTTTAAGTAGCTAATGATCTGATTCGTCGGATCGTAAACGAAGGTTTGGCCGGAATCGTTCGCCGCCAGCGCGTTAAGTCCTGCGTGGTCCAACGAGTTATTATTGGCCACGGGGAATGCCTGCCGCACGATCTTTAAGCCGAGCTTTTGCGCTAATCCGGCGTTTTTCGTGATCACGTCGTCACGGTGATTTTCATGCGAGACTATGAAATCCACCCCGTGTTTCGCCATGTCATGGAGCGTTTTTTCGGGTTGCACAAGGCTATGGTGATACATTCCGATCTGAAAATCATCCGACGCGTAATCGTTCGACGTCGGCGCGAGCATAGGAACGTCTTCTTTGCTTCTCGTCCATTCTTTGCTCGTCATGGCCTCCAGATTGTCCAACGAATAGTAATTGTCCGTTATCCCCTTGACCATCGTGTTATCGTCGACGATGACTTCGAAGCCGGTGATGTTGCCATAATCCATAACTCCGTTGCCGCCGATAATATCGTCCGTCTGCGTCTTGAACGGCCATTCGAGATGCCACCAACTACCGGGAACAAGCTGAGAGCCCCACAGAATGGAATCCAAGCGGATATAGTTAGCCGTTCCGTCGGCATCCTTGATGCTGAAGATCATCTTGTCCGTTTCCTTGCTGACCAGAATCCAGAAAGACAATACGTCCTGAGACGATAGATTCGCCGAAAGGCTTTTCGTGGCGGAATAACTGTTGGCCATTCCGTCGTTGTTGTTCGGAACCTGGAAGGTAACGGATGCCCGTGATGCATCGCGATAATTATTTGCGTTCGGGATAACGTTCGAACCGGGCGTCGCCGTCCATCCGGCCGTCCCGTCGAAGGAGTCCAGCATCATTCTGTCTTTATATTTAACCGCCTGCAGATCATCGATATAGATGTCCGTACCGACCCCGACAGGCAGTTCGGAGTCCCGGGTCACGAAGACGATCTCTTTTAACTGATCGAAATTCATTATGCCATTGCCGCCGACGATCGTGCCGGGATCTTCCCGGAATAGAATCCTGCCTTTGTACCATTTGTTAGCGAGCAGCGTGCCTCCCGCCGTCGGAAACATTTTCGCGAGATTGAATTCTTCGGAGGTTTGATCCGTGTCGGTGATGCGGACGTTAAAAAACGTTAGGTTTTGCGTAGGTTTAATCCAATAGGTCAATTCATAATAGCCGGTCAAATTGTAATTGACGTTTGCCCTATATAATGAAGGGTACTCTACGATTCCGTTGTTATTATTCGTCACCGCGTATTTGATGCTGGAGGTGCCTTGTTTTACTTGCGCGGTCGAGAGCGTTCTGCTGGAGCCAAGCGTCGTGTTCCATGCGGTCACGCTATCCATGGCGTCGATCTGCGTCGTCTCATAGAGATCCGCATTCGCGTAGAAGTTCAGTTCGTCGATATAAAAGTTGACTTGCTCCGATTTCATGTTGGCGGGCCGGCCATCCGTCGATGAAAGAGAAATTTTCTGGATAGCCCCGTAATTCATCGCGCCGTTTCCTCCGCTTACTACCCCATCGAATTCCTTGAAATGCCACCGTACCTGAATCCATTTATCCGGCATGACCGCCGAAGGGAGATGAGCGCTGCGGACGACATTCGACAGTTTCGCTTTGCTGATCGTCCCGTCCGAGTCTTGCAAAGAGATTTCCAGGAGCGGATCGAGCGTATCCGTCCGGATCCAGAAGGACATGACGTCATGGCTTGCCAAATTCAAATTCGGAGAATAGGCCTTGGATACGGAGGTCGTGTCGGGAATGCCGTCATTGTCGTCCGTAACCCTAAAATTCATGCTGGAGGACCCTTGGAACACTTGGGGAATACCGGAGTATGTACTCATGAAGCCGTTGCTTGGATTCGTCAAAGTCCAATCGCTTATATTTTCCATATCATCCTCTATGAGAGGAGCAGCCTTAACGCTTTGACTAGGAGAAACCGGAATCGAGCAAAAACCGATAATCGCAATGAAACCCATCAAGAGTAATTTCCGACTTTTCTTCATCTGCATGCCCTCGCTTATCATGGAATATGAAACGCATGTCGTAATCTAAGTCATCGTTCCGGCACTCGCAATGCGATGATACGTCGTAAAATAGTCCGTTCCGGCACCCCCCCGTCTTTCCCGGTCGTCAAAATACAATCTCGTCTCTTCTAACTCTTCAATGCATAAGACACCCCCTTCCAGATAGTCCTTGATCCGATCCGTCGCCGATCGTAACCTGGCTGTCAAGCCGCCATAGCGGAGATCTAATACTTCCCACCCGAAGGGCTTGTACGTCTCCATCCACTGGTTGCGATGCGATATTCTCAGCGCTTCTACCTTAAGCAATAGTTCAGGTAATTCGATTAAAGCTATCGTCTCTAATCTTCCGCGATCTCCGTATTCATAGGCGCGCTTCATCCTTATCCCGATATCCGCTTTCAGCGCAAGAACTTCGCTTAGTCGGACCGGAACCTCGAATAGACGTTGAGAGTCCGGGCTACTCTCGGCTTGATCGCGATAGAGATCCGCAAGCCGTCCATAGTGCCCCGCAACGTCTGCATTGTCGATATGTTTGTCGAACAAACCTAACAACGGATCCTGCCACAACAAGTATTTGGATGGATTGGACGAGTCGCCGTGATCAACCTCAATCCCCGGAATATCATCCAACTTATCCAAATTCATATAATGATCATGGGAAATTCCCGTACAGAAGCTTGTCCTCCGTCTCAATTTCCGCTCGTCCAACGTACGGGCATACGCGTGCTCCGCGTATAATTGCAATCCCGGAAGCACGTTCCATAGATGATTTTCCGCCCCGTTATCCCCCCACGCCGTCGCGAAAACTTCCCTTACGCCTTCTTGTTTGCAAGCTTGCAAACCCGCGTTGGAGCATTTCATCGTGCGGTCGTAATGCGTGCACGTTCCGAGCCAGGTCCATATGCCTCCGGCAAAAACCGGATCGGATCCCAACTGGCGGTGTTTTCGAATCATAGCCTCGTAGAACTCCTGCTCGTAATGGTAATAATCCCAATAAACGAGCTGCGTGCCCCGGGAAATTCGGTCGGCATGAGATTCGTCGACGACGGCCTCGACATCGTAATAGTCGTGCGTCGCGGATCCGATCCGGAAGAACATGTCGCTCCAGATCATCGGCTTCAAGCCGTATTTCTCCTTGATTTCGTTCACCTTGGACAAATGGTCGTTCATCATTTCGAATTTATCGCGGTTTCCATATCGATCAAGAGCGCGCCCTCGACCTAAACCGTGAGCCTCGTCCATTCCGATATGGATTCGCCGGCTGCGAAAAATTTGCGATACGCTGCCCACCATTCGGTCGATAAACTCGTAGGTTCGGTCTTGCCCTACCAACAGAACATCGTGCGTGTCTCTTAAATCGGCCGAAGCCTCCCATTTCAAGAAAGACTCCAAATGCGCGAGCGTCTGAATGCAAGGAATCAACTCGATTCCGAGTTCCGCCGCATAGCAGTCGCATTCCCTTAATTCCTCCGGCGTATATCTCCCGCGCATATAGCCGAAATACGGCTCGGCTTCGACCGTATAAGTATCTTCGGTGTAGAGCATGAGCGCGTTCATGCCGATCAAGGCCATGTATCGCAGTAAACGTTTTACGCTATCGACTTGAGGTACGGCATTCCGGGAGCAATCGAGCATGAACCCGATCGTATCGAATTGCGGTTCTTCCCGGATCTCGAACGACTCGTCGCCCGCGCCGATGGATTCAGCTAACAGTCCGATCGCCCGAAACAAATGGTGGTCGCCGAAGTAAGCGATCTCGGCTTCGGCGCCGTCGAACGACACGGTAAGCCCGGTTGCTTCCGACTTTTTCAGCGCGACTTTAATACCATCGCCATCCGTAAGACGCAAGCCGAGCATGTCGCACAAGAGTGCGATACCTTTGTCCTTTTCGCCGGTCTCGCCCTGAAAATACACTTTCATGCCGCCCGCGCTCATCCCTTCATCGCTCCCATCGTCGCGCCTTCCATGATCCTTCTCTGGAACAGGACGTAAAATAAGATCGAAGGAACCATGACGATCATGACGCCCGCGAACATCGTCACCCAATCCGACGTGTATTGCATCTTCATGTTCGCCTGGTACATGTTGACCCCGATCGTGTATTTCGCCGGATCCGACAAGTAAATAAAAGGCGCGAGGAAGTTATTGTACAAGCCCAGGAACTTGAAGATCGCCACCGTCACGATTCCCGGCGTGGACAGCGGCACGATGATTTTCCAGAACGTCTGGAATAGAGTCGCCCCGTCTATGTGCGCGCTCTCTTCCAGATCCTTAGGCAATGAGGACATGAACCCGCCGAGCAGCATCAAGAAAAACACGTTCTCCCCGAAACTATCCAAAATGATCAGCCCCGTAAGGCTATTCGTAAGATCCAAGGACTTCATCAACACATACTGAGGTACGAGCGCGTTAATCCCCGGAAGGAACAACGACAGCATAATGAGTCCCCAGATCAACTTGCGCCCTTTGAACGTCATGCGGGTCAAGGCATATGCGTTAAGCGTCGTAAGGAACGTGCCCAGCACCAGCCCTACGCCCACGTAATAGACCGTGTTAAGCAAAGATTTGCCGATGGCATATCCGTTCCAAGCTTTCGTATAGTTGCTCCAATTCATTGCCGAGGGCAGCGCCCAAATATCCTGGAAAAAATCGGCGTTCGTTCGGACCGATTGATAGAAAATCCACGCGACCGGAAACAAAATCGATAGTGCCCACAGGAGCAGGACCAGTCTCCATATTCCGTCCGCCAACGTTCTCCGCTCCGCCATTCGGAATAGCCTCCTTTCTTTGGTTAGAACTCTACGTCTTTCTCCGGATAGACTTTGTCGATGATCAGCTTTGCTCCGACCAAGATCACGAACAGGAACATGCCGATCGCGGAAGCGTAGCCGTAGCTGTGCGCTTCTTTGCCGAAGGCCAGATTGAACATGTAAAGACCGACAACGTCCGTGGAACCTTCCGGCCCGCCGTTCGTCAAGATCATGATGATTTCAAACCCTTTTAACGTACCGAGCACGACGAATACGACGCACACCCGGATCACGTTGCGGATTAGCGGAATCGTGATCCCGAATAGAATTTCCATAGGACGGGCGCCTTCCAAATGAGCCGCTTCGTAAAGCGATTTCGGAATCGCTCCCATCGCGTTGATGAAGATAACGACGTAGAGACCCACTCCCCCCCACACCATCGGAATGACCAAAGCCCAGATCGCCGTTCTCGTATCCCCAAGCCAGTAGAAATCGTTCATGTTCAGGCCGAATAACTCGAGAAACCCGTTCAACAGACCGAAAGATCCGTCGAATATGAACGACCATAACAAGGCAACGACAACGGTCGAGAGCACGTTCGTGAAAAAATAGACGATTTTGTAAAAAGCATTTTCTTTGTACGATTTATTGTTCAATAGGTAGGCGAGCAGCAACGAGATAAGGACGGTAAGCGCGGGTACGGCAACGATATAGACCACATTGTGGACTAACGCTCGCAAGACGAAATGATCCTTGATCAAATACGCGTAGTTATCCAAACCGACGAACTTGGCGTCCGTTAATCCGTCCCACTGCAATAAAGAATAATAAACGGACATAACGTTCGGATATAAGGTAAACAAGAAGTAACCGAGCAAAGACGGAGCGATCGCAATGATCAAGAAGATCGCTTTTTGCCTTGCGGCTTTGCCAGATCCCGGCGTCTTTCGCGAAGCTTGTGCATGACCGGCGTTCAAAGCATGTCATCCCCTTTCCGGATAAAATCAAACGATCGGGAGGAATCGCTTCCTCCCGAACTGCTCCCGCGCGATATTCGCGCAAGTTTGACTATGGCTTACGGTTTGGGACGATCTTTCTCGATCGCGGCTTGCTTCAGCTTCTCCGCTTCTTCCAATACGGGAGCCGGATCTTTTTTGCCCGTAGCCACGGCCGTGATCAATTCGCTCAGCATTTTATCTGCCGTACCGCTCTCCTGACTGATCAAACCGAATTCGCGGCGATAGGAAATGTACTGCACGTTATGTTTCGTCGCGTAATCCATGACGGCCGCCTGAGTAGGCTGAAGCTTCGCGGTACGGGCAGGATCGTCGCCGAAATCGAGACGCGCGGGATAAGCTCCCGCTTCCGACGCGACCGCTGTCTGAATTTCGAAATCGTACAAGCTCATCACGAATTCTTTGGCCCATTTCTTGTTGAGATCGGGCTTGTTTTTCCAGATCATAAAGCCGATATCGGAAACTCCGGAATTGACGAAGATCGTCTGGTCTGCGTCGTTCGTTGCGGGAACGGCCATGAATCCCCAAGTGAAACCTTCAGGCGTGGCGTCTTTCATTTCGTTGCCCACCCAATCTCCCGTCGAAACGAGCGCGGCCTTATGCTGCAACACTTGCATTTGCGATTGCGTATGGTTCAACGCGGCTACGCCCGATGGGAAGTAGCCCTTCTTGCCGAATTCGTACATCCGGTTCCACGCTTCTTTATTTTCCGGCGTCGTCAATTGCGGCCCCGTATAACTGCGGAAGTTCTTGATGTAAGTATCGAAGCTTCCGTTTGCCTTGGCCAAGTCGAATTGCAGAATGTTGAATACGTAATCCGTCAAATATCCGGCATATACGCCCGGGAAAGTGATCGGAATGACGCCGTCGGCTTTAATCTGATCCAGCAATGCAACGAACTCGTCCCACGTTCCCGGGCTTTTGTTCCAGCCCTTCTCGTCGAACAGCTTCTGATCGAAGAACAGACCCGCAGTGTACCCGGCTACCGGTAAACTGGCCGTATAACCGAGTTTCACGGCAGAATCGTAAGCATCGTTAGAGATGACGGATTTTAACGTTTTGCCCGCTTCCCCCGGAAGTTCGCGATTCCACAAATCGTCGAGCGGTTCCATTTTTCCGGCGATGACCAATCTCTCATGTTGGCCGGCACCGGAAAATCGAGGAATGAACAGATCGAACATGTCCTCATCGTCGCCCGCGGCGATTTTCGGTTCGAGGATCGTCTCGAGCGTAGGGGACGATGTAATATCGAAATCTACGTTAGGATATTTCTCGATGAATTTTTTGACCGCTAGATCCATCCACGCGCGGC
This sequence comes from Cohnella herbarum, assembly GCF_012849095.1. NCBI lineage: Bacteria > Bacillati > Bacillota > Bacilli > Caryophanales > Paenibacillaceae > Cohnella > Cohnella herbarum. Next base: position 3,294,698 of record NZ_CP051680.1, read on the forward strand.
CCGATCCGCTTTCCCAATAACCCATCTTGAGAGTTACCTTCTCGCTTTTGGACAAACCGTTTTCCGGATAGACGTCCCCTTCGCTCTCGGAGCCCGTAGCGCCGGAAGCGCTCGCCGAAGGTGCCGTGCTCGATCCGGAAGCCGATGAAGAGCTTTGCGGTTCGTTGTTGTTGCCCCCGCATCCCGCTAACAGAACGACTACCATAACCAGAGAAAGCAATAATGCGTTAACCTTTTTCATTGCTGTAGACCCCCCAATAGGTTTCATCCAGTTGATGCTATATGAAGCTGCGACAACCTCAGCTCAACTGCCAACGGAACAAATGCTCTGATCGTTAATGCTCGTTATCGATACGGAATGTCCGCCTTCCAGCCTAGACCGCTCCGCCGCGAACGCCATCAAATGGCTTTGCACGGATGCTTCCGCCGACGTCAATCCTTGCCCGCCGCCGCTGTTCTCTCTTCGAACTTCTTTGAGAAATTCCCTGACCAATCCTTCGTCTCCGCCTCCGTGCCCGCCTTCTTCAACCGCTAACGGCACTTCGACAACCTCTTTTCCGAACGGGTATAACTTAATCTCGTTTTTCTCCATGTACCCTCTGATTTCCCCTAACGTCCCCATAATCTGAACGGTGCGGGAAATATCGTGCGTGAAACCGGACATCGTGAACGAAGCCGTAGTCCCGCCCTCGAATTCCATGTTCACTACTTGATGATCGACGACGTTATTGTCGCAACGGTAGACGCAACGTCCGAACGGACCCTCTAGCAAGGCCTGTTCGATTCCTGCCGGCGTTAGTTCGTTCGTAATAAAACGCGACCATTCATGCGATGAATCTTCTTCATAGATTCTGCGTGCCGAGTAAGGACATTCCCTTTCGACCGCGCAACCGTCCGTGCAGCGATACGTCGAGCCGGAAGGCGCATTCTCCGGGCGAAAATGAAGCAATGATCCGTAAGAATTCACATTCAGACAGCGCCTATCGATCAGCCAAGATAAAATATCCATATCATGGCACGACTTCTGCAGAATCATCGGACTCGTCTCCTCCGCCTTATTCCAATTCCCGCGAACGAAACTATGCGCCATGTGGTAATAACCGACGTTCTCGCTTAACTGAATGGAGACGATTCGGCCGATTTCGCCGCTTGCGATCGTTTCCTTGATCTTGGACCAGAAAGGCGTGTAACGGAGAACATGACTGACCGTAAGCAATCGGTTATACGTTTGAGATGCCCGAGCCATAGCGATTACTTCTTCGGGGAAAGGCGACATCGGCTTTTCCAGAAGCACGTCGTATCCCAATGCCAAAGCTTTTAATGTGGGCTCGTAATGCATTCGATCCTGAGTTGAGATGACTGCGATATCCGCGATCCGGTGATTGGAGAGCACTTCCTCCCAGCTTGAGAACAAACGGTCGTTCGAAAGCCCGTGCTCCGTTGCCGCAAGACTTCTTCGTTCCTCGTTCGGTTCGGCGACCGCGACGATTTTGAATTGTTCGGGGTACTTTTTCGCGTAGGAGCCATAGACGAATCTGCCTCTCGCCCCTGCGCCTACGATTATTGCCGTTAGTTGACGCACAACGTTGATTGTCACCCCCCTCTGTCTATATCGAGTCGAGCTCGTTTACAGGGCAATCATAACGCACGTTATATTTGAGTGTCAATGTCATTTTAAACTCTTTTAAACCTCAAATGAAATCGCATACATATATAAAATAGACATCTATATGCCCATAAATTACATAAAATTTGACTGAATGCACTCGATTTAGCTATAATATAACCATCGTTATATTTGCTGGAAGAATGAAGGAGAACAACTGAATGGTTACGAAAAAGGAGATCGCTGAGCACCTCGGCATATCGCGCACTGCCGTTTCCCTCGTACTGAACAATACCCCAAGCAGCACGATCTCGGGCGAGACGCGCAACAAAATCTTGCAAGCGGCCAAAGAACTCGGTTATCGCGACGTAGAGACTTCTCCCAAGCTGTGTTTCGTCCTCTATGACCGTGATGCGGACGACCCTCGTTATATCAGCGATCTGCAAGTGATCGAACGGGCTGCAAGCCGCTACGGTTACGGCTTGATCTTCATGAACGTAACGAAAGCTCCGGATTCCATGAGCAGGCTGCGGAAAGCTCTGGAAAGCAAAGAGATCGACGGATGTATCGTTTCCGGAGACGTGGACGGGCATTTGATCCAAATCCTTCGGGAATACGACACTCCATACGTGCTATACGGTTTTCCCTTGTACGATGATCTCGAAGATTTGAATTACGTGATGTTCGACGATAAGAAGCTAGCCTATGACGCTACGCGTTACCTCATGTCGCTAGGGCATGAACGCATTGCTTTGTTTACGGGAAGCTTGGATTACAAAATTCACCAACTATCGTTGGAAGGCTTCCTCGAAGCGCACGAAGCCGCCGGTATTTCCCTCGACCGATCGCTCATTCAGATAAGCAACGACGAGAACGGCTACGAGCTCTGCAAGAGGGCCGAGATGCTGAAACTGGAATACTCGGCCGCTTTCTGCGCGAATACGATCATTCAATTCGGCGTCCTGCAACGATTGCAAAGCACCGGCGTATCCGTTCCGAACGACATCAGCCTGGTCGGCTCGGGTTTCACCGAACTCGTAAGGGTGAGCGTTCCCCAGTTGACGACTTATTACGTGCACGAATCCGAGAAAGCCACGACCGTTACGTTGCTAGTCGACATTATAAATAGCCGCGGTTCGGGTAAACGCACCTGCAGCATTAAGGAATTCGTTCGTTTCGAGGGAGGTACGGCATCGGTTAGAAAATCGTAAACCTACTTTTAACGCAGTTGGAGGAACGCGAATGGAAGCCTCATGGATCGTTTATCCCGGAGATTACGAGTTATGGTTGCATCGCGAGGTCAGTCTAAGGCGGGACGAACGGTTGTCTATCGTTCCGCCTTTCTGGCGTCTGGATACGCATTACGGCAACGTTAAATTCTACAGATGGATAGACCTAGAACAGGAAGAACAAGTAAATCTTTACGTTGAAGGTCGTTACAATATCGCGATTAACGACCGTTATGTATACGGTAATCCGAGTAAGTTCACGGTTCCGGCCGGCAAATCCCTGCTTGCGGTATCCGTTGTCGCGGAAGTCGTTTGCCCCGCTATTTTCCTGCAAGGGCAATCCTTCGTCTCGGACAGCGAATGGAAAGTGACCGCGAACAATCACCGCATCGTTACTGCCGCTTCTCTGAATTTCCAAGATCCGATGCGACCTCCATCCAGCCACAAGTTAGCTGTCGAGCCGATCGTTCCGACTGCCGCAACCCTTCTCGATAAGTCTTCCACGCTCATCGATTTCGGCAAAGAGACTTTCGGATACGTGAGACTGCACGGCATTCGCGGCCAAGGCCAAATCGGTCTGTTCTATGGCGAATCGAGAGAAGAGGCTCTCTCCGTCGAAGCTTGCGAAACTTACGATCTGATCCAACTCGACGAAACTTCTTTGGGGGACGATCCGAAGCTGATGACTTACACGCATCCTTCATCCCGGGCGTTTCGATACGTTCAGGTCGTCTGCGAGGAGGGCATCCAAGTCGAGGACGTATCTGCCCTCTATGAATATTTGCCCGTGGAATACAAGGGAAAATTCCGATGCTCGGACGATCGGATCAATGAAATCTGGAATATCTCCCTCTACACCTTGCATTTGACGACGCGGGAATTTTTTCTCGATGGCATTAAACGAGACCGGTGGGTTTGGTCCGGCGACGCCTGCCAAAGTTTCCTGATGAACTACTACTCTTTCTTCGACAACGCCGTTTGCCGCCGGACTCTGATCGCGCTTCGAGGAAAAGATCCAGTAGAAACGCATATCAATCATATTCTCGATTACAGCTTCTATTGGATTCTCTCTCTGCAAGATTATTACGACTACTCGGGAGATACGGAGTTCGTTCGCGACCACTATCCGAAGGCGCTATCTCTGCTCGAGTTCTGCGCGGGGCGCGAGAACGATTCGGGATTCTTTGAAGGCCAGCCCGACGATTGGGTATTCGTCGATTGGGCGGAGATGAACAACCGGGGCGAGGTCTGTTTCGAGCAGGTGCTCTATTGCCGAAGTCTAGAGATCGTAGCCGGCTTCGCGGAACGATTCGACGACGCGAAGAAGGCTTCCGCCTTGCTCGTCAAGAGCCGCGAGCTTCGGGAGAAGATCATCCAAGCGTTCTGGGATCCCGATGCAGGAGGACTCGTGCACGGCAGGCGCGAGGGCGTTTTGGACGAGAAAGTGACGAAATACGCGAATATGTTCGCGCTTAGCTATGGCTACTTGAATGAAACCCAAACGGAATCGGTTATCCGTAACGTTATGTTAAACGATGAAGTCCAGCGGATCGTAACTCCTTACATGAGATTTTACGAACTGGCTGCGTTGTGCGGGATCGGAGAAACGTCTCGCGTCGTGGAAGAAATCAAAAGTTATTGGGGAGGCATGCTCGACCTCGGGGCGACCTCGTTCTGGGAAACGTTCGATCCTTCCCAGAGCGGATCGGAGCATTACGCCATGTATGGCAGACCGTTCGGCAAGAGCCTTTGCCACTCCTGGGGAGCCAGCCCGCTCTACCTGCTGGGCAAATACGTATTGGGCGTTCGCCCGACCGAACCCGGTTACGCGGCCTATATCTTGGAACCGTCGCTTGGAGGATTGGACTGGATCGAGGGCTCCGTGCCGACTCCGTCCGGCGAAATTGCGGTCTATGCCGATGCGAACGTAATCAAGCTGACCGTGCCGGAGGGCAAAGGTTTGCTGCGCTTCCGCAGCTCGATCGATCCACGGAGTTCCGACGTCGCAATCTCCTGCGTAGGCGAAGACGTTTATGAGGCGGAACTGGTCCCTCATTCGAACGTGCTTGTCCATTATCGAAGTTTCTAACGAAACAAGCGCCGTTCGGCTTATGCCGTACGGCGCTTGTTCTATCAACTTTAACCTGGGACGATACACTAACCTCGATTATCGGAGAGAGTTAGCGATTTCTCTTCTCGCAAGCCTGAACGATGCTATCCCCTCTTCGAGCGTAGAAACCGTTATCTCCTTGCCTTCCTGCAAGCATCGCAGGAAGTAGAGCAACTCGTTATAATAGCCGCCGAGAGATGATACATTCCCGCCCACGTCCGACGAGGCACCGCCTTGCGGCGCGTCCCCGGCCAGCTCGGGCCGGATGTGCTCTCCCGCTTCCGTATACACGTCCAAGCCGTTCGGAGTAAAAGCGACCGTCGCTTGCTCGAACTTGACGCGGTAGGACATCTCGAACGGGAAGCCTTCCGGGTAGCCCCAGCTTCCTTCCAAGGAGACGACCGTCTGCCCGAACTTGTAAGTGCTGAAAATATGATCCGCATAACCGCCGTTGTTCACCGCCGTGCTCGACGTCGACTCCGGTTCGCCGAGCAAATAACGAACGTAATCTACGTCGTGGATATGCAGGTCGAGCGCCGCCGATCCGCTGCGTTTACCGTCCAGCAGCCAATCGTTCCATCCCCACGTCGGCCGCGGGCTAACTCTCTTGAAGACGCCGGAAATCATCGCCCCGTATGTTCCTTCGTCCTTGATCTTTTTCAAGTACTCGTACTCCGGCCAGAACCGGATGCAGTGTCCGACCATCACTTTGCCCGACGATTTCTTCTTCGCTTCGAGCAGTTGCACCGCCTCGGACTCTTCCAGACAAACCGGTTTTTCGATGAAGACGTCGTAACCGCGATCCAACGCTTGCAATGCGTGTTTCGTATGGAGGAACGTCGGCAGGCAGATATCGATCGTGTTCACATCCGCCTCGCTGATTAATTGCTCCCCGGACGCGTATACCTTCGCCCCGAATTTCTTGGCAATCATCGTAGCGTTCTCGACATTGTCGTCCGCGACCGCCGTAACCTGGAAGTCCGCCTTGCCTTCCAACGCCTCGTAACAAGCGGCATGCATCTTGCCCATGAATCCCGTGCCGATTAACCCGATCTTGATCATCTTGCTGTCTCCCTCCCCAATATGCGATCCATCGAAGACGATGTGTTATAGATGATTTGCTCCGTATGATGGGTATAATTAGGAATCATCTCCGCAATGACGTAGTCGTCGTATCCTGCCGCCGTTAACGCCGCAACGACCGAAGGGTAGTCCACGTCGCCCGCCAACAAATCGACGAAACCGTGCAACCCGCCTGCTTGCCTCCGGTAATCCTTGAAATGCACCTTCTTGATCCGTTCTCCGAGAATCGAGATCCAGTGTTCCGGGTATCCGGTTAATAACGTATTGCCGATATCCAAATAGGAGCCTACCCATGGCGATCCGATTTCGTCGATGAACCTTCTCATCTCCAAAGGCGATATAAGAAATTTATTCCATACGTTCTCTATCCCGATATTGACTTTGTATTCGGCAGCCGTCGTTGCCAATTGCGTAACGGCTACTTGCGCCCGTTCATAAGCGACGTCATAAGGGACGACCTCGGACCCGGGTATAAAATCGACGCCTACCGCGCCCGGAATAAGCAAAATCGTATCCACGCCAAGCTGAGCCGCGGTCTCCAATTGTTTACGGCCGATGTCCAAGGCTTTACTTCTCGTAGACACGCTGTTGCTGGTCAGGGAATAAGTCCAGTACAAACCGGACGCTAAGCTCGTCAGTTCGATGCCCGTATCGTCGGCGAATGCTCTTAGCTCCGTAACTTCGGCCTTTCCGCTATCGAGGCTTAGCTCCCCATCCTCTGCCAGAGCAAGCTCTATTCCTTCGAACCCGGCGGACTTGGCAAGGCGAATGCAATCCTTGGTTCCCATTCCGGCCGGAAATGACCATGCGTTAATGCCCTTCTTCATCGTTCGTCCCCCGCTATCTTCGAATAGAATTGCAACTCTATTATAAGATCCGGTACGCGTTCTAAGATTTGTTGAAAATGCCCGACTATTTATCATTTTCAAGCATGAACGCCGATATGAAGGCAGGAGTTCATGCCAAGGTTCGCGAAACCTATAGCGACGGCTCGCAATGCATCCGATTCATTACCGCGGAGGACTTCCGATATGGATTTTACGAAAACCAAGCTGAAGTTGGAGATAGAGGTATCTCATCTGATCACCCTGCACTATTTTGAATTTGCCAAAGATTATATATTCGCGGGCGAACAGCATGATTTCTGGGAACTGGTGTACGTGGATGCGGGAGAAATCGAAGTGACCGCCGACCATAACGGATACGTGCTGAAGCAAGGCGATATTATTTTCCATCAACCGAACGAGCATCACAGCCTATGGGCCAACAATCGAATCGCCCCTAACGTGATCGTTATCACTTTCGAATGCCGAAGTCCGGCCATGCGTTTTTTCGAGAACAAAACATTCCATCTCGGCAACGGAGATCGCAATCTGCTCGCGTCCGTCCTCAAATACGGCTTTCAAGCGTTCGAGCCTCCTTTCGATGACCCAAGGTACAACCGATTGGTCCGCAGAACCGACGTCGCGTTTGGAGCCGAGCAATATATCAGGCTTTATCTGGAGCTGTTCCTTATGAGCATCATTTCTCAGGGATATGCGGATACCGGAGGGAACCGGCTCTCTACGGCCGCAAAGGAACGCAGCGAGAATGACGTGACCGGCAAGCTGATCGCCTATATGGATGAACATATAACGGGCGATCTTACGCTAGAGCAGATGTGCGAACACCTTTATATCAGCAAATCGTTCCTTGTACGCCTGTTCAAGCAGAAAACCGGTCAAAGCGTCATGAAGTACTATAAAAACCTCAAAATCGAAAAAGCCAAAAACCTCATTCGCGAATGCCGGCATAACTTTACCGAGATCGCGGAAATGCTTAAATATGCTAGCATCCATAGTTTTTCGCGCCAGTTTAAGCATGTGACGGGACAGACGCCATCCGAATATTCCCGTTCGGTTCAAGCACGGATATGACAAAGAAGCTCTCAAGGTTCCATCCCCTTTGAGAGCTTCGGCTTAATGCTGCTATATTGTCCCGATCAAGCAAATATCTTCAGCAGATCATCGATTTTCCGGTTATGGGAAAGCACTCCGTAATTCATCCATGCTAAGAAATCAACCTCGTATACTCGTTGATTCCGGACTGCCGGAAGCATTTGCCAATGAATCACGTCGATCGCTGATCGACTTCCCCGTTCCGAAAGCCTATCGAAGGTTATGACCACATGATCGGCATCAAGCCTAACCAACTGCTCGGGCGTTAACGGAACCCTTCTATCCTGACTCGTTAGTTGCGTAACGAGTTCCGGAGGCGTCAGTCCAAGATCCTTGTACAATACCGGCCCCGTGTAACCGTGATCCGCACCCGAGTATAAGTAAACACCGGCATCGGATACGCGAAGGCAGGCAACCGTCTGCCCTTGAATCGAACTCTTTAGTATTTTCTTGGCCTCGTTCGCTTTATGCTCGTATTCGCCGATGATTTCTTTGACCTTATCCATCTTCCCCAACAGATCGGCTACCGTTCGCAGCGTCGTTCTCCAATCCTCTCCCGAATGGGTTACTTTAAAGGTCGGCGCTAAACGGTTTAACCGATCAAACGGGATCCACCGCTCGAAACTCTCTTCCATCATGATAAAATCCGGTTTGACGCCGGAAAGGGCTTCGACATCCTCGGTCTCGATATCAAATGTCGGTACCTCGTTTAATCCGAGATATTCCTGTTTCCCCCAGTTGGCATGGGAGCATTGCATCGCAGGCGTTACTCCTAGTGCGACCAAATAATCTTCAAGAAAAGGTGCCCACACCTGGATATTTTCACGATTGTTACGTCTATAGATGCCTGGAGAGACGCCGACCGCTTGCTTGAATCGACGATTAAAATAGTACTCATCGCCAAAGCCGACATTCTGTGCGATATCGAACATCGGATCATTCGTTACGAGCAGCAACTGCTTCGCTCTATCGATCCTCACCTCGTTCAAATACTGGAGCGGTATTTTTCCCGTCATTCCCTTAAACAAACGCGTATACTGCCACCTAGGGACATTAGCCAATTCGGATAGTCGCTCCACCGTCCACGGATCGTGGTAATAACGTTTCATTTGCTCGATCGTTTGCTCGACTGATTGCCTCACGTTCCATTCCTTGTTAGGAGTAAGATTTTGTTGTAAAAGAAAGAGCAGCAGTTGCTGGAATCGAATATGCCGTTCCAATACCTTCATTTCATCTAGGGCGGTACGGTTGCGGTATATCCCCTCAAGGTAATCTAAGCAATCTGAGAACGGAGAGCACAGCAACTCCCCCTTACAAGGAAATCCTGAAGTCTCCAACGCGTCTTTCGCTCCGGTAACGGTAGCTGCTATGATCATTTTATCAAAGGTAAGCCGATACAAGCTTATCCCGACATCGGAGACCTTAATCTCGATAGGACTGCCAGGCGGAAATACGAAGCATTTGCCTCGCTCCAGCTTTGACATAATGCTTTCACAAGCTAAGCTTCCGTTACCTTCCTTCACGACAAGCATCGTATATTCATTGACGTTTCGAGGCCCCCACTCCTCCGTTGAAGAGTGGACATCAATGCTCGTCAGTCCATAATATAAGACATTTCCAATCTCCGATTGCTCAAGGCGTTCCATCATATTCATCTTCCCTAAGTGAGAATTATTATCAATTAAATTATATACAAAAAAGGAAAGCTCGACAACCAACGTTTTGGTTGCTAAGCTTTCTTCATTCCTACGCTTTCTATTATGGAGCCAGGCTCTTTAACAGATCATCGATCTTCATTTCATTCGCGATGATCGCTCCGGATTGCCAATGAGAACGATCGTACGAATAGACGTGATTGTTCTTAACGGCCGGCAGCGATTTCCATAACGGGCTATCCAGCAATTTGACCGCTTCCTGGTTCTCCTTAGAGTCCCAGGCTCCGTTGGATGGGAAAATGATAATGTGATCCGCATCGAGTTCCGGTATCGCTTCCTCCGATAGGACTTTTTGAAAATCTTCCATCACTGTCATCGGATGTGGCGTGAGTCCAAGCTGGTTATAGATGAACCCTGTGAATCTATTCTTAGTACCGAACAAGGCAAGCGTTTTGTCCCCGATGTTTAATCGCACTACGGCAACAGTCTCTTTCCCTATTGTCGATTGGAACTTCGCTTTCGCATCGCTGATTTTCTGATTGTACTCACTCAGCTTGGTTTCTGCCTTCTCCGGAATTCCCAATACATCCGCAACCTGCTTAAGGACTTCCGTCGAATCACCGAGATACTGTTCCGGAATGCGATAGGTGGGAGCTACTTTAGAATACTGTTCGTATTTCGCCGCGTCTACTCCTCCGTCAACGATAATCAGATCGGGATCGGCCGCCACCATCGCTTCCATACTGCCGGTGATGTCGAACTGAGGCATATCCAAGCCTAGATAATCCTGTTTCCCCCAGCTTGGATGATACCACTGCACGATCGGTTCTACTCCAAGCGCCGTCAAATAATCCTCTAAGTAAATTCCTGCGACCCTTTGCGGGTTCACCGGAATTTCGATTTCTCCGAACTCATCCGTCACTTTACGAACAGTTTCCGATCCGGTCTCAGGCTGTTGAGCGGTCGTAGTCGCCTGACTTTCGGATGGCGGCGCACTTGCTTCATTTGCCGAAGAGTTATCATTGGATCCGCATCCTGCCAATCCGATCGCCGCAGCTAGCATTGCGACCATCCCTACCGTGAACTTAAATTTTGTACTTGCCATGCTGTATTCCATCCCCTTTGTCCTCTAAAAATGTAGTGTATAGAGCTATTGAAGAAAATGATAATCATTATCAATTAACTCGACTTTTATTGTAGCTTAGGGCTCAACCTGTCTCAATGTATATTCGCTATTCGTTTCTTGTACAAATGGAACTGTGCTCTTCTAACTTTACGCACAAAGTCATCCCTCTGCGAAAGCAAAAAAAACCTTAAGGCGATTAACCTTAAGGTTTTGACATTCGTTAGTGGTGCCGGTGAAGGGACTTGAACCCCCACTCCCTTGCGAGAAACGGATTTTGAGTCCGTCGCGTCTGCCATTCCGCCACACCGGCTTATTCAGTTTTCTTACTGGCGCGCCCTAAGAGATTCGAACTCCTGGCCTTTTGATTCGTAGTCAAACGCTCTATCCAGCTGAGCTAAGGGCGCAAGTTAAAGGTTTTTGGAGGCGCCACCCAGACTCGAACTGGGGGTAAAGCTTTTGCAGAGCTCTGCCTTACCACTTGGCTATGGCGCCACAGTCAAGATTTTAGATGGAGCGGAAAACGGGGCTCGAACCCGCGACCTTCTCGTTGGCAACGAGATGCTCTACCACTGAGCTATTTCCGCATATTAGGCTATCGGGGCCCCCGAAAAGTAATCGGTATATGCTCCAACGCTTAGCTTCACTTTTTGGAGTGAAAGTGGCTGGGGATCAAGGATTCGAACCTTGGATGACGGAGTCAAAGTCCGTTGCCTTACCGCTTGGCTAATCCCCAACAAAAACCTCTTTGTTGTAAAAATGGGGCGGACGAGGGGAATTGAACCCCCGAATGTCGGATCCACAAACCGATGCGTTAACCACTTCGCCACGACCGCCATGATCGTAATTTGAATCTTATTGGCAGGGGCAGCAGGAATTGAACCCACACTAACGGTTTTGGAGACCGCTGTTCTACCCTTAAACTATGCCCCTACATAGAGTAGAAAACTGGTGGAGGATGATGGATTTGAACCACCGAACCCGAAGGAAGAGATTTACAGTCTCCCGCGTTTGGCCACTTCGCTAATCCTCCATGATTAGCTGAAAAGAAATGGTGCCGACTAGAGGACTTGAACCCCCAACCTACTGATTACAAGTCAGTTGCTCTACCAGTTGAGCTAAGTCGGCGCGTGTTTTTAAGTTGTGTAATGGTGGCTCGAGACGGAATCGAACCGCCGACACGAGGATTTTCAGTCCTCTGCTCTACCAGCTGAGCTATCGAGCCGAACTTAGTGTAAAGATGGCGGAGCTGACGGGATTCGAACCCGCGGTCTCCTGCGTGACAGGCAGGCATGTTAGGCCACTACACCACAGCTCCACGATAGTAACTCGGTGTTGAGCCGAGGGTAATTCATTTGGTTGCGGGGGCAGGATTTGAACCTGCGGCCTTCGGGTTATGAGCCCGACGAGCTACCGGGCTGCTCCACCCCGCGTCGTTAATTAATGATTGCTTTCTTGAAGCGACATTTATTATCATAACTCATATCGCCTATGTAATGCAACCCTCAATTTATGGTAATTCTTTTTGAAGATTGGTGACCCCTAGGGGATTCGAACCCCTGTTACCTCCGTGAAAGGGAGGTGTCTTAACCGCTTGACCAAGGGGCCATGCTTACACCGGTAAAATAGTGGCGGAGAGAGAGGGATTCGAACCCTCGAGACGCTTTAGACGCCTACACGATTTCCAATCGTGCTCCTTCGACCAAACTCGGACACCTCTCCATATGGCTCCCCGAACAGGACTCGAACCTGTGACAACTCGATTAACAGTCGAGTGCTCTACCAACTGAGCTATCAGGGAATGTAAGCGTAAGTAAATCATGTGATCCAGCCTGGCAACGTCCTACTCTCCCAGGACCCTGCGGTCCAAGTACCATTGGCGCTGGAGGGCTTAACGGTCGTGTTCGGGATGGGTACGCGTGGAACCCCTCCGCCATTATTACCAGACCGGATCTTAAACTCAAGGCTTGCGCCTTGAAAACTGGATGCGAAGTAAAGCGGTCAGAAGAAGGTGAGTATCATTTGTCTTGCTAGCATCATTCGTGACGACTAAAGTCGCACGAGTTCGTGTAGGATAAGCCCTCGACCGATTAGTACCCGTCAGCTCCACACATTGCTGCGCTTCCACCCCGAGCCTATCAACCTGGTGTTCTTCCAGGGGTCTTACGAATTGGGAAATCTCATCTTGAGGCAGGCTTCGCGCTTAGATGCTTTCAGCGCTTATCCCTTCCGCACTTGGCTACCCAGCGGTGCTCCTGGCGGAACAACTGGTACACCAGCGGTGCGTCCATCCCGGTCCTCTCGTACTAAGGACAGCCCCTCTCAAATTTCCTACGCCCGCGACAGATAGGGACCGAACTGTCTCACGACGTTCTGAACCCAGCTCGCGTACCGCTTTAATGGGCGAACAGCCCAACCCTTGGGACCTACTTCAGCCCCAGGATGCGATGAGCCGACATCGAGGTGCCAAACCTCCCCGTCGATGTGGACTCTTGGGGGAGATAAGCCTGTTATCCCCAGGGTAGCTTTTATCCGTTGAGCGATGGCCCTTCCATTCGGTACCACCGGATCACTAAGTCCGACTTTCGTCCCTGCTCGACTTGTAGGTCTCGCAGTCAAGCTCCCTTATGCCTTTGCACTCTGCGCGCGATTTCCAACCGCGCTGAGGGAACCTTAGAGCGCCTCCGTTACTTTTTAGGAGGCGACCGCCCCAGTCAAACTGTCCGCCTGACACGGTCCCTCTACCGGTTAACGGTAGTAGGTTAGAACTCCGATACGATCAGGGTGGTATCCCAACGGCGCCTCCACAGAAGCTTGCGCTCCTGCTTCATAGGCTCCCACCTATCCTGTACAGACCGTACCAAAGTTCAATATCAAGCTACAGTAAAGCTCCATGGGGTCTTTCCGTCACGTCGCGGGTAACCTGCATCTTCACAGGTACTAAAATTTCACCGGATCTCTCGTTGAGACAGCGCCCAAGTCGTTACGCCATTCGTGCGGGTCAGAATTTACCTGACAAGGAATTTCGCTACCTTAGGACCGTTATAGTTACGGCCGCCGTTTACTGGGGCTTCAATTCATAGCTTCGGGTTGCCCCTAACCACTCCTCTTAACCTTCCAGCACCGGGCAGGCGTCAGCCCGTATACTTCGCCTTACGGCTTCGCACAGACCTGTGTTTTTGCTAAACAGTCGCTTGGGCCTCTTCACTGCGGCCCCCTCGTGCTATTCACACTACCGGGGCACCCCTTCTCCCGAAGTTACGGGGTCATTTTGCCGAGTTCCTTAACGAGAGTTCTTCCGCGCGCCTTAGAATTCTCATCTCGCCCACCTGTGTCGGTTTGCGGTACGGGCACCTTCTCCTGGCTAGAGGCTTTTCTTGGCAGCGTGGGTACATGACCTTCGGTACTATGATTTTCCCTCCCCATCACAGCTTGAGGTTACAGTGTGCGGATTTGCCTACACACACCTCTTACTGCTTGGACGAGCTATTCCATCAGCTCGCGTCGTTCTCCTCCTGCGTCCCCCCATTGCTCATAACGGATTACGGTGGTACAGGAATTTCAACCTGTTGTCCATCCACTACGCCTTTCGGCCTCGCGTTAGGTCCCGACTTACCCTGGGCGGACGAACCTACCCCAGGAACCCTTAGGCTTTCGGCGGACAGGATTCTCACCTGTCTTTTCGTTACTCATACCGGCATTCTCACTTGTATACAGTCCACCGTTCCTTCCGGTACGACTTCAACCCGTATACAACGCTCCCCTACCCAAGCGCGCTTGCGCGCGTCTGCCATAGCTTCGGTGGTGTGTTTAGCCCCGTTACATTTTCGGCGCAGAGTCACTCGACCAGTGAGCTATTACGCACTCTTTAAATGGTGGCTGCTTCTAAGCCAACATCCTGGTTGTCTTCGCAACTCCACATCCTTTCCCACTTAACACACACTTGGGGACCTTAGCTGATGATCTGGGCTCTTTCCCTCTTGACGACGGATCTTAGCACTCGCCGTCTGACTCCCGAGTATACATACATGGCATTCGGAGTTTGACTGGACTTGGTAACCCTTGGCGGGCCCCGCACCCAATCAGTGCTCTACCTCCATGATGCTAAACCTCGAGGCTAGCCCTAAAGCTATTTCGGGGAGAACCAGCTATCTCCGAGTTCGATTGGAATTTCTCCCCTACCCCCACGTCATCCCAGAGCTTTTCAACGCTCACGAGTTCGGGCCTCCAGTGAGTGTTACCTCACCTTCACCCTGCACAGGGGTAGATCACACGGTTTCGGGTCTACGACCACGTACTTAGGCGCCCTATTCAGACTCGGTTTCCCTTCGGCTCCGCCTCATCAGCTTAACCTTGCACGTGAACGTAACTCGCCGGTTCATTCTACAAAAGGCACGCCATCACCCCTAGATCGGGCTCTGACTTCTTGTAAGCGCACGGTTTCAGGTTCTTTTTCACTCCGCTCCCGCGGTGCTTTTCACCTTTCCCTCACGGTACTGCTTCACTATCGGTCGCCAGGTAGTATTTAGCCTTGGCAGATGGTCCTGCCGGATTCCCACG